>NZ_JBHSEP010000003.1:0-413378 GCF_042654645.1 Cohnella hongkongensis | reverse complement strand
CTTGGAGACAGCTTGTCATTGTTTTGCGAAATAAGCAGGTTGCTATCGAATATTGCTCACAGGGATCATGTCAGGCTCGATTTCGCACGAACCAACGCGACATTGGAAATTTGATGCGTGGAGCCTGTTGTGGCATATCGCTCATAGACGGCCTGCGGGAATTCTGTTATAATCGCTGTGCGAGGTGGTATCGCCTTGAGGGCGAACCGCACTTGCGAATATCGGAAGTATGAAAAGGATTGAAAGCAGCAACAGTAACTCATACCGTCAAGATTCGCGGCGGATTCTGCTCTGAGCCGAGAGGACCGAGACAGAAGGACGTGAAGGACGTTCTATGTTGAATGGGAACCCTTTTTTGCTCATGGGCAAAATGGGTTTTTTTGCTGTTAGATCCTGACTTCCTTAGGAGGAACCTCCCATGAAACAGGCGTTGACCGTACCGCGGCTTAAAGAGATGAAGAACCAGAGGAAAACGATTGCGATGGTGACGGCTTACGATTACCCGTCGGCGATGCTGGCGGAAGAAGCGGGGGTCGATCTGATTCTCGTCGGAGATTCGCTGGGCAACGTCGTGCTGGGCTACGAGACGACGGTTCAGGTCACGCTTGAAGATATGATTCATCATACGCGGCCGGTCGTGCGAGGGGCGCCGGGAACGATGATCGTGACGGATATGCCGTTCGCGACCTACCGGCTGGGCGCCGAGGCGACGCTTCGCAACGCCGCGAGAATAATGCAGGAGGGCGGCGCTCATGCGGTCAAGCTCGAAGGCGGCGCCGATCTGGCCGGGGAAATTCGCCTGCTGACGTCGGCCGGCATTCCCGTGTTGGGCCATCTGGGGCTGACGCCTCAGTCGGTTCGTCAGATCGGGGGCTACAAGGTGCAGGGCAAAAACGACGAAGAAGCGGAGAGGCTGCTGCGAGACGCCAAGGCGCTGGAGCAGGCGGGCGCTTTCGGCATCGTGCTCGAGCTCGTCCCCGAAGAACTGGCCGCAGCGGTCACGCGCTCGGTCGGCATTCCGACGATCGGTATTGGGGCGGGGCGCGGCTGCGACGGGCAAGTGCTCGTTTTTCACGATCTGATCCGGTTCGGCTCGGGAATTCGCGACAAAAAAATGGTCAAAAGCTACGCGAACGTCGGCGATACGATCCGGGACGCCATCGCTTCATACGTAGAAGAAGTAAGAACGAAAGCTTTTCCCGAGGAGAAGCACGCATTTACGCTGAAGCAGCCCGCCGCCCCCGCAAATAGCGGAACGGGCAGCTTGTATGGAGGTCACCGATCATGAAACCGACCACCGTTCGAACGATCGCCGAGCTTCGGCAGAAGATCGCAGCCTTCAGACGTTCCGGCGCCGACGAGCGCGTGAACGGCGTCGGCTTTGTGCCGACGATGGGCTATCTCCACGAAGGGCATGCCAGCCTGCTGCGCCGTTCGGCGCGGGAGAACGGTTTGACCGTGCTGAGCATTTTCGTGAACCCGATTCAATTCGGCCCGAACGAAGATTTGGACAAATATCCGCGAGACGAGGAAAAGGATATCGCTCTGGCCGCTTCTTGCGGCGTCGATCTCGTCTTCCTGCCGACCGTGCAGGAGATGTACCCGCAGAAGCGCGTGACGACGGTGACGGTCGCCGAGGTCACGGAAGGGCTTTGCGGAGCGAGCCGCCCCGGCCATTTCGACGGAGTGGCGACGGTCGTCGCCAAGCTGCTGAACATCGTTCAGCCGGACCGGGCTTATTTCGGATTGAAGGACGCCCAGCAAGTCGCCGTCGTAACAAGAATGGCGCAGGACTTGAATATACCGACAGAAGTGGTGCCCTGTCCGACCGTGCGCGAGCCGGACGGATTAGCGCTCAGCTCCAGGAACGTCTACTTAAGCGCGGAGGAGCGCAAGCAGGCGCTGTCGCTGTCGCATTCGCTCGCCAAGGCGCCGGAGTGGATCGCCGAAGGCGCAACCGCTCGGGAGCTGTCCGCGCTGCTAAAGCGGGAGATCGGACGTTATCCGCTGGCCGATATCGAATATGCCGAAGCGCTGTCTTATCCCGATCTGTTGCCGCCGGACGAGAATACGCCACTGCGAAGCATCGACGGCCTCCTCCTGATCGCCCTTGCCGTCCGGTTCGGAAGCACGCGCCTGATCGACAATCGGCTGTTAAATCCCAAGGAAGCAGGTGTTGAACCATGTTTCGACAAATGATGAAGGCGAAAATCCATCGCGCGACGGTGACGGAGGCTAATTTAAATTACGTAGGCAGCGTCACGATCGATCAGGATTTGATGGAGCTCGTCGATCTATTGCCCGACGAGAAAGTTCAGATCGTCAACAACAACAACGGAGCCCGATTCGAGACTTACGTCATTCCGGGCCCGAGGGGCTCCGGCGTCATCTGTCTGAACGGAGCGGCAGCCAGGCTCGTGCAGCCGGGCGACCAGGTGATCATCATCAATTACGGTCTGTTCTCCGACGAGGAGGCCCGCAACCATCACCCCCGGGTGGCGATTATGGGCGAAGGCAATCGCGTTGTCAAATTGTTGGCGGAAGAACCGCATTCGACCGTTTTGTAAGGCGTATGAAACACCCCCGCGGAACGCAGAATGAGCAGTACGGTATCACTTTGCGATCAAGGGGGAGTAACATGATCCAGCAATGGTTTGCGACGTTGAACGACGTGCTCGACGACCTCATCCTGCGTTATCCGCAAGCGACCGCAGACGAAAAAATCGTCTGTCGGCAACAATGGGACATGCTCAAAACGCTAAGTGATGATATGATTGAGTTATGGCTTCAATTCGAGGATAAGATGGGAGCCTTTCGCGATCTTCAGCAGCAAGCCGAGCTTGTCGTTCCCGAGCCGCAAAGAATGCTCGCTTCTTACGTCCGGGGCCAAGGTTATTTTAAGCTGCAGATGTTCAAGCAGGCGTCCGATCAGCTGAAGCAGACGATCGCCGACGACCCGGACTTTTTGTTCGCCCGGCTGTTTCTGGCGATGTCCTTGATGCATCTGAAAAGCTGGAGCGAAGCCCAGAGGCATTTTCAGCTGATTGCCGCCGTTGCGGAAGACAATCGGCTGCGGGCGATCGCTTATAACGCGCTCGGATGCATTCAGGCGGTCTACGCCCATCTGGACCGGGCGGAAACTTATTTTCGCAAAGCTATGGATGCCGATCCCAGCTTTCACGATCCGCAAGCCAACCTTCAGTCGGTGACTCAAGGGAATACTCAAATTCAGCTGCAATTCGGCAGCGCGGAGCTGCAATCGCTCGTGCAGGCGTGACGGAAAGGAAGTCTGGAATGAAATTTGCCGTGCTCGATTTTGAAACGACGGGCATGTCGTCCGACAAAGATGAAATTATCCAAACGGGACTCGCGTTCATTGACGAGACGGGAACCGTTTGTTCCACGTATGCGAGCTTCGTGCGTCCCTCCAAACCGATCCCGCAGGAAATTACCCGCCTCACCGGCATTACCGATGCGGACGTTGCGGACGCTCCGGCGCTGGAGGAGATGCTGAACGATATCGTTCCGCTGCTTCAGGACGTCGTGCTCGTTGCCCATAACGCGGGCTTCGACGTCCATTTCCTGCAGGCCGCCCTCGATCGGAGCGGCTATTTGCCGTTTGCGGGTCGGGTAATCGATACGGTCGATCTGGCCCGGCTCGTCTTTCCGACGCAATCTTCCTTTTCTTTGACATCTCTGACGCAGTCGCTGGGCATTGATCACGACCGGCCGCATCAGGCCGACAGCGATGCGCGGGCGACTGCCGAGCTGTTCAGGCTGTGCGTCGACAAGCTGAGAAAGCTGCCGATGTTTACGCTTCAGCGCCTGAACGCGCTGTTCGATCCCGATCGGCACGATATCGGCTGGCTGATCGCGGACGCGCTGGCCCGGCGAGAGGCCCAGCCGCCGATTCCGGAAGAAGGGATCCACCATTTTCGCCAGTTCGCCATGAATGTCGGAGATTGGAGCGACGAGCAGGCTTCGCTTCGCGAAGAGGAGGAGGCGCCTCCAGCTTCCGACGAATGGACGGACATGGATTTCGAGAGCTATCTCGCGATCGTAAGCGACCGGTTAAAGACAAGATTTCCGGGCTTCGAGCCGCGGGAGGGGCAGGACATTATGTTCCGCGAAGTGCACGAAGCGCTCCGTGAAGACTCCCATCTGCTGGTAGAAGCGGGGACGGGAACTGGCAAGTCGCTCGGCTATTTGCTTCCCGCTCTCTATTATGGACGGAAAGAGGATAAAAAAATCGTCGTCAGCACTCATACGATCCAGCTTCAGGAGCAGCTTCGGGAAAGAGACCTGCCGCTTCTCCAGCAGGTGCTTCCGATGCCCTTCAAGGCGTCGGTGTTCAAGGGCAGAAGCAATTATTTATGTCTCCGGAAGTTCGAGAGCCGGCAGCAAATTCCGGAGCATGCCTTGGGCAAGGAGGATGCGGTCGTTCGCGGCGGCATGACCGTATGGCTCGGAGAGACGACCCGGGGAGAATCGGAGGAGCTGAACGTCGGAGGGCGCAACCGCGAGGAGTGGGCGGCCGTCGCCAGCGACGCGGCCTCTTGCCTGAATCGGGCATGTCCGTGGTTCAGGCGCTGCTTCTACCACAGGGCCCGCCAGGAAGCGGGCAAGGCGGATTTAATTATCACGAACCATGCGCTGCTGTTCACCGATATGAGAGCCGATCATCGTCTGCTTCCCGCCTACGACCGGCTGATCGTAGACGAGGCGCATCATCTGGAGGAAGTAGCGAGCAGTCATCTCGGTCAGAAAACGTCCTATTCCTCCCTGCTCATTCCGCTGCAGCGGATGTGGAAGGACGCTCGAACCGGCCTGCTGCCGCAGTTGATCGGAGACGTGGCTGCGATGGGAACGGAGCGTGCGGGAGCTTGGACGGAGAAGCTGGAGCTGCTTGCGCCCAAGGTTCAAGATATTCGCGAAGCCTGGGATCGCTGGATGGAGGCGCTGTTCGCGATGCTTGCCACGGGGGCCCCTGCCGACGAGACCGGCGCCTTCACGCTGCGAATCAAGCCGGCGGATCTTCCTCCGCAATGGGAAGCGCTGAGCGTAGACGGCAACAATGTCATTCAGCTTCTGTCCGACTTGATACGTCCGCTGGAGAAGCTGGCGGCCGAAATCCGCGAGGAGTCGGACGAGCTCGGCATGCAGGGCTTGCTGACCGACCTGGGCGGCGTGCTGAAGGACTTGGCCAACATTCGCGCCGACGCGCAGTCTTTCGTGACGCTGGGGCGGCCCGAATTCGTTTATTGGGCCGAAGGGAACTCCCAGTACCGCAATCGCTCCGTCAGCGTGTACGGAGCTCCTGCGGACGTGAGCGAGCTGCTGAAGGAAGGCGTCTTCGACAAGAAGTCGAGCGTCGTTATGACGTCCGCGACGCTGACGATCGACAAGTCTTTCAAATATGTGACCGAACAGCTCGGATTGTCCGATGCGGAGAAGAACGGGAGGTTGAGAACGGCGATGCTTCCGTCTCCCTTTCGTTATCGGGAACAGGCGCTTGTCCTTATTCCGCGGGATTTCCCGGCAATTAAAGGCAGGGACGGGGAAGCGGGCTTCGTCCGGGCGCTGATCGATTCGCTTCACGAAACGGCCAGAACGGTGGGCGGCAGAATGCTGGTGCTGTTCACCTCCTACCGGATGCTCAGGAACGTCTACGGCCCGCTTAAGGATCTCCTCGAGCCGGCCGGCATTCAGGTGCTCGGACAGGGCGTGGACGACGGCAGCAGAAGCCGGCTGACGCAGCAGTTCATGAAGCGGCCGGCCTCGGTGCTCCTCGGCACGAGCAGCTTCTGGGAGGGCATCGATCTGCCCGGCGACGCTCTTACCTGTCTGGCGATCGTGAGATTGCCTTTCCAGCCGCCCAACCATCCGGTGGCCGAGGCCAAGTCCGAGAAGCTGCAGGCCGAGAATCAGAATCCGTTCATGAAGCTGTCGCTGCCGCAAGCGGTCATTAAGTTCAAGCAGGGCTTCGGGCGGTTGGTCCGAACGGCCAGCGACAAGGGAATCGTCATTTTGTACGATACGAGAGTCATCGATACGAGCTACGGCAAATATTTTCTGTACTCGCTGCCGGGTCCGAAAATGGAGCATTTGCCGCTAGCCGGCATGTCGGCAAGAATTACGCAATGGCTGCAATCGGAAGAGGACGGGGAAAAACCGTTAGCCGCAGGGCAAAAGAGAGGGGACATGCGATGAAGCCGATGAAAATATCCGAAGCCGTCGTCAGGCGGCTGCCGATTTATTTGCGTTATCTGAACGAACTCAGCCTCAGTCACATTCAGACCGTATCGTCGCAGGACTTGGGGGAGAAGCTGGATCTCAATCCCGCCCAGATCCGCAAGGATTTGGCCTACTTCGGCGAGTTCGGCCGCAAAGGCGTCGGCTATAACGTCGATTACCTGATCGAGAAAATCCGCCAAATCTTAAAGCTGGACAAAACGATGAACGTCGCTCTGGTCGGAACCGGCAATCTGGGCCGCGCCTTGTGCAACTACAACATGTACATTAAAGACAATATGAAGATTGTGGCGGTGTTCGATGCCGATCAGAGCAAAGCGGGCTCCTCCATTAATCATCTTAAGGTTCAGCCGATGCAGGAGCTTGCCGACACCGTTCGGAAGCTCGACATTGCCGTAGGCATCATTACGGTGCCCGCCGGTGAGGCGCAGAACGTCGCCGACCAGTTCGTGGCCGCCGGCATTAAGGGGCTGCTGAACTTTGCTCCCGTCGTTCTGAAGGCGGCCCCCGGCGTTCGCATTCATAACGCCGATTTTACCGCCGAGCTGCTGAGCCTGGCTTATTATATGGACGCTCATGAGGATGAGAGAGAAAGGGAAGTGAAATCATGACCCGGCTGTTGATCAGACAGGGCCTATTCGTGACAGTGGACGAGCAGCTGCCCGTATTCCAGGGCTGGCTGGTTGCGGAGGACGGAATCATCGCCCGGATGGGCGAAGGGGAAGCGCCGCCGGAGGAAGCCGATCAAGCGACAGAGATTGTGGACGGCAGCGGACTGCTGTTTATGCCCGGTCTCGTAAACACGCACGGCCATGCGGCGATGTCGCTGCTGCGAGGAATGGCCGACGATCTCGTGCTGCAGGATTGGCTGCAAAATCATATGTGGCCGACCGAGGCTAAATTTACCGGAGACGACGTCTACTGGGGATCGGCGCTGGCCGCCGCCGAGATGATCAAGAGCGGGACGACGACGTTCGTGGACATGTACGACCATATGCATCGCGTCGCGGAAGTGGTGGAGAATTCCGGCTTAAGAGCCAGCCTGACGAGAGGCGTCATCGGCTTATGTCCGGAAGACGTGCAGAAGGCCAAGCTGGAGGACGCGATCGGATTCGCGCGGGAATGGCACGGGCGGGCGGACGGCCGGATTCGTGTCATGATCTCTCCTCATGCGCCTTATACGTGCCCGCCGGACTATATCTTGAAGTTCGTGGAGGCGGCGCACGAGCTGGATTTGCCGATGCATACCCATATGTCCGAGACGCTGACCGAGGTGGAGCAGAACGTGCGCGACTACGGCTGCCGTCCGGTCGAGCATCTGGATCGTCTCGGCGTGTTCGGAAGACCGACGCTCGTCGCCCACGCGGTTCACCTGAACGACGAGGAAATCGCCTTGCTGGCCGAACGGAAGGTCGCCGTATCCCACAATCCGATCAGCAATCTCAAGCTGGCGAGCGGCGTAGCCCGGGTGCCCGAGCTGCTGAAAGCGGGCGTGACCGTATCGCTCGGAACAGACGGGGCGGCGAGCAACAACAATCTCGACCTGTTCCAGGAGATGACGACTGCAGCGCTGCTGCATAAGGGCGTTAGCGGAGATCCGACCGTCGTGCCGGCGGCGGAGGCGCTTCGCATGGCCACGCTGTACGGGGCCCGTTCGCTTGGGCTGGAAGGCGTCGCCGGACAGTTGAAGATCGGCCTGAAGGCGGACATCATCGCCGTCAACATCGCCCAATCCCATTTCGTACCGCGCACCGATTACGAGTCTCACCTCGTATACTCCGCCAGAGGCTCCGACGTCGTTCACGTATGGGTGGACGGCAAGCAGCTGCTGAAGGACGGCCGATTGACCACACTGGACGAGGAGAAGATCATGGCCGAAGCCGAGGCTTGCTATCGGAGGCTGCGGGCATGAACATGAGCCGAAGCGAAGGCAAGCGAGCGCTGCCTTCTCTTTCTCCCGGCAGATGGCTGATCCTTATCGCCGGCTTTCTTTTGTTCGTCGCCGTATCGTTCGTGCTGTACGTCCGTTCGGCCGATTCCGATTACCGCCGGGGGGAGCAGCAGGCGATCCGTGCCGCCAAAGAGCAGGGCGAATTGGTCCGCGTGGACGAAGTGTACCGGCATACGTGGCAAGATACGGTATGGATCGTGAGGGGCGAGGACGCCGGGGGCGAAGCGTGGACGCTGTTCCTGCTGCAGGAGGAGATCGTCCGGAAAAAGGCGAGCGAGAACATGACCGAGCAGCAGATGCGGGCCAAGTTCGCCGAAGCTCACAGCGCCGAGCCGATCCGGATGATGCCCGCCTGGTTTAACGGCCAGGCCGCATGGGAAATCCGTTACCGGGACGCCGGCGACGAAGAGCGCCAGTCGCTCGAGTTCTATTCTTTCGAGAACGGCTCGCTTATTCGCACTTATGTATTGTCTTCCCAGTAAATGTCCTCGTATCTTTCTTGTCGATGGATAGCCGGAACCGTCAAGGAATTATCCTTGACGGTTCCTTTTCCGTATATATGCCCCTGTGTGAAGCGCCGCGCAGTTGAATGGTCCTATTTGTTCTCAATATGCGAAATAAAATTAAAGGATATTTTGCTCGAATTGCCAGACATCGTCTAACGATTCGTCTATCATTTCCTGATATACTTTTAGTGTACTCGATAGGGCCAAGCCGTTCGTTTGACCTTATTTGACCAGTCCCGATCGCATCAGACAGCATAGAGACACTAGACAAGGGGGATCGGCGAATGAAAAAAATCAGAATTCTGCCCATTACGATAACGGCGGCGCTCACGGCCGCCATTCTGTTCGGCGGATGGTTCGCCTACCGCCATTACGGCATCGAGAAGCCGCTCGACAAAGTCGCGGTCTCGGTACCGGGCGTAGAAGCCGCGGACGTCCATATGACGGGCTCGCTTGTCAAGATCAGCGTAGAGCTCGATGCCGGCGCCAACCTGGGCGAGGTGTACCGGACGATCAAGCAGGACGGGGCCGGAGAGATCGGCAGCCGACAGCTGGAGCTTAAGGTGACGGCACGCGGCAGCGAGCTGCTCGACAAGGCGTGGAGCTATTCCTTGTTCGACGTCGCCGAAGCGATGGAGAACCGCAAATATTCGGGCGTCCGGGAAGCGATGGAGAAGCTCTCGGAGCCATTTCCGGGCGTTACGGCGACGACCGACATCGACGAGAATAACGTCTACGTCTCTCTAAGAGACGGGGACGCGGCGAAATTCGTCGTGCTGCCTCGTCAGCCCGCCATGCTGGGGGTGTGGCCGAATGCGTAAAATCGGAAATTACGGCAGGGAGATGGCCATCGGCTCCATTCTCGTCGCGCTTGTGTTTCTTCTGTACGTAGGTCTGCCTCCGGCCATTCTGGTCATGGGGCTGATTCTGTTCGGGGCGGTCTTTATGCTGTCCCGCTCGCGCGGAGGAATGGCGATGGGGGCGGCCGGAGGCAAGAAGACGGCGATTCGCAAGCCCGAGTTTCTCACCTTCGACGATATCGGCGGCCAGGATCAGCCGAAGCGGGAGCTGAAGGAAGCGCTGGATTTTCTCGTCTACAAGGATAAAATTCAGAAGCTGGGCATACGTCCGCTTAAGGGCATTCTGCTGACCGGACCTCCGGGCACCGGCAAGACGCTGCTGGCGAAGGCGGCGGCGCAGTATACGCATTCCGCCTTTATCGCCGCATCGGGCAGCGAATTCGTGGAGATGTACGTCGGCGTCGGCGCCGGGCGAATCCGCGATCTGTTCAAGGAAGCTCGGCAGCAGGCGGTTAAGCTGAAGCGCAATAGCGCCATTATTTTTATCGACGAAATCGACGGGATCGGGGGCAAACGGGACGGCGGCCAGCATCGGGAGTACGACCAGACGTTGAACCAGCTGCTGACGGAGATGGACGGCGTGCAGGGCGACGAGTCGATTCGCGTTCTGCTCATCGCGGCGACCAACCGGAAGGAATTGCTGGACCCGGCGCTGCTTCGTCCGGGCCGATTCGACCGCCACATTCAGGTCGATATGCCGGACAAGAACGGCAGGGAGCACATTTTGAAGCTGCACGCCCGCAACAAGCCGCTGGACGACGAAGCTTCTCTCTCCAAGGTGGCGGAGGAGACGTTCGGGTTTTCCGGCGCGCAGCTCGAGAGCGTCATGAACGAAGCGGCGATCTATGCGATGCGCGACGAGGCGGAGAAAATTACGGCGGCGCATCTGACGCAGGCGATCGACAAGGTGATGATGGGCGAGCGGATGGACCGCGAGACGACGAGAGAGGAGCGCGAACGCGTGGCGATCCACGAGCTGGGGCATGCGATCGTCGCCGAGACAGTCCGCCCGAACAGCGTCGCGCAGGTGTCGCTTACGCCGCGCGGGCAAGCGCTCGGGTACGTGCGTCATCATCCCCGTCAGGACAGCTACCTGTACACGAAGACGGTGCTGGAGGAGCAGATCATGATCGCGCTCGGCGGAGCCGTCGCGGAGGAAATCTTCTACGGAGGCCGCAGCACGGGCTCCAAGGGCGACTTCGATCAGGCGACCTCCATCGTCAGAACGATCATCGAATCCGGCATGTCCAACCTTGGCATCGTTCATCCCCAGGCGCTGACGCAAGAGCAATGGTCGGCGGAGAACGCCGCTATTCTGGGCGCATTGACGGACAAAACGAGAGAGCTGCTTGAGCGTCGGAAGGCTTCGTTTCAGCTGCTGCTGAACCATCTGGTCAGTGAGGAGACGCTGTCCGGCAAGCAGCTTCGCGATATGCTGGCCCAGGAGGCCGCCTGACGATCGGGGGGCGGGCTGTCCGGCGATACGGACCGGACAGTTCTCCCTTCGGTCATGACCGCGTTCGCGGTTTTACATAATTTTGGGTAAATTTAAGTCGAATCGCGGCCGTAAGGAAGGAAATCGCATTTAAAATATGATAGCATTGAACCGAGTGCGCTTATGAATCGTCTAACGGATTAGAGGTGGCAAGATTGGAGTCTGAGCGGAAATTCGATTTCCTTAAATATATGGTTGAAAGCGACGACAACAAGGGACTGCTGAACGAATTGATGACGGCCTACGGCAAGGAAGTCTGGAATTACGCCTACAGCATCACCCGGAAATGGGATCTCGCCGACGATATTACGCAAGAGGTGTTTATTAAGGTTTTTCGCAATATGCATGCCTTTCGTCGGGACGCCTCGGTGAAAACCTGGTTGCTGACCATTACCCGCAATACCGCGATCGACTTTCAGAGATCCGCTTTTTTCCGCAAGGTGACGCTGTCGGATTTCGTGGAAGACTACGGGGAGCGGCACTCCGTCGAGCAGGACGTGATGGAGAAATCGGCCGTGAACGACATGTGGGCGATGGTTTTGCAGCTGCCTAGGAAATATAGAGAGGTCATCATTTTATACGCTCATCATCAGATGTCCTTAAAGGAGATCGCGCAAATATTGGACGTGACGGAGGGAACGGTCAAGTCGAGAATGTTCCACGCCCGTCAGAAACTATCCAAGATGAAGGAGGCGAACCGCGATGGATGACAAGGAGCTGTTCAGGCAGCTGAGAAGCGGTCCGTTTTCTCGAGAAGGGTTCGACGAGAATCTGAGACGGAAAATCCATGCCAATCTGAACGAACCGCAGCGCGGGGAGAGACGACCGTTCTTCCTGAGGCGAATCGCCGCCGCTTCCTTCCTCCTGGTGCTGGCGGCCGTCGTCGCCGTCTGGGGATGGAACAGCCTCGACGGCAAGCCGGAGCCGGAGGAATTGGCCGTTCCTACGGAACAGGCTCCCTCTACGGCTGGTTTGAACGACGGGGCCGAAGGAAATCCTAACCCGCATTCCGCCGTCGTGATCGGGCTTCGCAAGGACGAGACGAGCGACCGCAGCAGCTATCGGACGATCGTGGTCGCTGCCGAGAACGAGCGGCTGCAGGTGATCGGAAGCGGCTCCGGGATCTGGATGCCCTACGGGCAAAATTTCTGGCACATCGAAGCCGTCGACGATTCGGCGGGCACAGGAGCCCAACAGCTGATCGCCCACAAAAACGGGGTCAAAACGGTTCCGGAAAAAATAAAGGAAGTCTCTCCGGCCCGGATGACGGAGAAGCTTCTCTACGCGGGAGACCATTACGTGTCGATTCTTCTGACGAAGAAGCTGGACTCCGGCGCCCGCGCGCTCGACCAAAGCGAAGTGGTCGTAAATCTGCTGCCGACGTTGGCCCCGGCCAACCGGGCCGCCAACGCAGATGCGCTCGCGGTGGAGAATGTCGCGTTAAACGAGGCTTTGGGCTTCGACCATCCGACGGCGAGGGTGGAGCGGTGGGCTGTCGTCCGGGAGAATAACGCCTGGGTGGCGAAGTCGGCGGCGCGATCCTCCGGAGCGTTCGATCCGGAGCGCATCAAGGAATGGCCGACGGTGGAGGTGCCCCTCGAGAGCACGGACATCGTCAAGGACAAGCCGCTGTCGCTGGCTTGGGAAGAAGTCAAGCGGCTCGAGCCGGAGGCGGTCGACGCCTTCACGTCCCAGGACGGGGACGTCGCCGTCATCGTCTCCGACGATCAGATCCGGCTCGTGCCGTACCGGCAGCCCGAATCGGAAAGACAAACGGTCACGCTGGATATCGACGCCAACGAGTCGGTCGTTATGGTGCAGTGGGCGATTCAAGAAAAGTATGTTGAAAATTGGAAAAAATGGTTCAGAAACTGGTTCTCCGATTCGTCACGGTAGCGGCGATTATGATAAGATGAGAGTACCCGAAAAATAGTTTCGCAAGTGTGAAGTATTTCAATGCGAAACGGGTGCGCTCGTCTTATTCTTATATATAGCGCGAGAATCGCGCAAATAATCGCGGCAACCGGGTGGAGGGAAACAGAAGCATGTTTAGAGTCGTTGGCGTTGTAGGCGCAGGGACGATGGGACAGAGCATTGCCGAGATGCTCGCCGTTAAAGGATTGGACGTACATCTGGTAGAGAAGACGCCGGACAAGCTGCAGCAGGCGAAGGAAATGCTGGAGAACAGTCTGGATCGCCAATTGGAAAGATGGGCGATTACATCGGCGGAGAAGAAGCTGACGTTAAGCCGAATACATATGGAGGCTTCCTTGCATGATCTGGCGAAATGCGATCTCGTCATCGAGACGATCAGCGAAGAGCTTGACAGCAAAAAAGAAGTAATCCGGCAGTTGGACGAAATTCTGCCTTCCGACGCCATCGTCGCGAGCAATACCTCGACGTTGAGCTTGACCGAGCTGGCAGGAGCCAGCAAATTCCCCGGAAGGGTCATCGGCATGCACTTCGTCTACCCGGCCTTCCAGATCGACGTCGTGGAAATTATACGCGGTTTGCAGACGTCCGACGAGACCTTCGGCAAGACGAAAGAGTTTATCGACGACGTCCTGTCCAAAAAAGGGGTCATGGTCTACGAATCGCCCGGCTATGTAACGACAAGGCTGATCTGTCTGCTAATTAACGAAGCGCTTCACGTGCTGGAGGAGGGGGTCGCCTCTCCGGAGGATATCGACGCGGCGATGAGCATGGGCTACAGCTTTGAGCACGGACCGCTGGAGATGGCGGATCGCTTCGGGCTCGACTCGGTGCTGGCGGCGCTCGAGCGCATGTTCCGGGAATACGGCGAGCTGAAATATCGCCCGTCGTTCCTGCTTAAGAAAAAGGTAAGGGCCGGTCAGCTCGGCCTCAAAACAGGAATCGGATTTTTCAAGTACGACAAGGACGGTGACCGGCTTCCATGAACATACTCGTTATTAATGCGGGAAGCTCTTCGCTGAAATACCAACTGTACAATATGAGCACGGAGACCGCCATCGCCAAAGGCAGAGTGGAGCGGATCGGCATGGATTCCTCGATTCTGACCCACGAGGTCGATCATCAGCCGGAAGTGCGGGAAGTGAGCGAGATTCTCGATCATACGACGGCGATCAAGAAAGTGCTCGATATGCTGACGCATCGGAAGTTCGGCGTGCTGCGCAACATCGCCGATATTCAGGCCGTCGGCCATCGGGTCGTCCACGGAGGCGAGTCGTTCAGCGAATCGGTGCTGGTCGATGCCAACGTCAAGCTCGAAATCCGCAGGTTGTTCGATCTGGCCCCGCTGCATAATCCGGCGCATATGATGGGCATCACGGCGGTGGAGGACAATTTGCCGGAGGTGCCGCAGGCGGTTGTGTTCGATACCGCCTTCCATCAGACGATGCCGCCGAGCTCTTACCTGTACGCGATTCCGACCGTGCTGTACCGGAAGCACAAAATTCGCCGCTACGGCTTTCACGGAACGTCGCACGATTATGTGAGCCAGCGGACGGCGGAGTTTCTGGGCAAGCCGCTCAGCCAGCTGAAGCTGATCACCTGTCATATCGGCAACGGAGCGAGCTGCACGGCGATTCTTCACGGCAAATCCTACGACACGAGCATGGGCATGACCCCGCTTGAAGGCTTGATGATGGGAACGCGGAGCGGGGATCTGGATCCGGCGGTCGTTCCGCATACGATCAACAAGGAAGATTTGACGCTGAACGAGGTCAGCTCGATGCTGAACAAGCACAGCGGCTTGATCGCGATCTCGGGGCTGAGCAGCGATATGCGGGAGATCGTCGAGGCGATGAACGAGGGCAACGAGAGCGCGAAGCTTGCCTTCGATATGTACGCGTATCGGATTCGCAAGTATATCGGCGCTTATATCGCCGCAATGGACGGAGCGGACGCCATCGTGTTCACGGCGGGCGTCGGGGAAAATTCGGACGTGCTGCGCAAAACGGTATGCGAGCGGCTGACGTTCTTCGGGGTCAAGCTGGACGAAGAGCGGAATTCGGTCAGATCGTCGGAGCCGCGCACGATTACGACTGACGACTCCGCCGTCGCCGTCCTCGTCGTGCCGACCAACGAAGAGCTGCTGATCGCCCGAGACACGTATCGGCTCGTCAAAAACAAAACGGCCGGCCAGGCGAGCTTTTAATATCCGCTATCTGCGCAGAGAACCGGGCCGATCATACGGCTCTATTAGCTTCGAATAAGGGGGGGCCGGGGAATGAACGATCGAGGTTCGATGGCCAGAGGAATGGCCGAGGCTTACATGGACGGAGCGGTCAGCATCCCGTACGCGCTGCTGAGAACGTACAGGGCGCTTAAGCTCAACGATACGGAAGCGATGCTGCTGTTGCATCTGATTGCTTTTCGCCAACTGGAGCAGAACGACTTCCCGACAATCGAGCAGCTGCAGACGAGATTGGGCTGCTCGCCGTCGCTGGTCGGGCAGACGCTGCAAAAGCTGATGAAGCTCGGCTTTGTCGCGATCGACGAAGTGTTCGATCCGCTATCGGGCGTCCAGTCGGAACGCTATAATCTGTCCGGGCTGTTCTACGAGATCGGAGCTTTGCTGTCCGCTGGCGCCCTGCCGATTCGGGAGGGGCGGGCCGATGGAGCGGACGAGGACGCCGGGCGAACGCCCGTGCGCGCGGCCGCGATGCCGGTCGCGGGCAGCCTGTTCTCGCTGTTCGAGCAGGAGTTCGGGCGGCCGCTGACGCCGACCGAATACGAGATTATGAACGGCTGGCTGGATCAGGACCAATACGCGGAGGAACTGATCCGCTTCGCGTTGAAGGAATCGGTATTCGCGGGCAAGCTGAGCTTCCGCTATATCGACCGGATTCTCCTCGAATGGAGCCGCAACCGGGTGACCAATGTAGAGGAGGCTCGCGACTACGGACAGAAGTTCCGCTCCGGCCGTCCAGGCACTTAAACGGCAAGAAAAAATCCGCTCTTGGCCCGAACGGGCAAGCAGCGGATTTTTTTCCTGCAAACGCGATTCTGCGTCTAGAGGACGCCGAAGGCGTTTATGCTTGGCTTTTACTTCTTCGACAGAAGCTCCCACCGGTACACGTATTCGAATAAAAACTCGAACGCCTCCAGATGCTTCTTCGCCTCGAACGCGTCCTTGCCCCAGGCGCATACGCCGTGCTTGCGAATGAGCAGCCCGGGGACGCGGGGATCGAGCCTTTCCGTAATTTCCGGAACGATGCGCGGCACGTCGGCGTAGTTGGTCAGAATCGGCACCTCGATGGCGGCGTCCTCCTCCCAAATGTTGAACGCCTTGATCAGCTCGACGCCTTGGATCGGCACGGCGCGGCGCTCCCAGAACCATTCGGACACGAGATTGTTGAACACGCTATGAATATGGAAAATGGCGCCTGCGCCGGTCAGTCGGTAGATCTCGCGATGAAGCGACGTCTCGGCCGACGGCTTGAGCGCCGTCGCTTCGCACGGGCGGCCGTCCTGATCGACGAACAGGAAATCCTCCGGCGTCGAGCGAGTCTTGTCTTTGCCGCTGGCCGTCACGGCGAAGTAAAATTCATCCGGCGAGTAGGGGCCGATACGCATCGACAGATTGCCGCCGGTGCCGGCGAACCAGCCGCGCGAAGCGAAGTCCGCCTTCACCTCGGTAAACTCGCCGAGCACGCGTCGTTTCTCTTCTGTCGTAATGCTCGCGAAGCTCATGAACGCAAGCCTCCTTGTTCGAGATGGTGGATGACGTCGTGGAACGTCTCGAACGGCAGATGCGGAAGGCCGAGCTCCCGGCATTTATCCGTCAGATGGGAGCGGGAGAAGACGAGATCGACGATCTTCGCTCCGGGAAAATCGGTGACGCTGTCTCCGATTAGAATGCGATAGTATCGGTCTTCCGGGAACCGGCGGATGACCGCCGTTTTGCACATGCCGCAGCGTCCGCGATTGTCGCAATAGTCGTCGCAGTCATGCGGCCACGTAATGCGGATGGAGTCTCCGCTGAAGTCGCTGCCGTTGCAATAAATATGATCGGACGGAATGCCGTAGGGCGCCAGCAGCGGATGGACGAAAAAGTCGATTCCGCCGCTCGTGACGTAGAACGGCACATCGTGAGCCCTGCACCAGCTCAGCAGCTCCGCAAAACCCGGACGGATGCCGGCGCTCGATAAAATGTACTGTTTAATTTCATCCTTCATAGAGGAGGGGAAGAGCGCGAACATCTCGCCGACGCCTTGCTTAACCGACTTGGTGTCGGCGATAATCTCCCGCACGATCTCCTCCCAGCCCGGCGGGTTAAAATGCTTCATGACGGCGACGATGTTGTCGCTTAGCGTAATCGTGCCGTCGAAGTCGCAGAATAGAACGGGCGGTCTCGGAAAATCCGGTGTCGTGTCGTTCAAGACGTGCGTACCCCCCAGCGTTCGATCGCGATGCGCAATTCCTCGCGGCTTTCCGCATACTTCTCCAGCGGCACCCCCAACTTGACCGCATCGACGGCCTGCCGGAACGCGCGCCCTCCGGCCGCTGCGCCTCCGGGATGTCCGTGTACGCCGCCGCCGGCGTTCACGACCACCTCCGGCCCGAAGTCCGCCATGATCAGCGGCACGAGCCCCGGGTGGATGCCGGCGGACGGAACCGGGAAAGCCGGCTTCTGCGGAAGCTCCGGAGAGAGAAGGCTGTTCATCACCGCCAGATTCTCCGCCTTCGGCATAACGACGGAGCCGTAAGGGGAAGGGAAGAGCGACAGATCGGCTCCGGCGATTCTCATCAGCTTGCCCAGCAGAACCGGCGCGGAAATGCCGTAATGCGCCGACGGATAGAACGCTCCCGCCATGGCGGGGTGCGCGGCGATCGGGACGCGGATATCCGGATCCTTGGCCAGCTCGGTCAGCGCGTCGAAGCCGTAAGCGAGCACGTTGAACAGCAGGCCGCTCGCCCCGGCCGCAATCGCGCGCTTGGCGTTCGCCTTGAGCTCGAACGTCGGGCCCGTCAAGTTGGCGAAATAGATCAGCTTCTGTCCGGTCGTCCGTTCCGCCTCGCGGGCGGCGGAGACGCAGGCTTCCACGCGCTTCTCCAGCGGGGTGAGCGGGTTCTCGAACAATATCTCGTCGTCCTTGATCAGGTCTACGCCGCCAAGCGCCTGCTGCAGAAATTGCTCGCGCAGATTCGCCAGATCGTGGCCGATCACGGATTTGAAAATGCTCATCACGAGCGGCCGGTCGCGGACGCCGAGCAGATCCCGCACGCCCTGGACGCCGAACTTCGGACCCGGGAAAGCGCTCAGAAATTCGGCGGACGGTTCGATGTCGATCAGCTTGATTTTGCCGTCCATCGACAGCTTGCCGAAGGCGGTCACGAGAAAAGCGGGAATGTCCCGGCTGAAGTTCAAATCGGGATAAGCGATCGTGATGTCGGCGTACCGCTCGCCAGGCTGCGCGCCCTCCGGATCATGCACGTCTACGGACACGACCTGACCGAGATGCTTGCGCATCTGCTCCTTGGCCGCTTCGGGCAGCTCGGTCCAGCTTCCGACGGTGAGACCGACGGCGATTCCCTGCGCTTTCTTGTCGAAGTCGGCTTTATCGTCGTACAGCCGGTATGTGGCGCGGCTGTAGGGATGAGATGAATTCATTCGATCTTAACCTTCTTTCCATGCAGATTCAGGATTGGGCGGCTTCCTCGCGGATCGCTTCGCCCATCTCCCGGGCTCTCTCCGCGCAGCGGAGGATGGCCTCGTTCATCCCTTCGCGGAAGGCAAATCGCTCCAGCGTCTCTATCGCCGCTTGCGTCGTTCCGTTCGGAGACGTCACCTTGCGGCGCAGCTCTTCCGGATGTTCTCCGGTGGCGAGCACCATCTCGGCCGCTCCGCGAACGGTCTGAACGGTGAGCGCTTGGGCTGCCTCCGGCGTCAGGCCAAGTCGGACGCCGGCGCCGATCATCGCTTCCATCAAATAGTAGACGTAAGCGGGCCCGCTTCCGGACACGCCGTTGACCGCTTCGATCAACGGCTCCTCGACGACGGCCGTCATGCCGATCGCGCTGAACATTTCCAGCGCCAGCTCGCGCCGCTCCGCGGATACCGAGGCGGAGAAGCTGATGCCTGTCGCGCCGAGACCGATCGTGCTGGACGTATTGGGCATCGTGCGGACGACCGGCTGCTCCCGTCCGAGCAGCTGATGAACGGTAGAGATGGACAAGCCGGCGATGAGCGATACGACAAGCTGCTCGGGGCGGAGCAGCGGCTTCAGCGCACGGATCGCGCCCGCGGCGTCCTTCGGCTTCATGCCGAGCACGATGACGTCCGCGGATGACAGCGCCGCGCGCTTCTTGTCGTCGGTGTCGGCGGGAACGACGCCGTACCGCTGCGAGAGCTCTTGAAGACGTGCCGCATTCTGACGGTTCATGACGGCGATGCTTCCGGGATCGGCAAGCCGGGAGCCGGTCAAGCCGCGCAGGATCGCTTCGGCCATCGAGCCGGCTCCGTAAAAGCATAGCTGAACGTCCTTCAGGGAGGACGTAGCGGGACTGGACATCCTGCACCTCCTAGGTTCTGATTTGGCCTGTTCCGACTATTCGATATTTCGTTGACGTCAGCGCCGGCAAGCCCATCGGACCGCGCGCGTGGAGCTTCTGCGTGCTGATGCCGATCTCCGCGCCGAAACCGAACTCGAACCCGTCGGTAAAGCGCGTGGAGGCGTTATGGTAGACGGCTGCGGCGTCCACCTCCTGAAGAAAACGCTCGGCGTTCTTCGCGTCTTCGGTGACGATGCATTCCGAATGCTGCGTGCCGAATCGGCGGATGTGCGCGAGCGCTTCGTCTACATCTTTTACCACTTTCACGTTTAAGATGTAGTCGTTGTACTCGGTGGCGTAGTCGGCGTCCGTCGCTTCCCCGATCCAGGGCGCGAGCTGGCGGGAAGCGCCGCAGCCCCTCAACTGCACGCCGGCCTCGCGAAACTTGTCGGCAAGGGCCGAGAGATGATCGGCGGCGAACGCTTCGTGCAGCAGCAGCGTCTCCATCGAGTTGCACACCGATGGGCGCTGAACCTTCGCGTTTAGGGCGATCGCTTCCGCCATCGCGTAATCGGCGCTGGCATCCGCGAACGTATGACAGATTCCAGCGCCGGTCTCGATGACAGGCACAGTCGCGTTCTGGACGACATTCTGAATGAGCGACGCTCCGCCCCTAGGGATGATGACGTCCAGCAGCCCGTTCAGCTTAAGCATCTCGTCGACGGATTTGCGATCGGAGTCCTCGATCAGTTGCAGCGCCTCAGCGGGAATGGCTGAACGGGACAGCGCGCCGCGCATGACCTCGACGATGACGCGGTTGGAGGAGAGCGCGGCCGAGCCTCCGCGAAGAACGACGGCGTTGCCGGTTTTCAGACACAGGGAGGCGGCGTCGACGGTAACGTTGGGCCGCGCTTCGTAGATCATGCCGATAACGCCGAGCGGAACCCGCCTTTGCTCGATCGACAGGCCGTTCGGACGCTCGAAAGTCTGCAGCGTCTCGCCTACCGGATCGGGAAGGGCGACGACTTCCCGCACGCCCTGCGCGATTCCCCGGAGCCGCTCGGGAGTCAGCTTAAGCCGGTCGAGCAGAGATTCAGACGTTCCCTGCGCGCGCCCGCGGACGATGTCCTCTTCATTGGCCGCGAGCAGACGGTCCTGCGAGGTTAACAGGGCGTCGGCGACGAGAAGCAGCGCTTCGTTTTTCTGGTCTTCGGTCAACTTGTTCAGCGCGGCGGTCGTCTCCCGCGCCGCTTTCGCTTTCGTTACGACTTCACTCATGGGCGTGAGCCTCCTTTACGATGGTGGATGCGACCCATTCGTCGCGGTGAATCACTTCGATACGGCCGACTTCGACGCGTTTGCGCGCCTCCTCGGTCGATAAGCCGGCGACGGCGATAATCTGCCAGGCGGCATAATTTGTGACGCCCCTCCCGAGCACGCGGCCGTCCGCGCCGACGACCTCAACGACTTCCCCGGGGTGGAAGTCACCCTCCGCCGCCGTAACGCCTGCAGGCAGCAGACTTCGTCCCCGGTTCAGCAGGGCGTCCCCGGCCCCGTCGTCGACGACGACTCTCCCTTGCGGATCGGACAGAAAGCCGACCCAATGCTTCTTGGCCGAGAGCGAGTGGAGGGAGGAGGCGAAATAAGTGCCCTTCCCTTGTCCGGCCACGGCCGCCTGCAGGTCACCGGGATCGGATACCCGCCCGACGAACGCCGGAACGCCTCCTTGCATGGCGATGCGGGCCGCCTCGAGCTTGGAGCGCATGCCGCCCGTGCCGACGGACGAGCCGGCGCCCCCGGCCATCCGGTACAGCTCCTCGGTGAGCGTCTCGACGTGTTCGATGCGGGAGGCTTCCGGCGTTTTGCGCGGATCTCCCGTATACAAGCCGTCCATATCGGTCAGAATGTACAAGCCGTCGGCTTTGACGAGATTGGCGACGAGCGCGGACAGGGAATCGTTCTCTCCGAATTTGATTTCGTCCACGGCGACGGTGTCGTTCTCGTTAATGACCGGAATGGCATGCTGCTTCAGCAGCTCCTCAATCGTGCGCGTGGCGTTCTGCGCCCGTCCCCGGTTGCTGAAATCCGGCCGCGTCAGCAGGATTTGGGCGGCGGCGATGCCGCTCGCGTCCAGCGCTTCCTGGTAAGCTTGCATTAGCAGCGCTTGCCCGACCGATGCGGCCGCCTGCTTCTCGTGCACCAGCTTCGGCCTCGAAGCGTAACCCAGTCGGCGAAAGCCGGCGGCGATCGCTCCGGACGTAACGAGCAGCACCTGATGTCCCGAACGGTGCAGCGAGGCTAGCTCGTCTGCGAAGAACTTCACCCGGTCGCGGTTTAAGCCGCCCTGCTCGGAGGTGAGGGAGCTGCTTCCGATTTTGACTACGATTCGTTTGCCCATGCGTTCAACCCCTTATCAAGCCATAAAAAAACTTCCGCCCTCTAAAGGACGAAAGCTAATCTTCCGCGGTACCACCTTCGTTGACGGCGCCAGAATACAGAGGCATCCGTCCTCTCATGCTCCCGATAACAGCGGGCTCTGTCCGGCTCGTCGCCGTCCGCTCGGGGATGGGGGAGGCGGGGGGCAAGGTAAATTCTTTCAGCCTGGAAATTTACTCTCTGGCATGCCCTTGTCCGCTTCGTTTCCCGTCGTTGCGTTCCTATGATCCCGCCGGCCGCGCCGACGCTCGAGTACCCTAAGAATACCATGAGCCGCAAGGGTTGTAAAGGAACCGGCGCCGGAGAGACGGTCTAGAACAGGCCCAGACGGCCGACTCTGGCGGCGACCTCGCGCAGCCTCTCCTCGCTGGTCAGCAGCCCGAGCCGCACGTAGCCCTCGCCGCTTTCGCCGAAGCCCGAGCCCGGGGCGACGACGACGTTGGCCTGCTCCAGCAGCAGGTTGGCGAAGGACATCGACGTATGGCCCGGAGCGACCGGCAGCCAGCAGAAGAAGGAGCCCGCAGGCTTGGCCGCTTTCCAGCCGATCTCTTCCAGAGCGCCGTACAGGGCGTTGCGGCGGCTTTCGTAGGTAGCCACAAGCTCTGCGACCGATTGCTGAGGTCCGGTCAGCGCCTCCGCGGCCGCCTCCTGAATGCCGCCGAACAGGCTGCAATACATATGATCCTGAATCAGGTTGATCTGTTCGATAATGTCCGCGTTGCCGATGGCAAAGCCGACGCGCCAGCCGGCCATGTTATACGTTTTGGACAAGGTGTAGAACTCGACGCCGACCTCCTTGGCGCCAGGCGTCTCCAGGAAGCTGACCGGACGGATGCCGTCAAAGCCGATCGCCCCGTAAGCGAAGTCGCTGGCGACGATGACGTTATGCTTGCGCGCGAAGGCCACGGTCCGTTCGTAGAATTCGGCGGTGGCGGTCGCCGCCGTCGGGTTGTTCGGATAGTTCAGGAACATCAGCTTGGCCCCGGAGGCGGCCGCCGCCGGAATCGCCTCGTAATCGGGGAGGAATCCGTTCTCTTCCTTCAGCGGCATGAAGCACATCTCCGCCCCGGCCAGCGCGACGCCGGACCAGTAATCCGGATAGCCCGGATCGGGCACAAGGCAGACGTCCCCAGGATCAAGGTAGATTTGGCTGATCTCGATCAGACCGGATTTGCCTCCGAACAGAACGGCGACCTCCTTCTCCGGGTTCAGATCGACGCCGTAATCCGCCTTGTAGCGCTCGGCGACCGCCTGCTTCAGGAACGGAAATCCGCGAAAGGGCGGGTATTTGTGATACAGGGGATTTTCGGCCGCAGTCTTAAGCCGCTCCACGACGTTCGCGGGCGTCGGCAGATCGGGATTGCCTTGTCCGAGATTGATCACGTCGCTGCCGGTTGCCGCGCGCGCGTTCGCCTTGGCGACCAGCGCTGCAAAAAACTGCTCCGGCAAATGCTGCATTCGCTTAGCGGGGGTCATCTTGAAGCTCATGCTCGATTGTCACGCTCCGTCATGCTTGGTATAGGAATAGGATGAATGTAGCATAACGGCATCGGCTCGGCAACGGATTCGGGCTTTTTTTCAAAAAAAGTATCTGAAGTCATATTGGAATAATGGGGGTTTGCACGATCGGGTTGCCGGAACACGGGGGATGCAGTACGATGGAGGACAGAAGAGAAGGTCGGCATGCGCCGGAACGATCGCCGGCCGTCTTCATTAACGGAACGTCGCAGGAGGGATTCAGAATGACGACCAAGTGGCGCATCGCGCTGGTTCAGATGAATATAGAAGCGGGGAATACGGAAGCCAACTTCGCGAAGATGGAAGCGAAATTGGAAGAAGCGGCCGCGCTCGACCCGAAGCCGGATCTGATCGTTCTTCCGGAGATGTGGAATACCGGCTACGCTCTGACGGAAATACGGAAGCTGGCCGATCCGGACGGGGCGCGGACGAAAGAAGTCGTATCCCGCTTTGCCAGGCGGCACGGGATTCATGTGCTGGCGGGGTCGATCGCGCAGCTTCGCGGAGACGCCGTCACGAACACGATTCACGTCTTCGACCGGTCGGGAGCGGCGACGGCCGAGTACAGCAAAATCCATCTGTTTCAGCTGATGAACGAGCATCAGCATCTGGAGGCGGGAGAGACGGCGGGCGCGTTCGAGCTGGAGGGCGTTCCTGCGGCTGCGATGATCTGCTACGATATCCGCTTTCCCGAGCTGGCCCGGAAGCTGGCGCTCGGCGGCGCGAAGCTGCTCCTCGTCCCGGCCGAATGGCCGCATCCCCGGCTGCATCATTGGCGAACGCTGCTGCAGGCGCGCGCGATCGAGAACCAGATGTTCGTCGTCTCCTGCAATACGGTCGGCGAAAGCGGAGGTTCAAGCTTCTTCGGCCATTCGATGGCGATCGATCCGTGGGGCGAGGTGCTGGCGGAAGCCGGCGAGGAGGAAACGATTGTCGTTGCGGACCTCGATCTCGCACTCGTAGACGAGGTGCGGGGCCGTATTCCCGTGTTCGCCGACCGCAGGCCAAGCCTGTACGAATAGCGGTCTGCCGGACCGCAAACGGGCCGCTGACGGGCGAGATGAGCGGTGTAGCGGCTTGTCGGACCGTTAGCGAGCCGCCGATCGGCGCGATGGGCGATGTAACGATCCGCCGGACCGTAAGCGAGCTCCGGGAATCGCCCCGCTTACTTGTTCATGCCGATGTTGTCGATGGTGGCGCGGAACGTGGCGATGAAAGCTTCGGCCGCGTTGGACAGATACCGCCCCTTGCGGTAGGCGATCACGAGCGTGCGCGTCGGGCTGCCCTCCAGTTTTAAGTAGACAGGGGCCCGTCCCTGCCAATCGCTGCGCGTCACCATCCGGGGCAGGAACGCGACGCCCATGCCGGCCGCAACGAGAGCCTGGACCGTGTCGATGTTGGCGCTCTCGAAGACGACGCGCGGATCGAAGCCGGCTGCGGCGCACAGATCGTGCGCGATCAGCCGGAAGCCTTGTCCTTTCTTCAGCAGAATGAACGGCTCGTCCTTCAGCTGCTCGACGGACACCGCCCGATCCCGAAGCTGCGCGAGAGGATGATCGGGAGGAGCGGCGAGACAGATGCCTTCCTCGATCACGGGCAAGTAGGCGAGCGACGGCTCAATCAGCGGGAGCGAGAGCAGGCTGACGTCCGTGCCGCCGCTGGCCGTCAATTGCTCCAACTGCCGCGTCGTCTCCTCGATCAGCACGATTTCGATGTTCGGATAAGCTTCGCGAAAAACGGGAAGCACATGCGGCAGCACATGGGCGCCGGTCATCGGCAGACTGCCGACGACGAGCCGGCCTTTGCGCATGTCGGCGATGTCTTCCATCTCGCGGCGAAGCTGGTCGGCCATATCGACGATATGCTGCGCTTTCTCCACGAATACGCTCCCGGCATGCGTCAGCTCCACCGAGTTGGTGCTTCTCTTGAACAGCAGCACGCCGAGCTCCTTCTCCAGCTTGGACAGCTGCTGGCTGAGGGACGGCTGGGCGATATGCAGCTTCTCCGCGGCGCGCGAGAAGTTTCTTTCCTGTGCGATCTGGATCGCGTATTGCAGCTGTCGGAATTCCACGGGAAACCGCCTCCTCTATAGTTTGGAACTATTAACCTTATAGAAATTATATCTTGGAACAATGATAGACGAAATGATAAGATAGGAGCAAGCTAAAGAGAATTATTGGGGTGAACAGCAGATGAGCAAAAAAACGATGTTCGAGAAAATTTGGGAAAATCATGAGATCGTAGCGGAGCAAGGGAAGCCCAGCATCCTGTATATCGATCTCCATCTGGTGCACGAGGTGACGTCTCCGCAAGCGTTCGAAGGCTTGCGTCTGTCCGGACGCAAAGTGAGACGCCCGGAATTGACGTTCGCGACGATGGACCACAACGTTCCGACGAAAGACCGCTTCAACATTTCCGACCCGATCTCCAAGCAGCAGGTCGATACTCTGACCGCGAACTGCAAGGAGTTCGGCGTGAAGCTGTACGATCTGAACACGATCGATCAAGGCGTCGTTCACGTCATGGGTCCGGAGCTCGGTCTGACTCATCCGGGCAAGACGATCGTCTGCGGTGACAGCCACACGTCCACGCACGGCGCGTTCGGAGCGCTCGCCTTCGGGATCGGCACAAGCGAAGTCGAGCATGTGCTTGCGACGCAATGTCTGCAGCAGTCGAAAGCCAAAACGATGTGCATCCGCTTCAACGGCAAGCGCAAGCCCGGCATTACCGCGAAGGATATGATTCTCGGTCTGATCGCGAAATACGGCACGGACTTCGGCACCGGCTACGTCATGGAGTATACCGGCGAAGCGATTCGCGAGCTGTCGATGGAGGAACGGATGACCGTCTGCAACATGTCCATCGAAGCGGGCGCGCGCGCTGGCCTCATCGCCCCGGACGAGACGACGTTCGAATATTTGCGCGGACGAGAATACGCGCCGAAGGGCGAAGCGTTCGACAAGGCGGTCGAGCAGTGGAAGGCGCTGTGCACGGACGAAGGCGCGGAATATGACGCCGTACTCGACTTCGACGTGGAGTCGTTGATTCCTCAAGTGACTTGGGGCACGAGCCCGGGCATGGGGACGGGCATTACCGGCGCGGTTCCGGTTCCGGAGGAGCTTCCGACCGAGAACGAGCGCAAAGCGGCCAAGAGCGCGATCGAGTACATGGGACTGAAGCCGGGTACGCCGATGACCGATATCGAGATCGATTACGTCTTCATCGGCTCGTGCACGAACGGACGGATCGAGGATCTGCGGGCCGCGGCCTCCGTGGCGCGCGGCTACAAAGTGAGCCCCAAAGTGACGGCGATCGTCGTTCCGGGATCGGGGCGCGTCAAGCTTCAGGCCGAGAAGGAAGGACTCGACCGAATTTTCATCGAAGCCGGATTCGAGTGGCGCGATGCGGGCTGCAGCATGTGCCTCGCCATGAACCCCGACGTTCTCCAGCCCGGCCAGCGCTGCGCATCGACGTCCAACCGGAATTTCGAAGGCCGTCAAGGCCGCGGCGGGCGCACGCATCTCGTATCTCCGGAGATGGCTGCGGCTGCGGCCATCCAGGGACGTTTCGTCGATGTGCGCACATGGGATTTCAAAGCCGAAGTGACGGCGTAAGGGGAGGAACACGAACATGGAAGCTTTTGTACAACTGAACGGACTTGTCGCCCCGGTCGACCGGGTGAACGTAGATACGGACGCCATTATTCCGAAGCAATTTTTGAAAAGAATCGAAAGAAGCGGATTCGGCCAGTTTCTGTTCTTCGAATGGAGATGGGACGAGCAGGGGAACGTCATTCCCGAGTTCAGCCTGAACAAGCCGCGCTACCAGGGCGCGTCGATCCTGCTGTCCCGGGCCAACTTCGGCTGCGGCTCGTCCCGCGAGCATGCGCCATGGGCGATTCTGGACTACGGTTTCCGCTGCATCATCGCGCCTTCGTTCGCCGACATTTTCTACAACAACTGCTTTAAGAACGGCATTCTGCCGATCAAGCTGAGCGAAGAGCAGGTCGACGACCTGTTCAAGCGCACGGAAGCGAAAGAAGGCTACAAGCTGAACGTCGACCTGGAGAACCAAGTCGTGACCGACGAGGACGGCTTGCGCATTCCGTTCGAGATCGACGCTCATCGCCGCAACTTCCTGCTGCAAGGCTTGGACGATATCGGCCTCACGCTTCAGCACGAAGCGGCGATTACCGCTTATGAGCAGCGCCGGGCCGCCAGCGCGATCGTCTAAGCCCAATAACGCGGATACGAAAGCCTTCAGGGCGGAAAAAGGACCTTTTGTCTCCGATTCGGCAAATTTCGGGGCAAAGGGCCTTTTTTTCCTTCAATACGCAACTTTTCATGCTTTTCGACGTCTAATGAATCGTGGACGAGCCGCTGCTGGACTTACATAGATCGGCCTTGTTCGCAAATCTTTTAGACATCGAGGTGAAGCATGAAGAAGTGGCTCTCCCTGCTGTTCGTCGTCGCCGGCATGCTGGTCCTGAGTGCGGGCATGGCGCACGCCGCCAAAGCGGAGACGCCGACGCCCAAATTGATTTTGGACGGCATGGAGCTAGAGCCCAAAGTTCCACCCCTGCTCCTGAACAGTACGGTCATGGTGCCGGTGCGCATCGCGACCGAGAATCTGGGATACAAGGTGGACTACGACAACAGCACGAAGCAGGTGACGGTATCCAACGGCACGAAGCAGCTCGTCATGACGGTGGACAAGTCTACGGCTTTATTGGACGGTTCCCCCGTAGAGATGGCGGTGCCGCCGTTCATTCAATCAAATGTTACTCTTATCCCTTTAAGATTTCTTGGCGAGTCACTGGACGTTCAGGTTTTCTGGGATAATCAACTTAAATCGGTATTTCTGTTTTCTCCTGCTCCTCCCGACACCGGCAACGGTTCTCAGCCGACCGATCCTTCGGACGGCGGCCTGATCGGAATCGTCGATCCGCAAGAGCCGGGCAACAACGGAGACGGCGGAGGCACTTCCGCACCTCCGGCGGTTACGGGAACGTTGACCGAGATTCGCTACGACGCCGCAACGGAGTCGGTCGTCCTGACGTACGACGGACTTATCGTTCCTCGAGATTTCAAGCTGGACAATCCAAAGCGGATCGTCATCGACGTTCCGAACGGAAGATACGCGCCTGAATTCGTGCCGGCCGCCGATTTTTCGCTGGCCAATGAGGGTCATATCCCGGTCGATGGACACGAAGCGCTCCGGTCGATCCGTTATTCGATGTTCGGTACGGATACGAAAGCGCCGAGATTCGTGCTGGATCTGAATCAGGCTTGGAATTACGAGTTGAAGAACGATCCGAGCGCCGGCGTGCTGACCATTGCGCTCCAGCGTCCGGCGGAAGACAAGTCGCTGTATACCGTCGTTCTCGATGCGGGACATGGCGGATCCGACCCCGGCGCGGTCAGCATTGCGAATCGCAAGGAGAAAGACTTCAATCTGGCCGTCGTGCTGAAGGTGCAGGCTATCTTGGCGAGTGAGGAGCGGATCAAGCTGATCCTGACGCGCAACGACGATACTTATCCGACGCTGCAGGACAGATACACGTTGGCCAACTCGGTTCAGGCGGACATTTTCGTGTCGGTGCATGCCAACAGCAGCAGCACCTCGCCCGAGATCAACGGTACGGAAACGTACTATACACGCGAAGACAGCTTAGCGTTCGCGCAGTTGATGCATTCCGTATTTGCTCCGGCGACGGGATTGAAGGACAACGGGGTTAGAAAGCACTCCGTCAATCTCGCCGTTACGACGAAGACGACAATGCCCGCTATTCTGCTTGAAGTCGGCTACTTATCGAACAAGAACGACGAGCCGCAGCTATGGACGGAGGAGCTGCAAGATCGGGTCGCCCAAGCGATCGCCACAGGAATCAAGATGCAATTGAATTTACAATAAGCTGTCCGGCCCTTTCAGGGGCCGGCATGCGCATATTCCGGGAGAGGGGACAGTTGACGATGAAGAAAGGAATATCGAAAGGCATTACCGGTTTGCTTGTTGCATCGCTCGTATTATCCGGAGTCTCTTATACGGGGAATGCTGCGTCCGCCGCTTCGATCTTCAGCGACGTGAAGCCCGGCTGGGCCGAGAAGCACATTACGAAGCTGGCCATGCAAGGCATTCTGAAGGGCGGAACGGGCAAGCAGGCGGGCATGTTCAGTCCGGCCAACAAGGTGACCCGCGAGGAAGCAGTCATTATTGCGCTCAGATTCATGGGCGTCGACCACGAAGTCAAGAAGGACGAGCCGCTCGTGTTCCCCAGCGATCTGGTCATCAAGAACGACTACAAACCTTACATAAAGCTGGCCGTGCAGAAAAATATTTTGCTGCTCGAGGAAGAAATCGCACTCGCCAAAAAAGACGGCAAGGAATGGGGCAGCAGCCCGGCTACGAGAGAATGGATGGCGAAGCTGCTCGTTCGCGCCATCGGCAAGGATCAAGCGGCCAAGGAGGCGGCCGGCCAGGCGACGTCGTTCAGCGACGACAGCCAGATCGACGCCGGCTTGAAGGGCTACGTCAGCATCGCCGTGCAGCTGGGACTCGTTAACGGCGTCACGCCGACGAAGTTCGATCCGACGGCTACCGTTACGCGCGAGATGGCTTCCACGTTGTTCAGCCGCGCCCAATCCCAGGTGGATGTCGCTTACCCGGGGCAAGTCACCGGAGCGCTCGTCGCCGTGGACGGAAGCAAGGTGACGCTGCTTCACGACGACGGCGTCGTGAAGGATTACATGCTGTCCTCGTCTGCCGCGATCTACGGCTACGGCTCGGAGCAGACGACGAGCATCGCTTCCTTAAAACTGTATGGCGAAGTGGTTCTGATCGGCAACTCCGACGGCACGGTCGGATTCGTGGAGCAGACAAGCGAGACGCCCAAAGTGAAAAACTACGAAGGGACGCTCATTCTCGTCACCGACTCGCAAAACAAACTGACCGTGTCGGTCGGCGGAGAACCGAAAACGGTCTCCTACGATTCGCAGACGTTGACGATTAAAGATATTAACGGCCAGACGCTGACGATCGCCGATCTTCCGCTTAACGTTCCTGTGACGCTGGGAGTGGACGTCGCCACGGAAAGCAAGCTGCTGTCCCTTACGGTCAACAAGGCGGTCACGAACAAATCCGGCACCGGTACGGTCGAGGACGTTAGCGCGACCGGCCTGACGCTTACCGTGAAGGACGCCGCCGGGGTGACGGAGAGCTACCCGATCGAGTCCAATGCGGCGATCAAGCACAACGGCGCGAATCTGGCGCTGGATCAGCTCGTCGTCGGCGACGCGATTTCCTACGAGGTCAAGATGGGCTCGGTGACGAGCATCACGGTGACGAAGAAGGTTCAGCCTCCGATCGAGGGCGTCGTCAATCTTGTGGACAAAGCAGGCAAAACGATTCAATATCGCGTAAACAACGAACTGGGAGCCAAAGACTTGGCGGACAACGTCGTCGTTAAGCTCGAAGGGCTTTCCAACGTGAGTTTGGACGATCTGTTCAAGGGGGATACGATCTCCATGACGCTGAACGACAGCGGGAAAGTGGCGATCATTACGATCAAAAACCGTTCCGTCAGCTTCTTGAACAATGCGGTCGTATTTTCCAGCGATCTGGAGAACGATATTTTGATCGTTACCGACTCCGCCGACAAAAAGGTGCCGCTGATTTTGACCGAGACGACCCGCTACGATCTGAACGGTACGGTCATGACCAAAAAAGAGGCCGCCACCTACCTCACAAGAGGGAAAAAGATTAACGTCGGCTACACGAATTCGAATGCGGCTTATATTTCCGTCGTTTCTCAATATACCGGAACGGTGCTGGAGAACAACGTAACGGCCAAAACGCTTAAGCTTCAGCTCGAGAACAAAAACGAGGTCGTTCTGCCTTATCCGAACTTTTTTGCCGCCGAGATTTACGGAGTGCCCTCCACGAGCTATCTGGACATCCGCGTCGGAGACAAAGTAACGGCACTGATGGATTATGTCAACCAAGACAGGATCATTGCCGTTCAAGTGCAGAAGACGGTTCAGTTCGATCTGGTCAGCGTCGATCTGGCAGCTAACAAAGTCCGTGCGAAAAGGTCGGACGGGGCGACCGAAGAATGGAGCCTCAACTCCATGCTGTTATCGCTGGTGGATGAGAACGATAATCCGATCAGTCTGATGTCGTTAAATCAGTCGAACACGCATCTGCTTAACGTAACCTTCAAGGGCAGAAACGCGATCAAGATCAAAGCTTACCCGGTGACGTACGGAAGGGTAACGTCCGTTAACGCGTCGGCCAACTCGATTGAGCTGGTAACGAACGCCGGCACGCCTGTCACCCGCACGTTCGCAACCGCTCCGACGGTCATGAGGAACAACGCCGTTGTCGGCTCGCTGTCCTCGATCAAGAGCAGCGATCGCGTCGAGATTCGGGTGGACGAGAACGACAAGACGGTCATCGAGATCATTCCGGCAATCAGCAAGCAGTACTTGAATCATAATTCGACGACGCTGTTCGTGAACAGAGCGTCGCTGAACGAGAACAACACGTACGAGCTGCACCCTCAAGTCTACATTCACCAGGGGGCTAACACCGTTTCGCTGTCGAGCATGAAGAAGGACGATCCGCTGTCGCTTTACATCGTGCGCGGCAAAGTCGTCGAGATCGTCAAATAATCGCAGCACCCGTCAGGCCAATCGGATCTTTCATCCGGTTGGCCTGTTTTTCTTGATTTGGAAAGTGTAAAATACGCTATCCTGATCTGTGTCGCCTTAAAGGGAAGGGTCGGCACGGCCTCGGGAAACGTGCAGATGGTCTCCCTTCCGATGGGGGCGAGGCGAGCGGGCGCCGCGCGGACAAACGGGAGGCTCGTCTGAGCGAGAGGCAATACGGCGTATTGCCGCATTGGCGAACTTCCGGTAAACTGATATTTTAGAGACTTTCCGATAAAGAAGGAGCGCCTATGAACGCCGCAACGTTAAGGCATGTGCTGAATACGATAGCCGAGATGTTTCCCGACGCCCGCTGCGAGCTGAATCACCGCAATCCGTTCGAGCTGACGATCGCGGTGCTGCTGTCGGCGCAGTGCACCGACGAGACCGTGAACAAGGTGACGGCGACATTGTTCGAAAAGTACCGTTCTCCGCAAGACTATTTGAACGTTCCGCTCGAGGAGTTGGAGAACGACATTCGCAGAATCGGATTGTTCCGCAACAAGGCGGCGAATATCCAGAAGCTGTGCCGAATGGTCATCGACCTGCATGGCGGGGATGTGCCCCGCACGCACGAGGAGCTGACCGCGCTGCCTGGCGTCGGCAGGAAGACGGCGAACGTCGTCATGTCTAACGCCTTCGACGTGCCGGCGATTGCGGTGGATACCCACGTGGAGCGCGTATCGAAGCGGCTCGGCATTGCGAAGCCCGACGACTCCGTGCTTGAAGTCGAGAAGAAGCTGATGCGCAAAGTTCCGCGCGAGGAATGGACGATTACGCACCATCGGCTCATCTTTTTCGGGCGCTACCATTGCAAGGCGCAAAATCCGAAATGCGAAGTTTGTCCGGTACTGGAACATTGCAAGGAAGGCAAGGCTCGAATGAAAGCCTCCTTGAAGAAGAGGAGCGTAGCGAAGTGAACTCTATCGAACTCGGCGCGCCGCCATCCGGCGTGCCGTTATCATCCGAACTGATCCGATTCCAGGAAGCGCTGCGGCTAATGGCCGCAAGAACGGCGGGAAACGGCGACGAAGTGCAGGCGGCGAAGCTGCGGGAGCTGTCCGGCAAGCTGGAGAACGGGCGGCTGACCGTCGCCTTCTGCGGGCATTTCTCCGCCGGGAAGTCGACGCTCGTCAATGCGCTGTGCGGGGCGACGCTTCTCCCCGCGTCTCCAATTCCGACGAGCGCCAACGTCGTGACCGTCGTCAACGGCGAGCCGTTCGCCGAGACGGAATTCCGCGATTCGAGCGGCCGGACGCATCCGGCGCGCACGATCCCGGTCGAGCAGTTGCACGACTTCGCGGTCGACGGCGAAGGCGTCACCTCGATCCGCGTATCGTACCCGATTCCGCTGCTCGGCGATCGCACGGCGATCGTCGACACGCCTGGCGTCGACTCGACGGACGGCGCGCACCGGGCGGCGACCGAGTCCGCGCTTCATCTGGCGGACGTCGTCTTTTTTGTGACGGACTACAATCACGTGCAGTCGGAGGTCAATTTCCGCTTCCTCCGCAGCCTGGCGCGTTGGGGCAAACCGACGTACCTGATCGTCAATCAGATCGACAAGCACAAGGAGGAGCAGCTTTCGTTCTCGGAGTTCAGAAGCAGCCTGAGCGAAGCGCTGTCCAGCTGGGACATCCGGCCGGCCGCTACGCTGTTTCTGTCGCTGAGAGAGCCGGAGCATCCGTTATCGCAGTGGAAGCAGCTGCTTCGGCTGATCGAGGAGCTTCAGCCGCTCGCAGACGAGCTCATCGCGCGCAGCGTTTCCCGCTCGGCCGTCTATTTGGCGGAGCAATACCGGCAGACGCTCCATCAGCGCAACGAGGATAAGAGGCAGCAGCTTCAGGAGCAATTGGGCGACGAGGGCGAGACGGAGCGCAGGGCGGCTCTTCGCGCCGAATTGGAGAAGGAGCTGTCCCAGCTTCAAGCGGCAGGCGATCTGCGCAAGGAACGCGTACGCGACGACATGGATAAGCTGCTCGGCAACGCCAACCTGACGCCGGCAGAGACGCGCGAGAAGGCGCAAGCGGTGCTGGCGGCGATGCAGCCCGGCTTTAAGGCGGGATGGCTCGCGAGCGCGGCGAAGACCGAGACGGAGCGCAGCGCGAGGCTCGGCAGGCTGACCGACGATTTCAACCGGCAGGTGTCGGCGAACGTCATCGGCCATCTGAAGGCGCTGCTGCGCCGCGAAGCCGAACAGAGCGGCTACTCCGGCGAAGAGCTGGAACGCTCGCTCGACGACCTCTTCCGCCCGGTTCAGCCGGAATGGCTGCGCGGGCTCGTGAAGCCGGGCGCCGGAGCGGAGGGCCAGGCGACGCTGCACTACTCGGCGGAGATCAGCGCCGAGCTGAAGTCGTTGTACCGTAAAGCGGCGTTCCAATGGCTAGACGAGCTGCAGGATCGGGATCGACCGATTCTGGAACAGAGAGCCGAGGGCGTGAAAGCCCAACTGGCCGAGCTTGCAGAAGCGGATCGAATCGCCGACGGGATCGCCGCGCTTGAACGGGAGGAACGCGAGGAGGAGCGTAAGCTGCTTGCGCTGCTGCCCGAGCCCGATGGCGGGAACGGCGGCGAGCTGAGGCTCCCTGCGCCGGAACCGATTGCGGCCGAACGGGTCGGCGCTTTGAAGAAGGGAGCGCCGGCGCCGGATTCCCGGCAGGGAGCCGTCGGCGAAGATTCGACGTACGAGGCGCAGACGGCGCTCTCCGGGGAAGGCGATTCCCGGCCGGCCCGGCTGGGAGCGCCTGCGGGAGCCGCGGAGATGCTGGAGAGCGCGGCGGCGCTGCTGTCCAACATTTCTGCGCTGCGAGGCGTCGCGGACGGCCTGAACGCCAAGGCGGCGCGCTTCCGCGACAAGAGCTTTACGATCGCGCTGTTCGGCGCTTTCAGCGCCGGCAAGTCGTCGTTCGCCAACGCGCTCGTCGGCAAGCCGGCCCTGCCGGTCTCGCCGAATCCGACGACGGCGACGATCAACCGGATTGTGGCGCCGACGGAGGAGCATCAGGACGGCACGGCGCTCGTGACGATGAAGACGCCGGAGGCGTTCGCCGACGACGTCCGGCACTCGCTCGGGCGGATCGGCATCGCCCAGGAGAAGCTGGACGCGGCCGGCGCGGACGTCTCCAAGCTGCTGGCGCTGAAGGACCCGGTCTCGGCCGGGGATCTGCACCCGCGCGGAAGGCCGCATCTCGCGTTTCTGACGGCCGCGGCCCGAGGGTGGGACGAATTCGGCCCGCTGCTGGGCGGCCAGCTGACCGTCGGCGAAGAAGAGTACAGAAAATTCGCCGCGGACGAGCGGGCTTCCTGCTTCGTCGCCGAGATCGACCTGTACGTCGATTCGCCGATGACGCGCAGCGGCGCGGTGCTCGTCGATACGCCGGGAGCGGATTCGATCAACGCCCGCCATACCGGCGTCGCGTTCCAATATATCAAGAATGCGGACGCGGTGCTGTTCGTGACATATTATAACCATGCTTTCACGGAAGCGGATCGCGAGTTTCTGAATCAGCTCGGCAGCGTCAAGGACGTGTTCGAGCTCGACAAAATGTTTTTCGTCATCAACGCGGCCGATCTCGCTTCGTCCGAAGCGGAGCTGGCAGCGGTCAAGGAGCACGTCGGCGCGCAATTGCTGAAGCACGGCATTCGCAAGCCGCGGCTGTTCGCGGTGTCGAGCCTGAACGGCCTTCAGGCGAAGCAGTCGCGCAGCCGTCCCGCTCTGGAAGCTTCCGGTCTGGCCGAGTTCGAAGGGGCCTTCCGGCGCTTCTCCGAAGAGGAGCTCGGCGGCCTTGCGCTCGCTTCGGCGAACAAGGAGCTCGACCGCGTCGACAAGCTGCTGGAAGGCTGGCTGCAATCGGCCAACGCCGACGCCGCCACGCGCGAAGCGAAGGCGAAGCGGTTAACCGAGCAAGCGCGCCGCTGGCAGGCAGAGGGGGCGGAGGCCGTTCCTGCCGCTGCGGCGCAGCCTCTTCGCCAGGAGGTGGGAGAGCAGCTGTATCATCTGCGCCAACGGTTGAAATTCCGGTTCAAGGAGCATTTTCAGACGGCCTTCCACCCGTCGATCCTCCAGGACGACGGCCGGGACCTGAGGAAGCTGCTGCAAGCTTGCGGAGAGGATTTGAAGCGTTCCCTGAACGAGGATCTGCTGCAGGAGCTGAGAGCGGCGGGGCTGCGGCTCGAAGGAACGATCGGCTCGTTGGCGGAGAAGGCGCTGACGGCGCTGTCCGGACTGGCGGAGATGGAGCGGGAAGGCTTTGCGCCGGAGCCGGCGGAGAAGCCGTCGCTGGATTTGCCGCTGCCCGAACCGTTCGCGGACGGCCCCCGCTTCGAGGCCAGGCAGCTGTGGAACGCGTTTCGCTCGCCGAAGCATTTTTTCGAGAAGGAAGGCGCGGCCGCTCTTCGCGAAGAACTGGAGGAGACGCTGCTGCGGACGATCGACGACGCGCTCGAGGCGCTGCGGAGGCAGTGGGAGCAGGCGACGGAGAAGGCGCTGGGCGAGGCGGTCCGAGCGGCTTCGGCGGCCTGGTCGGAACAGCTCGCCGCCTTCGCGCTCAGCATGAGCGATGCGCTGCGGCAGCCCGGCGAAGAGCGTTATTTGATGGATTTGCGTGACCAATGGCGGAAAATAAGGCTATAATTTCGATAATCGGCCCTCTTTGCCCCTTATAGGGAGGAAAGGGGGTCTTTTCTATTTATGTCTTCGTATTGCTTGAATTAGCGGTTAAACAAGGGGAAGTTAGGTACGAAAATCGACGATATCGAAGATAATCGGTGATTACGCGGCAATGTCGGCGACAGTTTCCCCCGCAAGCACGAATAGGACGGATTAACGCTGTTGCCGGGAGCTGCGATTCGGCTTAAACTGCCGTAGAAAGCAGCGAGGGGAGGACCATTTTTGGGTATTTTTCGGGCGTTAAAATCCTATTACTGGCAGGACAAAGGCTTCCTGTGGGGATCGATAGCCGGACTTGCGGTAGCGACTGCTCTCGGACTGATTTATCCGTTGCTTCTGAAGTCTCTCATCGATGACATGATCGTTCCGGGCAATTATGAAGGCGTGCTCCAACTGACGCTGACCGCCGTAGGGGTCATATTCGTCAAAGCTGCGTTCCAGTATGTACACGGTTTCAGCGGGGGGCGTCTCGGCAACCGGATCGCTTACCGCCTTCGCAACGCATGTTACGAAAAGCTGCAGCAGCTGTCCTTCTCCTATTACGATACGGCGAGGACGGGGGACTTAATGTCGAGGCTGACGGCCGACATCGAGGGCGTAAGAATGTTTATCGGATTCGGCTTCGCGCAGCTGCTCAATACGGCGCTGCTAGTGCTGTTCGGATTTACGATGATGTTCTTCGTCGACTGGTCGCTCACGCTGCTCATTCTGTGCTTCATCCCGGTGCTCGGCTTCGTGGCGATCCGCTTCGAGCAGGCGATCCACCCGGTATTCCGTTCGATCCGGTCGGCGGTAGGGCGGCTGACGGTTCGGGTTCAGGAGAACATTACCGGGGTGAGAACGGTCAAATCGTTCGCGAGGGAACCGTTCGAAATTAATAAATTCGTCAAAGAAAATGTGGAGTATCGCGACAACCATCTGACGCTGGCGAAAGTATGGGCCAAATACTTCCCGGCCATGGAATTTATCGCGAACTTGAGCGTCGCGACTCTGCTGCTGGCGGGCGGTTGGCGCGTCATCGCCGGCACGCTGACGCTGGGAGAGCTTATCGCGATTACGGGGATGCTCGGCTTCGTCGTAGCCCCTCTGTGGACGCTCGGCTTCCAGATTAACGGCTACACGCAGTCCAAGGCTTCGGGAGAGCGGCTGCTGGAGCTGCTCTATCAGCCGATCGCCGTCAAAAATCGGGAAAAAAGTCTTGTGCTCGACGACGAGGCGGTGAAGGGACACATCCGCTTCGACGACGTCAGCTTCCGATATACGAACCGGGACGATCTGCCTTCCGCACTGCTCGGCTTCCAGCTGGACGCGCCGGCAGGCACCGTCGTCGGCCTGCTTGGAGGAACCGGTTCGGGAAAATCGACCGCCGTTAGTCTGCTGCTTCGGGCTTACGACGTCGGAGACGGCGCGATTACGCTGGACGGGGTCGATATCCGCCACATCGAGCTGGCCGGCTTGCGCCGGCAGATCGGCATCGTGTTCCAGGAGTCGTTCCTGTTCTCGGCGACGATCAAGGAAAATATCAGCTACGGGCGCCCCGGCGCGACGATGGAGGAGATCGAGGAGGCAGCGCGCTACGCGCAGGCGGACGGCTTCATCCGCGAGCTTCCGCTCGGCTACGATACGGTTGTCGGAGAGCGGGGAATGGGCTTGTCCGGAGGACAGAAGCAGCGGATCGCCATTGCCCGCGCGCTGCTGAACAAGCCGAAAATTCTCATTCTCGACGATGCGACGAGCGCCCTCGACATGGAGACGGAGCACGAGATTCAGACCGCCATCCGCAAGGTGATGGCCGGACGCACCGTGTTTATGATCGCGCACCGAATCTCTTCGCTGCGCCATGCCGACGAGATTATCGTGCTCGATCGCGGTCATACGATTCAGCGCGGAACGCACGACAAGCTTGTTCGCCAGCCCGGTCTTTACCGGGAGACGTACCGGATTCAATATTCCGACCGTCCCGAACAATTGGATGATGATGAGCTTGCGGATGGTTCCGCGGAAAGGCGGGTGTCGGGATGAGCCGCCAATTCGTATACCAGGACGACGAGCTGATCGAGAAGCCGTTTAACTGGAAGCAGATGGCCCGTCTGGTCACGTTCGTGAAGCCTTACAAAGCCGAAGTAGGCAAAGTCGTATTCGTGATGCTCGTGTTCGGGATGCTCACCAAGCTCGCTATTCCGTTCCTGACGATGATGGCGATCGACGACGCGATCTTCCCGAAGGAGGGCGAGGGCAGCCTGTCGCTGCTGCTGACGATTGCCGCCGTCATGCTCGCCCTGTACGGCACGCGCTGGTGGGCGCAAAATTATACGATTCACCGGACGAACGAGATCGGCCAGAAGGTGATTTTCGACCTGCGAGCCGCTTTGTTCAAGCACATTCAGTCGCTGTCGTTTCGCTTCTTCGACAAGCGTCCGGCCGGGTCCGTCCTCGTCCGGGTCACCAACGACGTCAATTCCTTGCAGGACATGTTCACGAACGGGGTCGTCAATACGGCGATCGACATCGTGCAGCTTATCGGGATTACGATCATTCTGCTCGTCATCGAGCCGAAGCTGGCTCTGGCCGTCATCATTACGGTTCCGCTCATGTTTTTCGTCTCGACGGCGCTGCGCAAAAAAATCCGAATGGCCTGGCAGATCGTTCGGATCAAGCAATCCCGCATCAACGCGCATCTGAACGAAAGCATCCAGGGCATTCGCGTAACGCAGGCGTTCGCCCAGGAGCAGGAGAACATTCAATACTTCGACGGCATGAACACGAGCAACATCCGTTCCTGGAACCGGGCGTCCGCTCTGAACCAGCTGTTCGGCCCGCTCATCGAGATCACGTCCGCGATCGGCACGCTGATCCTGCTGCTGTACGGCACGTACCTGATTCAGTCCGAAGCGATGACCGTCGGCGTGCTGGTGGCGTTCATCACCTATGTCGGAAGCTTCTGGGAGCCGATTACGCGGCTGGGCAACATGTATTCGCAAATGCTCATCTCGATGTCGTCGGCGGAGCGCATCTTCGAATTCATGGACGAACGGCCGGCCGTTCCGGAGAAGGAAGGCGCGAAGCCGATCGCGAAGCTGGAAGGACATGTGCGTCTGGAGAACATTACGTTCGGCTACGAGAAGGACCGTCCCGCGCTGAAGGACATTAATCTGGACGTGAAGCCGGGATTGTCGGTGGCGCTTGTCGGCCATACCGGCTCCGGCAAGAGCACGATCGTTAACCTGATCTGCCGCTTCTACGATACGGTTGAAGGCCGCGTGCTAATCGACGGCCAGGACGTCCGCGACGTAACGATCGACAGCCTGCGCTCGCAGATCGGCATCGTGCTTCAGGACACGTTTATTTTCTCGGGCACGATTCGCGACAATATCCGGTACGGGCGTCCCGGCGCTACGGACGCGGAGGTCGAAGCGGCGGCCCGCGCCGTTCGCGCTCACGACTTTATCGTCGATCTGCCTAGCGGCTACGAAACCGAGGTCGAGGAGCGGGGCAACGTGCTCTCCGTCGGACAGCGTCAGCTGCTCAGCTTCGCCAGGGCGCTGCTGGCCGATCCTCGCATTCTCGTGCTGGACGAAGCGACAGCCAGCATCGACACGGAGACGGAGCTGCGCATCCAGGAGGCGCTCTCCACGCTGCTGGAAGGCCGCACCTCGTTTATCGTCGCCCACCGTCTGTCCACGATCCGTCATGCCGACTGCATCGTCGTGCTCGATCACGGGGAGATCAAGGAGATGGGCAATCACGAGGAACTGATGAAGCGCCCCGGGCATTACCGCAACCTGGTCGAAGCGCAATACCGCTTTTTGTCCGCATAATCTCGTCTCCTACCGGCTTGCCGGCGCTCACAGGCGCTCGCAGGCCGGTTTTTTTTGATCTTTCGGGGGTGGGACGGAATTCGTCATTCTCTCCCGAGTCTTCTGCCCGTCCTTCCCGGCAAGCGCTGCGAATCCCGGTCGATAGGGGCCGAGAACGCGGAGCTTAGGCGATTCGGATTTGAAAAATGCGCCAAGAACCGTTATCGTGGAAAAGGATAAGGAGAATGCGGCAGCAAAGCTCCGAAAGATCGAACGACGGGAGGAAAATCGGATGAAGTCGTCTTCCGTGTTATGGAGAACGCTGGGCATCGCGTCTCTCGTATGCCTGCTGGCGATGCTGACCGGCTTCGGCTGGGCGCTTAAGGACGCCTGGTATCCGCAGGAAGGGATGGCGCTGCCGGAGGCCAGAGAGCCCGAGAAGGCGAGCGGCGGGGACTGGAGCGCGAAGAGCGAGCTGTATGTCGCCGCTGTCGGGGATTCCTTGACGAAGGGGACGGGGGACGCGACGGGCGAAGGCTATGTCTCCCGGACGATCGCCTCTCTCTCCGAGAGGCTGGACAAGCCGGTCTACTTGGTCAACAATATGGCCGTCAACGGCATGCGGGCCGACCAGCTGGCCGTCAGTCTGGACGAGACCGGCTTCGTGAACGCGATTGGCCGGGCGGACATCGTTCTGCTGACGATCGGGGGCAACGATCTGTTCCAGGTCGCCCAAAGCGGCGGCTCGCTTGCGGAAGGGGGAGACCTGTCCCCCGAAGCGCTGCAGGATCGGCTTCCGGATGTGAAGCCGAGGCTTAAGGAAGTGTTCGACAAGATCCGGGCCGTGAATCCGGTCGCGCGCATCGTCTACGTGGGGCTGTACAACGCTTTTTACGACGTGCCGCAGATGAGGGAGGCCGCCAGCGAGACGATCGCGGATTGGAACGGCTACGCATACCGGCTGGCGCTGGCGGACGGCAACGCGACGGTCGTTCCGACATACGATCTGTTCGAGTTTCATCTGACGGACTACTTGTCCTCGGACCATTTTCATCCGAATGCACACGGGTACGAACGGATCGCCGGCAGAATCGTCGACGCGCTCCGATAAAGCGGAGAGGGAGGGGAATCGATGGAAGAACGGAACGCGCAGGTCGTATTGTCGGTGCAGGGGCTGAAAAAGAGAATTGGGCGAAAGCCGATCATTCACGGCGTCTCCTTCGACGTCAAGGCCGGGGAAATCTTCGGTTTCCTGGGGCCGAACGGCTCCGGGAAAACGACGACGATCCGCATGCTTGTCGGTCTGATCAAGCCGAGCGAGGGCGACATCGTCGTCTGCGGGGAGAGCGTTCGCACGAAACCGGACCGGGCGCTCGCGCATATCGGCTGCATCGTGGAAAATCCCGAGATGTACGGCTTTATGACCGGCTGGGAAAATCTCGCTCACTTCGCGCGGATGCAGCCCGGAATTTCGGAGGCGCGCATTCATGAAGTCGTAGAGATCGTCGGACTCGACCACCGCATCCACGACAAGGTCAAAACCTATTCGCTCGGGATGAGGCAGCGCCTCGGCATCGCGCAGGCGCTGCTGTGCAAGCCCAAGCTGCTCATTCTGGACGAACCGACGAACGGACTCGATCCGAAGGGAATCAAAGAGCTGCGGGAGTTTATCCGCATGCTGGCGGAAAGCGGGATGAGCCTGTTCATTTCCAGTCATCTGCTCAGCGAAATTCAACTGATGTGCGACCGCGTGGCGATTATCGCGCACGGCGAAGTTATCGCCGTCGGAGAGGTGGAGGAGCTGGTGTCGCAGGCGGGCTCGTATACGGTATGGCAGGTCGACCGCCCGGAGGAGGCGAGGCGAATGTTCTCGGATCAGCCCGATATTTCGCTCGTGCCCGAAGAGGAGCATCGGATCGACGAAGCGCTGCTGTCGGCCATGAGCGAGCCGATCGTAACGGTCGTGGAAGAAAGCCGTGTCGCCGCTTGGGTGCAGCGGCTCGTCTCGGCCGGCATCGGCGTCGCAGCCGTTCAACGCGTCGCGCCTTCCTTGGAGGAGCTATTCCTGAAGCTGACGGAGGGGGAGAAAATTGGCTAATCTGCTGGCGCTTATACAGAACGAGACGCTGAAGGTATGGAAGAAAAAACGGTTCGCGGTCGTCGTGCTGATCCTGCTGATTTTAATTCCCATATTCGTCTACGCGCAGATGAAGGTCGCGCAGAACAGCGCCGACAAGTTTCGGACCGATTGGCGGGCAGAGCTGCAGAGCCGGATTACCGATAATACGAACGCCCTGAGCAGCGATCGGATTCCCGAGGAATGGAAGCAGTGGCGCAAGGCGCTCGTTCAGCAGCTGCAATATTATCTGGATCACGACATCAATCCTGAATCGCCGAATGCGGTCACCTTCACGAGACGGTTTATGGACAACGCGGTCAGCATGTTCGTCCCGCTGATGGTGCTGGCGATCGCCTCGGATCTCGTATCCTCCGAGCGCTCGACAGGGACGATCAAGATGCTGCTGACGCGGCCCGTGCGAAGATGGCGCATTTTATTTTCAAAATTAGCGACACTGACCTTATATGTATCTCTTATCCTTGTGACGACGATTGCGCTCTGCTACGTCATATCCGGCCTTGTGTTCGGCTACGGGGGCTGGGGGGAGCCGGTGTTCGTCGGCTTCCGGATTGAAGGCTCGGACGTCGACACGACGAACGTACATGCCGTTACCCAAGGCGTATATCTGCTGATGCAAGCGGGGCTGATCTGGTTCTCCGCGATGGTGGTGGCGGTCATCGGCTTGATGGTGTCGGTGCTTGTGCGCAGCACGGCGGCAAGCTTCGTCACGATGATGGCGACGATCATCTCGGGCACGATTTTGGCCAACATGGCTTCGTCGTGGAAGTCGGCCAAATATTTGTTTAACATCAACCTCGAGCTGTCCGGCTACTTGAGGGGGACGCCGCCTCCGGTGGAGGGCATGTCGCTCGGGTTTTCCCTCGCCGTGCTGGCGATCTGGGGGCTGGCGGCGATCGTCGTATCGTTCGCCGTCTTTACGAAGCAAGACATCTTGAATTAGAATAAACGAAGCGCGTTTATACGGATAAACGCAACAGATTAGCCAAGGAGGTCCGTTCGTGACCGAACAACTCGATCTTTTCACCGGATCCGCCGAGTCGGCGGACAGGGAGTACAGTGCGGATGATATTCAAATATTGGAAGGGTTGACCGCCGTTCGCAAAAGGCCCGGGATGTACATCGGAAGCACGACGACGGCGGGGCTGCATCACTTATTGTGGGAGATTGTCGACAACGCCGTGGACGAGCATCTGGCCAAGTTCTGCTCGCGCATCGACGTCACCGTTCACGCGGACAATTCCGTTACGGTCGTCGACAACGGGCGGGGCATCCCGACCGGCATGCACAAGAGCGGCATTCCGACCCCGCAGGTCGTCTATACGATTTTGCATGCGGGCGGCAAGTTCGGAGGGGGAGGCTACAAGAAATCCGGCGGTCTGCACGGCGTCGGGGCATCCGTCACGAACGCCTTGTCCGAATGGCTGGAGGTCGAAATTTACCGCGACGGCAAAATACATAAAATGAGATTCGAGACCTGGGTCGACGAAAAGGGCGTCGAGCGCGTCGGAGAGCCCGTCACAGGGCTGGAAGTGGTCGGCAATACGAACCGGACGGGCACGAAGGTGACGTTTAAGCCCGATCCTAAAGTGTTCCACGGCAACGTCAGCATGAACTACGATACGCTGTCGGAGCGGCTGCAGGAGATCGCGTTTCTGAACTCCGGACTTAAAGTCAACATCAAGGACGAACGCAGCGGCAAGGCAGACTCGTTCCATTACGAGGGCGGCGCGCGCCAGTTCGTGCAGTTTCTGAACGAGGAGAAGTCGGTGCTGCACGACGTCATCCATTTCTCCGCGGAGAAGGACGATATCGAGGTCGAGATCGCCCTTCAATACAACGACGGCTATACGGAGACGATCGCCTCGTTCGTCAACGCCATTCCGACGCGGGGCGGCGGCACGCACGAGACGGGCTTCAAGACCGCCTATACGCGAGTCATGAACGAATACGCGCGCAAGTCGGGGCAGCTGAAGGAGAAGGAAAAAAATCTGGAGGGCAACGACCTCCGCGAAGGCATGATGGCGGTCGTCAATATCAAGATGTCCGAGGTCGAATTCGTCGGCCAGACGAAGGACCAGCTCGGCAGCGCTTCCGCGCGGAGCGCGGTCGACGCCGTCGTGACGGACAAGATGACCGTGTTTCTGGAGGAGAATCCGCAGATCGCGCAGCTTCTCATTCGCAAGTCGATCCAGGCGGCCCGGGCGCGCGAAGCGGCGCGCAAAGCCCGCGAGGAAATCCGCAGCGGGAAGAAGCGGAGCGAGAGCGCGAGCCTCGGCGGCAAGCTGTCGCCCGCGCAGTCCAAGGACAGCTCCCGCAACGAGCTGTTCATCGTCGAGGGCGACTCTGCGGGCGGTTCGGCCAAGCAGGGGCGGGATTCGAAGTACCAGGCGATCTTGCCGCTCAAGGGCAAGCCGATGAATCCGGAGAAGTCCAAGCTGGCCGACATCCTCAAGAATGACGAGTACAAGGCGATCATCTCGGCGATCGGCGCGGGCATCGGCTCGGAGTTCGACGTCGAGGAGTGCAATTACTCCAAGATCATTATTATGACCGACGCCGATACGGACGGCGCGCACATCCAGGTGCTGCTGCTGACGTTTTTCTACCGCTATATGAAGCCGCTGATCGACGCGGGCAAAGTGTTCATCGCCCAGCCGCCGCTTTACAAGATCACGAGAAAGTCCGGCAAGCTGGAGACAGTGCGCTACGCCTGGACGGAGGAGCAGCTGAGCCTGTACACGAAGGAGCTCGGCAAGGGCGCGGAGCTGCAGCGGTACAAAGGGCTTGGCGAGATGAATCCCGAGCAGCTGTGGGAGACGACGATGAACTACGAGACGCGGACGTTCCTGCAGGTGCAGATCGAGGACGCCGCCAAGGCGGAGCGCCGCGTATCGACGCTGATGGGCGACAAGGTCGACCCTCGCAAGCGATGGATCATCGAGAATGTGGATTTCACGGAATATGAAGAATAGGTTCCAGGGGAGGACGCCGCTCAAGGAATGATCGGCTTCGCCGCTCGCGCAAGGGACGGCCGCGATCCGAATTCGGTAGCCGCTTGATGGCCAAGCCGGACGCCAGCGAAGTGCGGCCGTTCCGTTCACCCGTTCCGTTTGTCCGATCCTATCGTTCAAATTCGTCCAATCTGAAGGAGATATTTCAGTGAGCTTACTTGAAAACTTTTTGCCGGCGTTTCTGGAGGAGGTCGTAGGCGACCGCTTCGGACGCTATTCCAAGTACATCATTCAGGACCGGGCGATCCCGGACGTCCGAGACGGCCTGAAGCCGGTGCAGCGCCGCATTCTGTACGCGATGTACGAATCGGGCAACACGCCGGACAAGCCGTACCGGAAGTCGGCCAAGACGGTTGGCGACGTGATGGGCAATTATCATCCGCACGGCGACTCGTCGATCTACGAGGGCATGGTGCGGATGGCCCAGCCGTGGAAAATGGCGCACATGCTCGTAGACGGACACGGCAACTGGGGATCCATGGACGACGATCCTCCGGCCGCGATGCGGTATACCGAGGCGCGGCTGTCCCCGATTTCGATGGAGCTGCTTCGCGACATCGAGAAGAGAACCGTGCTGTTCAAGGACAATTTCGACAACACGGCCAAGGAGCCCGTCGTGCTGCCGTCGCGCTATCCGAACTTGCTCGTGAACGGCGTATCCGGCATATCGGCCGGATTCGCGACCGAGATTCCGACGCACAATCTGCGCGAGATCATCGACGCTTGCGTCGCCGTCATGGACAAGCCTGACGTAACGCTGCAGGAGCTGATGGACATCGTGAAGGGCCCCGATTTCCCGACCGGCGGAATCATCATGGGGGCCGACGGCATTCGCGAAGCGTACGAGACGGGCAAGGGGAAAATTCATATCCGCTCCAAAACCGCCATCGAAGACGTAAGGGGCGGGAAGCAGCAGATCGTCATTACGGAAATTCCGTATCAGGTCGTCAAGTCGAAGCTCGTGAACGCCATCGAGGCTTTGCGGATGGAGAAGAAGGTAGAAGGCATCTCCGAAGTGCGGGACGAGAGCGGCCGGAACGGCCTTCGCATCGTTGTCGAGCTGAAGAAGGACGCCGACGCGGAAGGGATTCTGGCCTACCTGCTGAAGAAGACCGATTTGCAGACGACCTACAGCTTCAACATGGTCGCCATCGTCAACAAGGCGCCCAGACAGCTGGGGCTCAAGGCGATCATCGAGGCCTACATCCAGCATCAGAAGGAAGTCGTCACCTATCGCACGCAGTACGATCTGGAGAAGGCGGAGGATCGGGCCCACGTGCTCGAAGGGCTCGTTAAAGCGCTCAATCTGCTCGATCAGGTTATCGAGACGATCAAAGCCTCGAAAAATCGCCAGGACGCGCAAAACAATCTGATCAGCCAATACGGCTTCACGGAGCGGCAGGCGGACGCGATCTTGACCTTGCAGCTCTACCGGCTGACGAATCTTGAAATTACCCAGCTCGAGAAGGAGCACGCGGAAACCCTCAAGAAGATCGCCCAGCTTCGCTCCATTCTTGAAAATCCTCGCAAGCTGCTGAACGTCATTAAGGACGAATTGACGGAAATCCGCAACAAGTTCGGCATCGACCGGCGTTCCGTCATCCAGGGCGAGGTCGAGGAGCTCAAGGTGAATCTGGAGGTGACGGTCGCCGCCGAGGACGTGCTGGTCACGCTCAGCCGAGAAGGCTATATTAAACGGACGAGCCTGCTGTCGTTTACCCGCTCGGGCGGGGAGCTCGGAAGCGCCGGCGTGAAGGAGGGCGACGTCATCCGCTGGAGTCTGGGCGTCAGCACGCTGGATCCGCTCCTGCTCTTCACGCAGAAGGGGCACTATTTTCTGCTGCCGGTTCACCAAATTCCGGAGTTCAAGTGGAAGGACACGGGAACGGCGATCGTGAACGTGCTGCCGCTTGCCAAGGACGATCGCATCGTCGGCGTCGTTCACGCCAAGAGCGCGGAGCTGACTCCGCCCGCCGACGGAAGCGAAAGCGACGATTCCGGAAGCCCGATGCTCGTGTTCGCGACGAAGCGGGGGCAAGTCAAGCGGACGCCGCTGGCCGAATACGCGACGACCCGGAGCATGGCGATCGCAGCCTGCAAGGTGGCGGAAGGGGACGAGATCGTGAAGGTGCTTCGCTCCGACCGTCCGGACGATCTGCTGATCGTAACCGAGCAGGGCATGAGCATTCGCTTCAACCGCGAGGAGGTCAGCGTACAGGGACGCGTGGCCGGGGGCGTCAGGGGCGTTGCTCTGAAAGAGGGAGACCAGGTGACGGATATTCTGCTCGTATCGGAAGACGAAGGAGAGGTTCTCGTTCTGTCCGACTACGGCTATGCGAAGCGCACCCTGCTGCTCGATTATCCGCGGCAAGGCCGCGGAGGCAAGGGGATTCAGACGTTCGAGTTCAAGGAAGGCAAGCGAGTCCGGCCGAACGGGACGAAGCTGATTGCCGCGTTCCACGTCAAGGAAGCGGTCAGTCTGCTCGCTTTAACGGCGGGAGGGGCCGTATCGGAGTTTTCCTCCGAAAGCTCCCCGATCGAGGACAGACGCGGACAAGGCAAGCTGATGACGCCTGTCGACAGGGGAGATACGCTGGTCGAAGCCTTCGTTCGGCCGCTCTGACGCAGGCCGCCTCGGCTTAGTCGTAAGGGGCTTCGCGGCTCGGCTCCATCCGGTCGATCCAGCGCAATAGCAAATCCAAGACGACCCACAGCGGCACCGGTTCATTGAGCCGTTCGAGCCACTGGGGGTCTTCTATTAATCCGGCGTCCTGGGCCATTTGACCGATCATTCTGATTTTCGCTTCGTTAGAGGACATCGAAGGCGCCTCCTCGTTAGACGTTTCTCCGCTTTTACCCATATTTCGTAACCAGTATATGTCGCCGCTTGTCGTCCCGTTCTTATTCGTGCGGATTCATGTCGTAAATATTTAATTGGGTTAAACTATCTTTCGACATGGACGGTGAGTATAATAAAGGAGAAGGCAATGTTCGGGAAGGAAGGGGCGTACCTATGGATAATGCGGCGGAATTTGTGAAAAGCTGGATCAAGCTCACGAAGGATTGGAACGCGCGCATGGAGACGGAGCTGGCTCCGCAGCTGACGGCCGGCCAGCTGGAGGTGTTGGAGCTGCTTCAGGCGCACGAGCCGATGAAGCCGTCCGATCTGCTCCCCCATCTGGAGACGACGCCGGCGGCGATCACGACGCTGCTCGATCGCATGGAGCGGTCCGGCCTCGTCGAGAGAAATCGGGACGAGGAGGACCGCAGAATCGTCTGGGTGACGATGACGGAGCTCGGACGCGCCCAGGCCGAGCGCGGCGTGGCCGTCCGCTCGGCGATCGTCAACGAGTCTCTGGAGCGGATCTCCAGCCATAACCGGCAGCTGCTCGTCTACCTGATCGGCAAAGTCTCCGGCACGAGAGAGGCGAAGGCGGCCGAACGGAAGACGGAATCGAGGCAGGAAGCGGCGGAGCCGGACGCCGAGCCCGCAGCCGCCGAATCGGTCGTATAGACGAACGCCCCCCAACCCGTCCGAGACGGGAAGGGGGGCGTTCGTCATCCGGCGACGAGCCGGCGCAGATGCTGATGAAGACCGGATTGCATTTTTTGCATCTTCTTGTAATCCTGCGGCTTTAATTCGGAGAAGCTGGGCTTCTCCAGCTCTCGCTGAAGCGGAATAACCGTATAATGACGGTGCTTGTTCTTCCAGGCGATGTGCACCCAGGTCGGTTCCGTCGTCACTTCCTTCCATTCGATGACGGCCGTCCCGTCCGGGTGGACGGTTTTGACGACGCGCGCGCTGAAAATGACGCCGACGTCCTTCCAGTCTCCCGTCTGGTTGGAGATGAAGTTTCCAAGCGAGTAAATGACGATCCCTGTGCGCGGGGCGCCGTCGAAGCTTTCTTCGGCGGCAACGGCAATTTCCTCGTAGGGCTGAACGACGTGCGGATGCGAGCCGAGAATGAGGTCGGCCCCGGCCTTGACCAGCTCCTCGGCCAACGCGGTCTGATCGGAATTGGGCATACGCTGGTATTCGACTCCGAAGTGAAGGGAGACGGTGACGACGTCGGCCCCGGCCTCGCGCAGCTCCGCGATCTCCCTCTTGATGACGTCCGGGTCAATCAGATTGACGGCGTACTCTTTGCCTGCGGGAATCGGAATGCCGTTCGTTCCGTACGTATAAGCGAGAAAGCCCATGCGAATGCCGTTCCGCTCCTCGATGACGCTGCGCCTCCTGTCCGCCTCGCTCTCGGACGTGCCGTAGGGGACGAGGCCAATCTTGCGAACGGTCGACAGCGTCCTCTGAACGCCCGGAACGCCGCGGTCGAGCGAATGGTTGTTGGCGGTCGAGACGAGCTGAATGCCGGCGTATTTGATCGCCTCGGCCAGTTCGTCGGGAGCGTTAAAGCGGGGAAAGCCCGTAAACTTCAAATCCTTGCCCGCGATCGGCGTCTCGAGATTGCCGACGACCCAATCTCCCTGCTCCAGGACAGGCATAACCTGCGAGAACCACGGCCTCAGGTCGTAGCTGTCGCTTGGCTTATCGTAATAGGCGGGCAGCTGCGGCATGTGCACCATTATATCCCCGACGGCCATTAACGTCGCTTCTCGAACCTCGGGCTCGGCGGGCGGCTGCGGGGAAGCCTCCGGCGAGGGCGACCCGGCGGGCGCTGCGGAGGCTTGCGTCCCGGGCGCGGCCGTTCCGGGCGCGGACGGAAGCTCTCTCGGGGCGTCGTTCGCGCAGGAAGCGAGGAAGAGCGCCAGCAGGCCCGCACCTAGCGGAACAACGAATCGCGACCGGCTCGGTCGCTGCTTGTATGCTTTCGTCAATCGTCTGTTCAACTCCCGCTTTCCCATCTTCCGTAGATGCCGCAGGGCAGCGTCATGCCGCTGCGCGTAATCGGCAGGCCGACCTCGCCGCAATCCAGCGTGCCGCCGAACTTGCGCCGGATGCTGAGCTGAAGCAGGTTGCTCAATACGGTCGGCGAGAAGCCCGTCGTATACGAATTGACGAGCACGAACAGCGGTTTGTCCGAGAGGATGGACATGCAGGACTCCAGAAACGGGAACAGATTGTCCTCGAGCTTCCACGTTTCTCCGTTAGGCCCCCGACCGTAGGAGGGAGGGTCCATAATGATTGCCTCGTATTGACGCTCTCTTCTTTGCTCGCGCTGGACGAACTTAAAGACGTCGTCGGTAATATAGCGAATCGGGGCGGAGCCGAGCCCGGACAGCTCGGCGTTCTCCTTGGCCCATTGGACCATGCCTTTGGCGGCGTCCACGTGGCAGACTTCGGCTCCCGCAGAAGCGGCGGCCACCGTCGCTCCGCCGGTGTAGGCGAACAGGTTCAGGACGCGAATCGGACGATTCGCCTCGCGGATCTTGTTCATCATCCAGCTCCAATTGACGGCCTGCTCGGGGAACAGACCGGTATGCTTGAAGTTCGTCGGCTTGATATGGAACTTGAGCGGGCCGTAAGCGATGCTCCACCGTTCCGGCAGCGAGCGCTTGAAGGTCCATTGTCCGCCTCCGCTGCTGCTGCGGTGATAATGCCCGTCGGCCTGCTTCCACTGCGCGTTCTCGGACGTCAGCGGCCAGATGATTTGCGGGTCCGGACGCCGCAGCACGACGTCTCCCCAACGTTCAAGCTTCTCTCCGTTGCCGGTATCGATCAGTTCGTAATCTTGCCAGTCTTGCGCCAATCGCATCATCGTCTAATCTTCCTTTTTTCTTCCGAATGAGGTAATAGGTTCTGTTCCTCGCAGCTTTCGGCAGGGCAGAACCGGTAGCCGAAGCCTCTTACCGTCTGGATCCATTGGGGACGGGAAGGGTCGGCTTCAAGCTTCTTTCTGAGATTGCTGACGTGCACCATCAGCGTGCGCGTATCGCCCATGCTGTCCGATTGCCAGACCCGGCGGTACAGCTCCTCCAGCGGAAAGACGCGCTTCGGAGACCGGGCCAGGACGCTGAGCAGCTCGAATTCCTTGGCCGATAACGGAATCTGCTCTCCGTTCAGGCGAACCTCCATGCTGCGAAAATCGATGTCGAGTCCCGGATAACGGAGCGTCTCGGCCGGCTTCTCCGGGCCTCTCTCCCTCGTCCGGCGCCTGCGGATATGAGCCTGGATTCTGGCGACGAGCTGACCGGGGCTAAACGGCTTGGTGATGTAATCGTCGCCTCCTTCGGACAGCGCGCGGATAATGTCCTGGTCCTCCGACTTGCAGCTGAGGAAGAGGATCGGAACGTCGGCGCACGAGCCTTGGCGCAGCTCCCGGCAGACTTCGATCCCGTCCATGCGTCCGAGGGTCACGTCGAGCACGATCAAGTCGGGCTGAAGATCGTTCGCCATCAGAAGGGCCTGCGCTCCGTTGTCGGCCGCGTATACGTCATATCCGGCCTTCCTCAAGTATAGGGCGATCAACTCGGTTATTTCCTGCTCGTCGTCGACGACGAGTATGACGGCTTCATAGCGGGTCATCGTAAACCTCCAAGCATGAAGGTAGAATTTCTCGAAACGAGAAACGATATATGTAGAAACTCCCCAATCGCTTTATTATAACGAAAGCGTTGACGAGGAATCAATGCGCCGTTACAATGACGTTCGAAAACAAATTTGCACGGCAAGCTCGATCATCGGGGGGAGAGGGTTTGGAAGCGTCCCGAAAGACGAAAAAACCGGCAAGAAGGTGGCCCACATACGCAGCGGCGTTGGCGGTTATCGCGCTGCTGCTGGCCGCTGCGGGAAGCTGCGCGTCTCATTCCCGGACCGGCAAGCCGGCTCCCGTCGCGTCCGGCGGCGTCATCGATCTGACGGAATGGCGGTGGGACGAGCAAGGAACCGTCCCGCTGGACGGAGAGTGGAGCTTCCGCTGGCTGGAGCGCGGCGAAGGTTCGTCCTATCGCGATACGACGATGACCGTGCCGGGAACCTGGGGGGCCAATGACACCGGGGACGGAGACCGGCTGGACGACATCGGCTACGGCATTTACAGGTTAACGATTTTACACCGGGTTCAGAACGAGATTCTGGCGCTGCGGCTGCCGAACATCTCGACTTCCTACGAGCTGTACGTCGGAGACAAGCTGCTGAAGTCGCGCGGTCGTCCCGACGTTAACGCCGAGCTGACGATCCCCCGTCAGGTGCCGACGACCGTTCATTTCGAAACGCAGGGCGCGCGAACGGAGCTGAAGCTGGTCGTCGCCAATTACGATCACCGTTACGGGGGCGTCCGGTGGTCGATCGTGATGGGCACGTCGGAGCAGATTCAGCGCCTCCAGCTTCAGCATGCCGCTCAGGAGCTTATCATTATGGGCTGCTTGCTCATGATCGGGTTTTATCATCTGGGACTGTACGTGCTGCGGCGCAAGGAAACGGCCAACATTATGTTCGCTCTGCTCTGTCTATGCGTCGGATTCCGGATGGGCTTGATCGGAGAAGGATTTATCCCCCGGTGGCTGAGCGGCATGAGCTGGGAGTCGGCGATTCGTCTCGAATACGTCGCCTTCGTCCTGGCCGCGTGGGCCGGCTTCTCGTTCTTTCGCATGATGTATCCGCAAGAGATCAAGCGGCTCTGGTTCAAGCTGGCGAGCGTCGTCGGCGCCGCGCTGCTTGTCGTCGCGCTCGTTACGCCGACTTTATGGTTCACGTCGTCGCTCATCGTGAACCAGATTTACGTGCTGCTCTTGAGCGCCCGCGTGCTGGTCGGGCTGGTGCTCGCGGCGCACCGGAAACGGGAAGGCGCCGTATTGGCGCTGATCGGCACAGCGGGACTCGTCGTCGCCATCGTCAACGACATTTTGTTCTATAACGGCTGGTCGGAGTCGATCGATCTGCTGCCTCTCGGGCTGCTGTTTCTCGTATTCATGAACTCCTTTATTATCTGGCTCAGATTTTCCTTAACCTACGACAGGGCGGAGCGGATGTCGGCGCAGCTGGCCGAGTGGAACAGCACGCTGGAGGAGAGGATCGAGGAGCGCACCGAGGAGCTGAAGCGATCCTACGCGACGGTGGAGGAGGCCAGAAGCGAGCTCGAGCGGATGGAAAGCTCGAGAACCCGGCTCGTCAGCAACATCTCGCACGATCTGAGAACGCCGATTACGCTGCTGAGAGGGTATCTGGAGGCGCTGAGAGACAACGTCATCTCCGAGCCCGAGCAGAGGGACAAGACGATTCGATCGATGCTCGCCAAAGTCGAAGGCTTGAATTCCCTTATTCAGAATTTGTTCGATCTGTCCATGCTCGAAGCGAGAAAGCTGGAGCTGGCGCGGCAGAATATTCCGCTGGCGCACTGGAAAGATAGAATAACGGAGCAGTACGGACTGGAAATGCAAAGCAAGGGCATCGTCTTCCGCTGCGAGCTGGAGCGGGAATCGGACGCCGAAGCGATCGTATCCGCCGATATTCGCCAGATGGACCGAGTGTTTGCCAACCTGCTGTACAACGCGATTCGCTTCACGCCGGAAGGCGGAACGATCGTTCTCTCCATGCGAACGAAGCCCGAGAGCGGGGAGGTGGAAATCCGGGTCGCCGACAGCGGTCCGGGAATCGACCCGTGCGACCTGCCTCACATTTTCGACCGCTACTACAGAAAGGACGGCCCCCGGTCTTCCGGTTCGGGGGGCAGCGGGCTGGGATTGGCCATTACGAAAGAAATCGTGGAGCTGCACGGCGGGCGGATCGACGTCCGGAATTCGGACAGCGGGGGATGCGTCTTCCGAATCGCACTGCCCGCTGCGAGCTAGCTGCCGTCTTGCGCGCGCTGCTCCCGGTTCAGGAAGTCCTCGATCAGGGAGAGAGACTGCTCTCTCTGCTCGCGGTTCATTCGCTGGAGCAGCGTCAGAATGTCTCCGGTGGCCGAAGAATCGGTCGGGTCGACGGAAGACCTCGTCTCCGTTCCTCCGATTATATAATCCAGGGACACGTCGAAGAAGGAGGCGAGCTTGATGAGCGTATCGTAGACCGGCTGCCTATTATTAATCTCGTAATGGCTGTAGGCGGAGCGGGTAATACCGATATGGCGGGCTACTTCTTCTTGCGAGATTTTGCGCTGCAGCCGCAGCTCGCGCAGTCTGTCTCCCATCGTCATTCGTCATATCTCCTTGCCGGGGAATAGAGTGATCTAAAATCAATTTATGATACAAATTGTATCATGTCAAGAGGAAGGGAGCGTTTTCTTCCGAAAAGCCAGGAACGACGAGGAGGTGACAGCATGAAGGCAACCATTGTTAGCGCGAAAATGACCCGGGACGAGGAGAACGGTTACGTCGGCCTCGTTCGCTTCGCGGTCGAGAACCATAAGACGGGCTACGAAGTGACGATTCAAAGCGACAACGGAAAAAACAATTGGAGTTATGCGCTGAATTTCAGCGACGGGCCGGGCAGCGAAGAGGAAATTCAGGCGGTGGACGAACGGTTGGAGGAGGACGACGCGTTCTTCGAGCAATTCGTCGTCGCTGCACGGAACGCCCTGGAGCAGTAAAACGACGGGCTGAGACCGCCCTGCAACATCTCCCAGTCCAAAAACGTCCGAATGAAGACAAAGGAATGGGGGATGAGCATGCGAAAAAAAGCAATCGTCTGGGGGCTGACGATTATTCTTCTCTGTGCGGGCTGCGGCCGCGCCGGCGATCAGGGGGCAAGCCCGAACGCGCATGTCGAACGAATCAAGAGCGCATATACGGCCGAGGACGTCGATCCCGGCCTTGTTCAGGCTTCCAACGGCTTCGGACTGTCGTTGGCCGAGAAGCTGATGGCGGAACGTCCGGCCGAGAACGTATGGCTTTCCCCGGTCAGCATAACGGCCGCGCTTGCGCTCGTATCGACGGGGGGAGCGGGCCGAACCGGCGCCGAGATGCTCGAGTCGCTCGGGCTGGGCGGCCGGGACGCGGACGAGGTCGGACAAGGCTATCGGGTGCTTATCGATCTGCTGAGCCATCCGGCCGATGACGGAGTCGAGACCAGCATCGCGAGCTCTCTGTGGCTAAAAGAGGGCAAGCCGTTCCTGGACGATTTCGTTGCCAGAAGCCGGGACGACTTCGGAGCGGAAGTCCGGCGCGCCGATTTTGCCGATCCGGCCACGCTGGAAGAGATCAACGAATGGACGGAGCAGGCGACCCGAGGAAGAATCGAGCGGATGCTGGAGAACACCGAAGCGGAGGCGGCCATGTACGTGCTGAACGCGGTCTATTTCAACGCCGCCTGGAAGAGGCCGTTCGACCCCGAGAGGACGACGGACGGCCGATTCCGAATCTCGGACGCGCTAACGCTTCCGGTGAAAATGATGAGCGCCGGCGGCTATTACGAGTATGCCGGCAAGGACGGCTACGAAGCGGTTCGGCTCCCCTACGGCGAGAACGGTTCCGCTTATCTGGCCGTTCTGATGCCGGACGAGGGCGTTTCGGTGCCCGATTTGGCCCGCGCGCTGGCCGACGAGCCGCAGCGGCTGACGGAGCCGTACGACTTTCATCAAGGGCGGATCGACATTCCTAGAGTGCAGCTGGAGTACTCCGCCGGGCTGGAGGAGGAGCTGAAGCGTTCCGGAATGAGCGAGGCGTTCGATCCGGAACGGGCCGATTTCTCCGCGATGGCGCCCGAGCCGCCCAATCTGTTCATCAGCCGGGTTAAGCATCGGACCGCGCTTAGTCTGGACGAGAAGGGCACCGAAGCGGCTGCCGCGACGTCGGTGGAGATGCTGGCTGGAGCCGCGCCGCCGGATCAGCCTTTCCACATGACGGTGGACCGTCCCTTTATCGCCGCGATCGTCGATCGGGCCACAGGGTGCATTCTGTTTGCGGGGGCGGTGTTTCATCCGGGGGACGTCCGGTAGCGGCATTTACTTTTATAGGGGATGGGAGTATATTAGTAGAAGTGGAAGGGAGGTCGATTCGCATGCAGATGTCGACGGATGAGCTCGAGAGCGGCACGGGTCACGGACCGGAGTGCTGCTCGGAAGAAGGCGGGACAGCCCGCAGAAGCCATCACTCCGACAAAGTGAAAAACAGCCTGATCAGCCGTCTGAACCGGATCGAAGGTCAAGTGCGCGGCGTGAAGGGCCTGATCGAGAAGGACACGTATTGCGACGACGTGCTCAACCAGATTGCCTCCATACAATCGGCGCTCAACGGGGTAGGTAAGCTGCTGTTCGAGAACCATATGAAAAGCTGTGTCGTGGAACGGATCCAGGAAGGCGACATGGACGTCATCGAAGAGCTGATGACGACCATGAACAAAATGATGAAGTAACAGGAACGGGCGGCGAGATGCGGCCCTTTTTTGTTTTGCGCGGAGGGAGAGACAAAAATCGTTTGACTAAATATAGGGTAGAGGGGTATACTAAGTTCACGAAACAACATCCAATCCATATCGAAAGGTTGATGAGCAATGGCGAAAGCAACGCTTAAGGTCGAAGGAATGAGCTGTCAGCACTGCGTAAGTTCGGTCGAAGGGGCGCTGAAGGAAATCGGGGCGGCGGGCAAGGTAGATTTGAAAAACGGCCTGGTCGAAGTGACTTATGAAGAGGGCGTAACGACCCTCGATAAAATCAAAGCAGCCATCGAAGATCAAGGATACGACGTGCGGGCCTAACCGGCTCGATGCGCGAAGGAGTGGGCGATCGTGGAAACAACGGCAACGAACGAGACCAGACAGACGGCTTTGCATATTACCGGCATGACCTGCGCGGCTTGCGCCAATCGGATCGAGAAAGGGCTCGGCAAGCTGGAAGGCGTCTCCTCCGCTCATGTCAATTTCGCGACGGAGCAGGCGAACGTGACGTACGATCCGGCGATCGTCGGCATCGAACGCCTGGAGGAGACGGTTCGCAAGCTGGGCTACGACACCGCCAAGGAGGTCGTCCGCTTTAAGCTGGAGGGCATGACGTGCGCGGCTTGCGCGAACCGGATCGAGAAAGGACTGGCCAAGCTTCCGGGAGTGACGAGCGTTTCCGTCAACTACGCGCTCGAATCCGCGAGCGTGGAGTTTCAACCGGGCCGGCTCTCGGTCGGCGAAATGCAAAGCCGGGTGAAGCGGCTCGGTTACCGGGCGATCGTCCGCCAAGAGGAAGCGAACGCGGATGACCGCAAGGCGAAAGAGGCTCGCAGACAGACGTTCAAGCTGATCCTGTCCGCCGTCTTGTCGCTGCCTCTGCTGTGGAGCATGGTCGCCCACTTCTCGTTTACGTCCTGGATGTATTTGCCCGGACTGTTCATGGAGCCGTGGTTTCAACTGCTGCTGGCGGCCCCGGTCCAATTTTATGTCGGCTGGCCGTTCTACGTCGGCGCCTACAAGGCGCTGCGCAACGGCAGCGCGAATATGGACGTGCTCGTCGCGCTCGGCACTTCGGCCGCCTTCTTCTACAGCTTGAGCTTGACGGCCGACTGGTATACCTCCGACGGCATGCGGCATGACGGACCGGAGCTGTACTACGAGACGAGCGCGATTCTGATCACCCTTGTCCTGATGGGCAAGCGGCTTGAAGCTCGAGCCAAAGGCCGCACCTCGGAGGCGATCAAGTCGCTGATGGGGCTGCAGGCGAAGACGGCGCGCGTCGTGCGCGACGGGCAGGAGCTGACCGTTCCGGTCGAGGACGTGCTGACCGGCGACATCGTCCTCGTCCGTCCGGGAGATAAAATTCCGGTCGACGGCGAAGTGCTGGAAGGCGCGTCTTCCGTCGACGAATCGATGCTGACCGGAGAAAGCCTGCCGGTCGAGAAAAAAGCGGGCGATGCGGTCGTCGGAGCGACGGTCAACCAAAACGGAGCGCTTCGCGTGAAAGCGACCAAGGTCGGCAAAGATACGGCGCTCGCCCAGATTATTAAAGTCGTCGAAGATGCGCAGGGCTCCAAGGCGCCGATCCAGCGAGTGGCCGACGTCATCTCGGGCGTCTTCGTGCCGATCGTCGTCGGAATCGCAGTCGCGGCGTTCCTCGTCTGGTACGGGTTCGTCGCGCCCGGCAACTTCGCCGAGGCGCTGGAGAAGGCGATCGCGATTCTGGTCATCGCCTGTCCCTGCGCGCTCGGACTGGCCACGCCGACTTCCATTATGGCGGGGTCTGGACGAGCGGCCGAGATGGGCATTCTGTTCAAGGGCGGCGAGCATCTGGAGCAGACGCACAAGATCGATACGATCGTTCTGGACAAGACCGGAACGGTGACGAAAGGGAAGCCGGAGCTGACCGACGTCGTTGCGGAAATCGACGAAACGGAGTTTCTCCGTCTGGTCGGAGCGGCGGAGCTGCAGTCCGAGCATCCGCTCGCCGAGGCGATCGTCGCCGGCGTCGAAAGCCGAGGCATCCGGATCGCCGCAGCGGAGTCGTTCGAAGCGATTCCCGGTTACGGCGTTCAGGCGGAGACGCAGGGAAGACGGCTGCTCGTCGGAACGCGCAAGCTCATGGAGCGCTGCGGCGTGGACGCGAGCCGGGCATACGACGAGATGACCAGACTGGAGCAGGCGGGCAAGACGGCGATGCTCGCAGCCGTCGACGGCCGTTATGCCGGGCTGATCGCGGTGGCCGATACGGTCAAGGAAACGTCCGCCGAAGCCGTTCGCCGGCTGCGGGGGCTGGGCATCAACGTCGTGATGATGACCGGAGACAACGAACGGACCGCCCGAGCGATCGCTTCCCAGGTCGGGATCGAGACCGTGCTGGCGGAGGTGCTCCCCGAAGGGAAGGCGCAGGAAATTCGCAGGCTTCAGGCCGCCGGGAACAAAGTCGCCATGGTCGGCGACGGCATTAACGATGCGCCCGCGCTGGCGACGGCGGACATCGGGATGGCGATCGGCACGGGGACGGACGTAGCGATGGAGGCCGCAGACGTTACGCTGATGCGAGGGGATTTGGCCGGCATTCCGGACGCGATCGCGATGAGCCGGAAGACGATGAGCAACATTCGGCAAAATCTGTTCTGGGCGCTCGGCTACAATACGCTGGGCATTCCGATCGCCGCCGTCGGCCTGCTCGCGCCCTGGGTTGCGGGCGCGGCGATGGCGCTCAGCTCGGTGTCGGTCGTCCTGAACGCGCTGCGGCTGCAGCGCGTCAACATAAGGCGAGGGTAAGGCGGACCGGCCGCTTGACCTGATCCGTACCTTCTGGGAAGCTTGCTCGACGCCGCCCTGCTCTCCTTCGGCAGCAGGGCGAAAGCGGCCCTGCCGCCGGGCACGAAGACGTTCCGCAAAAAAGGAAGAAAATTGTCGATTTGAAATCCTTATTATGACAGTTTAGCTATTATTTTTTATGGTTTTTTGTCCCTTCCCCTTCTATGATAGCTATAGATTGCCTGCGATTTGCTAAAGGCACCATGGAACAGGGGGAAGTTGATGAGAACGGTAAGGACGAAGCTGCTGGGCGCTTTCGCTATCTTAATGGTATTCGTATTCGGTTTGGCCTTCACGGGACTGACGCAAATCAAAAAGGTGAGCAGCTTTACGGATGAAGTGTCGGATTATTGGCTGGTCGGAATTGAGAAGATTATGAGCATTAATCTGAACATCGAACGATATTTGACGAATTATTATCAGACGACCACTGCCGAAACTCAACAGCAAGCGATGGAGCTGACCGAAGCGAGAAACCAGCTGGTGTCGGCGATTGACGCGGATATTCAAAATTACGGACAAACGCTGGCGAACGAGCAGGACGCCAGCTACTACGAGACTCTGGTCCAGGAATGGGAGCAGTTCCAAAAAGAGCTGGCCAAAATGGCGATTCCGAATGCGACGGAGGCGGAGCTCGTTGCGGCCACTGCCGATGCTTTCGAATCGCTAAGCCGGCTTAAAGCGGCCGTGGACGCGCTCGTCGACTTCAACCAGGCGGGGGCAGAGCGGAGTCAGGAGGAGAGCGCCGAAATCTATCGCAGCACGTCGACTTTGCTGTTTATTCTGGGCGCAGTCGTACTTCTTGTGGTCGCCGCGCTGGCATGGGTGCTGATCGCGAACTTGACCAAGCCGCTGAAGGCGACGACGGCCGTCATGAACCGCATCTCCGCAGGCGACCTGAAGGTGGATCTGCTTCGGGTCGATCGCAAGGACGAATTCGGCGATATGATGGAGTCTGTCAACAAGACGCTGCTGGCGCTTCGCCAGTCCGTCCAGCAGATGCAGGAAGCGTCGACTTCGGTGGCGACCGCATCCGCGCAGCTGTATGCAAGCTCCGGGCAAAACTCGGAGGCGGCCAGACACGTATCGGAGTCGATCAATGAGGTAGCGGCCGGTTCGGAGGAGCAGGCGAACACGGCGGTGGAGTGCGGGCGCGTCATGGACGAGATGGCGGTTGGCGTTCAGCGGATCGCGGAGACGACGGGAGAAGTGTCGGATCTGTCCCAGCAAGCGGCCCGGCAGGCGAACAACGGCTCGCTCAAAATGGTCGAACTGACCGGGCGCATTCAGCGCTTGTCGGAGACGGTCGAGCAAGCTGGCCTGACGATTATGAAGCTGGAGGAGCAGTCGACGCAAATTAGCGAAATCTCCGGCTTGATCGGCGAACTGGCTTACCGCACCAATCTGCTGGCGCTGAATGCGGGCATCGAAGCCGCGAGAGCCGGAGAACACGGCAAGGGCTTCGCCGTCGTCGCAGGAGAGGTCCGCAAGCTCGCAGCGCAAAGCGACGAATCCTCCAAAGGCATTATCGAACGGATCGAGGCGATTCAGAAGGATACGCTTGCCGCAGCGGAGGCGATGAAGCTGAGCCTTCAGGAAGTGCAGGAAGGCGTCATCGCCGTAGAGCTTGCCGAGCAATCGTTCAAGGAGATTGTCGCCTCCACGGGCGAAGTGTCCACTCGGGTGCAAGAGGCGGCGGCATCGGCGGAGCAGCTGGCGGCCAGCTCGGAGGAAGTGGCGGCGTCCGTCTCGAATATGGGACATATCGCAAGACAAACGGCCGGCATGTCCCAGCAGGTGGCGGCCACGACGGAGGAGCAGCTCGCTTCGAGCGAGGAGATGACCCGCTCGTCGCAGATGCTGTCGGATATCGCCAAGGATTTGCAGAAGCTCGTCCGGAAATTTACGCTCTAAAGATACAGGATTCCCCACAAAGAAATCGGGATAAGCTGCGAAGCTTATCCCGATTTCTTTGTGCGCCGGCCCTGAAAGGCGTTCCTGAGAGGGCGGCTGAGGTGCTTCTCAGACCTCCAGCCAGATTCGTCCCGTCTGGGACAGATCGTAGCCTTGAATGGCGCGGAGCTCGTTCAAATAGGCTTCGGATTGCAGAATGTCCATGACCGCCTCGATCCACTCGGCGTTTCCGGGAGCTTTCCTCATGACGAGGTCGTAGCGTTCGCGAATAAGCGGAACGAAGTCGACGTTGCCGACGATCGCCGCCGCTTTCTCGATGCCGACGCCGACGTCCGCTTCTCCTTGCCCGACTTTGCCCGCGACAGCCAGGTGGCTGGACTCGATTCTGTCGTACCCCGAGACCGAGGCGCGGTCTATCCCGTTCAGCCGCAGCTGCTCGTCCAGCAGCACCCTTGCCCCGGAGCCGACCTCGCGGTTGACGAGGCGCAGCCCCGGCTTTCCGAGATCCTTCCAGGCTTTCAGGCTGAGGGGGTTTCCCTTCCGCACGTACAATCCGGCCTGCCGGGACAGCAGGTTCACGACTCGGTACGAGGAACCGACCAGAATTTTGCGAATATAGGGCAGGTTGTATTCGCCGGTATCCCCGTCGAGCAGGTGAGTGCTGACCAGATCCGATTCTCCCCGGTACATGGAGATCAAGCTGTCCAGCGAGCCTGCGTAGGAGCGCAGGGGACGAAAGCCGGTTAATCGGTTCTCCAGATGCTTCGACAAAATGTCGAGGCTTAAGTCCTGACCCGTAATGACGATCGAGCGCAGGACAGCGGGCGACGGAGCGTCCGGCCGGCCGCTGGGAAAATCGTCGAACGCAGGCGCGGCGGGCTGAGCCGGCGCCTTGGCTCGGCGCTTGTATGCTTCGAGGTCGGCCGCTTCGACCCGCATCTGCTTGCCGACCCGATAGGCCGGAAGCTTGCCTTTCTTAATCAGGTCGTATACGGTCAGCTTCGATATTTTCAACAGGTTGGCGACCTCTTCGGTCGTGTAGGATGGATCGCTGGTCATTCGTCGCAGCCTCCTGCTTGAGAGATGTTAGGCAGCTCTGGCCTCATTGTACCATACCGGGGCCTCTAGCAATCAGCTCTTCCGAATAAGGTGATCGCTGACTTCAACCCACTCGCGCCGAATCTGTGCCCGGGGCAAGCCCGCGATGCCCGCTTAAGGGCGCTCAGCCCCTTCGGAACGGCCGCGAGGCCGGCCGGACGCCGATCTCTGCCAAAGGCGGTAGACGCCGAGCGAAGCGAGCAGAAACGCGCCGTATATGGCGGCGATCGCCGGGATATGGCCCGGATGGCCGACGAACTGGTCGCCGAGCAGGGCGAACAGCGCCATGGCGGGGAGCTTGCCGAGAGCGGAAGCGACGGCGTAGGACGCGAACGGCACGCGGCTGAGCGCGGAGAAGGCGTTAACGATGACGGACGGGATGAAGGGGAGCATTCTGGCGAACATAATGGCCAGGAAGGCGTTCCGCTCGAACGCGCGGGTGACTTGGGCGACGCCCGCGTAGCGGTTCAGCAGCCGCTGTCCCCAGTCCCGGTAGCCGTACCGCAGCAGGAGAAACATGATCAAAGACGCAGCGGTCGATCCCGTCCATACGATCGCCGCTCCCGCTGCGGGGCCGAACGCCGCGCCAATGACGCCTCCGACGAGCGGGTACGGTACGACGGGGAACAGAGCCAGCACGGTGGCTGCAAGCGTAACGAGGAGGGGATGGTCCGATTCCCGCAGCCAGGCGAGCATCGGATCGCCATAGGCGTAGAGGAGGGCGGCAATGCCGAGATAAAGCAGGGCAACGCTAGTTTTACGAAGCATGTACAGGAATCCTCCGGAATGAGATCTTCTTTATCATAGAAGAGTTCGAGGACAGACGCCAGCTAAAGTCGGTTCCATATACGTGTTTACCGGGGAAGAAGGCTGGAGGGAGACGCTGCGATTGCGGCGGACGTGATTGGGAAGCCGGAACGTGCGGAAGCCTGGCTGGACGAGTATGAACGAAAGGTCGCCGACGCTCGCGAAGCGCTGAAGCCGGCGATCGACGGCAAGACTGTCATATTCATCCGAGAAAAAAGCAAAAGGCAGCCGCCCGGATTCGCGAACCCGGGCGGCTGTCTGCGTTTATCGTGATCCTGTCGATCCCAAGGACGCCGAAGGCGTTTTTGCTTGGATCTCGTCCCGACAACGGTGCCGGGGCTGCCAGCCGAGCAATTTCGCCGAGATTCTTCAAGCTGGCGATAAACGTCGGACAGACGGATTCGTTCGGCAGACGGGAGCCGGCGATCAGCACTTCGTACCCGTCTCTGCGAAATGGCGGACGCCCCGCCGTCCGGGCATGCCGCTTCCGCCGGTGACGACCACTTTTGCCCTCTTCACTTCGCCGTTTCCAGAATGTTCTCAATGCGGTTCAGGACGTCCTCGCCAAGCTCGACGCCCGACGCTTTGGCGTTTTCCGTCACCTGCTCCGGACGGCTGGCGCCGACGAGCGCGCTGGCCACGTTGCTTTGGCGCAAGATCCAGGCCAGGGCAAGATTGCCGACAGAGATGTCCAACTCCTTCGCGATGCTTTCCAGCTGCTTCACCTTGGCGATTTTCTCCTCGGTGATCCCGTTGCGCACCCATTCCAGTTTCGCCGCTCGGCTGTCCTGCGGGAGGTCGGAGGCCGACGAGTATTTGCCCGTCAGCAAGCCTTGAGCGAGAGGCGAGAAGACGACCTGCCCGATGCCGGAACGTTCGCTGAGCGGAATGATCTCCTTCTCTATATAGCGCTGGAACATATTATAGACCGGCTGGTTGACGACGATGCGGTCGAGCAAATAGCGATCGGCGACGCCAAGCGCTTCGGCGATCTGGGAAGCCTGCCATTCGCTGACGCCGACGTACAGCACCTTGCCTTGGCGCACGAGATCGTCGATCGCCCGCAGCGTTTCGTACAGCGGCGTCTCCGGGTCGTGCCGGTGGCAGTAGAAGATGTCGACGTAATCGTGGCCGAGACGCTTCAAGCTGGCATGCGCCTGCTCGATAACGTGCTTGCGCGACAAGCCGCGGTCGTTCGGCCCGTCTCCCATCGGCCAGAACGCCTTCGTGGCCAGCACGTAAGATTCGCGGGGATAAGCCTTCAGCGCTTTCCCGACCAGCTCCTCCGCCGCGCCTTTTTCGTACACGTTGGCCGTATCGAAGAAGTTGATGCCCAGATCGTACGCCGTCTTGATCGATTGAACCGCATTTTCCCGTTCTACGTAACCGCCGTATGTAAGCCAGCTCCCCAAGCTGATTTCGCTGACTTTAAGTCCGCTTCCGCCCAGTCTCCGGTATTTCATTTTCAGTAACCTCCTCCATAATCGTCTCGCTTCCTTCTCATTCTATAAAAGTTCGTATACAATTTGAAGAAGTGAAATGTTTTTTACTTTATTATAGAGAGACAAGTTACTATACTTGAATATAGTGGTTGGCTTGGAGGTCAGGCTCATGAACACGGTTAAAAAAGCAAGCAGCTATATTCCGAAAACCCCGATCCATATCGAATGCAACATCGAGAAAACGCTGGACGTTCTGGGAGGGAAGTGGGCGTTTCTCGTCATCCGCGAGCTGTTCGGCGGCACTCTCCGCTTCGGGGAGCTGCAGCGCAAAATACCGAACGTCAGCCCGAGGGCGCTGACGAGCACGCTGCGTCATTTGGAAAGGCAGGGCGTCCTGGAGCGGGTCGTCTATCCGACGGTCCCGGTAACCGTCGAATATACGCTGACGCCTAAGGGGCAGGATCTGCACGTCATCTGCCACGAGATGAAGCTGTGGGCGGCCCGTTGGACTTGAGCGGGCGGGACGCGCACCGACAAATTCGGGGAGGGATCTGAAAATGCGAACGATAAGGCAAATGATGACTCACATGGCATGGGCTAACGACAGCCTGCTTGCCGGCCTGCGCGATCACCCGGAGGCCGGCAAGGAAATCGGCAGGCTGTTTCGCCACATTCTCGTTGCGGAGCTCGTATGGCTGACCCGGCTGGAAGGAAAAAGCAGCGCCAGATGGTCTTTGTGGGAGGATAGCGAGCTCGCATCGCTGGAGTCCTTCGCCCAAGACAACGAGCAGCGTTACAAGCGCTACATCGACGGGCTGACCGACGAGGATCTCGATCGGATCGTCGAATACAAAAACCAGAGCGGAGCGAAGTTCCGCACGTCGATTCGCGACATTTTAACGCATGTGGCGCTCCACGGACAGTACCATCGCGGGCAGATCAACAGCGCGATCCGGCGGCAGTCGGGCAGTCCGGTGAGCTTGGACTTCATTGTCTATTCGAGAATGATCGCTGCGCCCCATTCTGATGAAAAAGGAGCAGGCTCATGAACTTTAATCTGGAGCAGACGCTTGAACTTCTGGAGCGCACGCCCCCGACGCTGGAAACGCTGCTGGGCGGCCTGTCCGAGCCGTGGTTAAGCTGCAACGAGGGCGCAGGAACATGGAACGCCGCCGAGGTCGTCGATCATCTCATCGAGGGGGAGCGGACAAACTGGATTCCGCGGCTCGAATGGATTCTATCGGAGGGGGAGAGCAAGCCGTTTCCGCCGTTCGACCGGTATTCCCACCTGAATGCCGGAGCCGATAGAACCATGGCTCAGCGGCTTCATGAATTCAGGACCGCCCGGTTGGAGAATACCGGCAGGCTAAGGGCGCTGGTCCAATCGGAGGATCTTCTGGAAGCGGTCGGCACGCATCCTGCGTTCGGCACCGTAAAGGCAAGGGAACTGCTGTCTACATGGGTCGTTCACGATCTGACGCACATCTCCCAGATCGTTCGGGTCATGGCCGAGCGGTATCGGCAGGACGTCGGGCCATGGATCGAATATTTGGGCATCTTGAACAGGAAGTAAGCTCCAAACGGGCCGCATTGGCCGTTTGGGGCTTTTTTTTGCGATTCAGAAATTATAAAATCCGCTATCCTGATCTGAATCACCCCCGACATAAACGTTATCCCGCCGGTCCCAAGGACGGCGTAAGCCGTTTAGGCTTGGGCGTTTCTCGCGACTGGCCAAGTGAGGTCCGTCCCATTAAATATATTTAGTTATAAAATGATATAAATAAATATAATTGAAATGATTTTTTGTGACGGCGATCACTTTCGCTTAGCTCTTGATCAATATAATGAAGTACAAGCCATCAAGATGCGCATCGAGTTGACGGCGAGAAAGGAGATCATCGATCCATTTCATTGCTCATTTACATTCGCTTCAATAGATTTTATAATACTCAATTATATCTAGGTATATTTAGATATAATCTGGAGGGGCCAAAATGCGCAGTATCGCGAAAAGATTTCTGATTTCTCTGCTTGTCGCCGCCCTGTTGCTGGCGATTGCGGCTTGCGGCTCGACAACCGGGTCCGATTCGGCGAAGCGGACCGAGCTTATCGTTTCGGCGGCGGCAAGCTTGACCGACGCGCTGAACGAAATCCAGCCGATTTTCGAGGAAGCGTACCCGGCCATCAAGCTCGTGTTCAATTTCGGGGCATCGGGAGCGCTGCAGCAGCAGATCGAGCAAGGGGCGCCTGCCGACTTGTTTCTGTCCGCCGCGACCAAGAACATGAAGGCGCTGGCCGACAAGCAGCTTATCGAGCGCCAGACCAATCTGTTAAACAACGAGCTGGTCGTCGTCGTTCCGGCGGACAGCAGGGCGAGTCCCGCAAGCGCGCCGGATCTGACGTCGGCCGAGATCAAGAAGATCGCCATCGGCATTCCCGAGAGCGTTCCGGCCGGCAGCTATGCCAAAGAGGCGCTGACCAACGCGCAATTGTGGGATCAGCTGCAGCCGCAGCTCGTGCAGACGAAGGACGTTCGTCAAGTGCTTCAATATGTAGAGACGGGCAATGCGGATGCGGGATTCGTATATAAAACCGATGCGCTCACCTCGGATAAAGTGAGCATCGCCTTCGCCGTCGATCCGCAATCTTATGCGCCCGTGGAGTATCCGATCGGGATCGTAAAAGCGACGAAAAACGCCGAGCAAGCCAAGATTCTGTACGACTATCTTCAATCGCAGGCCGCTCAGGACGTCTTCGTGAAATACGGCTTCTCCATTCCGGCGGCCCAATGATCGGAAATATGGATTGGCCGGCGTTCTGGTCCCCCCTTGCGCTGTCGCTGAAGGTTGCGCTCCTGTCGAGCGTGGCGTCGATGGCGTTGGGAGCGGCGGCGGCAAGATGGATGACCCGACGTTCGTTCAAAGGAAAAACGCTGCTTGAGACGGTTTTTATGCTGCCCCTCGTGCTGCCGCCGACGGTCGTCGGATTTCTGCTTCTCGTCGGCCTCGGAAGGCGAAGCTGGATCGGCCGGTTTGCGGAGTGGCTGTTCTCCGCTCCGATCGTCTTCTCGTGGTGGGCGGCAGTCATCGCCGCGGTCGTCGTTTCCTTCCCGCTTGTGTATCAGACGATGAAGGCGGGCTTCTCCTCCGTGGATCGCGGCCTCGAGGATGCGGCTCGCTCCGCCGGCGCGAACGAGCGGCAGGTATTCGCCTACATTACGCTGCCGCTTGCATATCGCTCTTTCCTGACGGCCTATATTCTGGGGTTTGCCAGAGGCTTCGGGGAATTCGGCGCCACGCTGATGATCGCCGGCAACATACCGGGCAAAACCCAGACGACGCCTACCGCGATCTACCTGGCCGTCGACGCCGGCAATGCAACGATGGCGTGGGCGTGGACGCTGTCCATGATCGCGGTTTCATTCCTCTTGCTGCTGTTCGCTCGAACGAAAAATGACTAGCCTCGCCGGTTGACGGCAGGCTGGTCATTTCATTTTATCCGGTCCGATTCCGATTTTGTCCGTTTTATGAACGATCTTGACTTTGCGGCGGAAAGCCGCAAGCCAGGGTGACCGCCGTCACAGAGCGCCTCTTCCTGTCGATGTACATTGGACTACGAGTCCGACCAGACAGAGAAGGATGAAAGGAGCTGCTCAGATGCAGGATGCCAAAAAGTTTCAGTTGCCTTTGCAAACGGTAAGCTTGGTATTGGGATTTATGGTGTGGGTGATTTTGTCTTCGTTAATGCCTTTTATTAAAGAGGATATTCAACTGACTTCATCGCAGCTGGCATGGGTGACGGCGATTCCGGTCCTGATCGGCTCGGTTATGCGCATTCCGTACGGCTATTGGACGAATCGGTACGGAGCGCGCAAGCTGTTTATGATCAGCTTTGTTTTACTGTTGGCTCCCGTTTTCTGGGTGAGTCTGGCAGACTCGTTCGTCGACCTGATCGTTGGCGGCGTGTCTCTCGGCATCGGCGGCGCCGTATTTTCGGTAGGCGTCACATCGTTGCCGAAGTATTATCCGAGGGAACGGCATGGCTTTGTCAACGGCATCTACGGGATCGGCAACTTGGGGACCGCCATTTCCGCTTTCGGAGCTCCGGTGCTGGCCAGTTCGATCGGATGGTCGAAAACGGTGATGTTCTACAGCGTGATGCTCGTCCTGCTGGCCGGGCTCAACTTCCTGATCGGAGACCGGAAGGAAGCGCCGATTCGGACGCCGATTATGGAGCAGATTAAAGCGGTATCCGGCAACGAAAAGCTGTGGTTCCTGTGCCTGTTCTACTTTCTGACCTTTGGTTCGTTCGTTGCTTTTACGGTATACCTGCCGAATTTTCTGGTGAGCCACTTCGGTCTGGAGAAAGTGGACGCGGGCTTGCGCACGGCGGGCTTCATCGTGCTTGCTACGGCGATGAGGCCGGTTGGAGGCTGGCTGGGCGACCGCTTTAATCCATTCAAGATTTTAATGCTCGTATTCGCCGGACTAACGGTGGCTGCGGTCGTGCTGTCCTTCTCGCCGTCGATGGAGCTATATACGGTCGGCTGTTTGACCGTGGCGCTGTGCGCGGGGACCGGCAACGGGACGATCTTCAAGCTCGTTCCGCTCTACTTCACCAAGCAGGCGGGCATCGCCAACGGGATGATATCGGCCATGGGCGGCTTGGGCGGCTTCTTCCCGCCGCTGCTGCTTACGGCGATCTATAATCTATCCGGACAGTACGCAATCGGCTTTATGGCGCTTTCGCAAATTGCCTTAGCCAGCTTCGTGCTGGTCAACTGGATGTTCTTCCAGGACAAACTCAGACTATCCGCCAACATTTTGGAGAACACGATCGAAGCGATTCTGGTTACGGATACGAATGGCGTCATTACATCGGTTAACCCCGCCTTTACGGCGATTACTGGCTATACGGCCGAAGAGGCGATCGGCCGGAAGCCGAGCATTCTGAAGTCCGGCAAGCAGGACAAGAGCTTCTATGACGAGATGTGGCGCTCCCTTCGGGAAAACGGCTACTGGCAAGGGGAAATCTGGAATCGGCGGAAAAACGGAGAGATCTACCTGGAATGGTTAAGCGTTACGGCGATCAAGAACGATGCCGATGAGGTGAAGAACTATGCGGGCATGTTCAGCGACATCGGCTCGAATCGACGAACGGTCCGGGAAGGGTGAAATGACGCAACAGCAAAGAAATGGCGGTGCGAGGGTTATCCCTGCATCGCCATTTCTTAATATCGAAGCCTTAGAGAAAACCAAGCGTTTCTTTCGCTTCCATCGACATCATGCGGGGGGACCATTTCGGTTCCCAGACGATGTCGACATGGACGTCCGCTTGGCCCGTTCGTTCCGCCAGCACCCATTTGACGCCTCCGGCGATCGTATCGTGCAACGGACAGCCGGGAGTCGTCAGCGTCATCTTGACGTAAATACGATCCGGCTCTTCGCGAACCTCGTAGACGAGGCCGAGATCCACGATGTTGATGCCCAGTTCCGGGTCGTAAACTTCCTTTAACAGCTCGCGCAGACGTTCTTCGCTATGAGCCACTGCAATCAACCCCATTTCATTAGAATTAGCGGGCGAATACGAGCCCGATCAACGAAATATAGGCGATGGAAAGCAAGGATAAAGCTGTACCGGCTATCGAGATCAGCGTCGGCGAGCCCGACGAGAGCCCCGCCAGAAGGACAAGGCTGGCTGCGGCGATCGCTGCCAGTCCGAGGTTTGCTTTATTTTCGTCCAGCAGGTCGGCCATCAACGGAGTTCCGGGCTTGCCGGCTTGCTTTCCGTACTTGTGCGTCCACCAGAGGAAGGGAACGATTTTGGACGCGTAGCCGAGAATCGTGAAGGAAACCCATCCGCCCAAATAAGCCCATCCCGCTACGACAACGGAGCGGCTTTGGAGCAGCCGTTCCGGATAGAGGAGCGCATAGACGAGCAGCGCGATCGTCATGCAGGCGAACGCCTGGCTGGCGTATATCGACCACTTGATTCCCGGTCCGGGATTGCGCTTGTGCCGTTTGCTCTTGATCTGCAGCAGGTGCAGATTGTACAATACGGCCGCCGCCGCAAGCAGAAGCAGCGCCGATTGGATCGCCCATATGCTCCAGTCGGCCAGAAATGCGAGCGCGCCGATCCATACCGCGGCATTCCACAAGAGCGTGACGGCGCTCTGCAGCTTTGTCGGATAATCGTGCGCGAGGTAGAACATAGGCAGCATTTTGTAGCTGAAGCCGGTAATCAGCAGACCGAACCAGCCGATCGTTCCGAGCCAGATGTGAGCGCCGAACAGGTTATCATGGTGCCCCGCCCATATGCCGGTGGCGAAGTTCAGTCCCAGCGCCATCCCGGACAAGCCGGTCAGCAGCAGGCAGATGACCGAGCAAGCCGCGCTGATCGTGATCGCATTCCACTTCGCAGCTCGCAACAGCGTCGCGCCGATATTCCAGGCGAACGCGACGATGCCGCAGAAGGCAAGCGAGGCGAAGGCGGCGATCCAGAGAACCTCGCCCCGCATAAAGCCGATCAGCAGACCGGACAGACCGACGGTGAACAGCGCATAGTGCGCGTAGCCAAGCCCTTCGCTGTACAGCGAAGATTGCAAAATCACATTGATCAGTTGATATACGGCGCCCATGGCCAGCATGGTCGCCCATCCCAGAACGAACAAATGAATGTGGAACCAACCGTTCGGACCGCGCACTTCCTCGCCCAGCCACCCGGATAACGAAAGCAGGGAAGCCGCATGGAACAGCACGAATCCTGCGATCCCCGTTACGATAAACAGAAAGGGGAGACGGGACATCGTTCTCGCCTCCTTACGCTTTACGTATTTTCACCTTGGCCGATCCGTCGGGCTGCTCCTCCACCGTATACGGATAGCCCAGACTGTGCAGCTCTTCGATCAGGAACATCGGTACGCGGTCGTTGTGAATGAGCACTTCATCTCCGGGCCGGCAGCGATCGAGCGCGGACAACGTGCGGATCATCGGCTTGGGCGGCTCCAACCCGCGGTTGTCCAGAACGATCGAGCGGGGCTCCCCCTCTGGAGCGGGAGCGTCTCCGCTGACATCGGGCGCTTCATTTTCATCCGCAGCTTCATCCTCGGAAGCCCCTTCCTCGAGCCAGCTTCTGTTTTTCTTGTTCACGAAAGTCGAAATCCAATGCTCCGGACCGATCTGTTCGGCTTTTCCCGCGAAGCCCTTCACTCTCAGCACGCCGAACAGCGGCGTCGGCTTGAAAGTGGCGTGGAGGACGAAGATATCGTCTTTGCCGAGGGTTTTGACCGAATCCATAATGAGTTGGAACGGCTCCATCTTCTTGCGAAGATAGGGCCTGACGTCCAATTCGACGACTCTGGCCTCTTGTCGCTCCATCCTTGCTCACCTCCTCGATTATCCGGTCTCCCGTTGCTTGGCCGCCTCGTACAAGCCCGCCATGCCGCCGTACAAAGAGTAGAAGAAGGAGTCGGGTGCGTCCAGCGAAAAGGAAGTGTACTCCTTCGGGTCGATGCCGAGCATGCTCTCGAACAGCCGGGCCGAGTCGTAGGCGTAAAAGCAGAAATACGTATAGTGAAACTCGGGCATTTTCTCGTAAATCTTCACAATCTCGGAAGCATACTCGTCGATATGACGGGCCGCCTCCCGAACCATAGAGACCGCATCCTCCAACGTGACGGTAATTTTGATCGTCCTCTCGTCGACGATATCGACGGCTGCCATCAGACTTTTCCGATTTTGACCTGGAAGACGGCAGGCCCGCGTTCAATGTAGTCCCATGTAAAATGCTCCGGGTGATTCGCTTCGAACTGATAACGCAGAGGGACGGGATCATGATCGTTGATGAGCAGCATAGACTCGTTCGTCGCCAGACGCTCGAACGTTTCGAAAATGACTTTGTGCTTCAGATGCGGCGGATATTCCGTAGCGTTAACGGTAGCGGCATAGGAACTCATTTTACATTCCTCCTCGGGAGTAGATGCCTTACGCCTCTGATTATAGAGCAGGCGGTTCCCGGACTTTGTGACCGCGATCACATATGGAGCGGATTTCGCGCCTGAAGGCTTGCGCAGAGTGATGTCAGTCACAGCCTGAGAGGGACGGTGAACCTATACTTATGGAGCATTCATGGAGAGGAAAGGGACGAGGCGTATGGGGAGCGGCCGGAGGAAAGCCGGACAACGGAAGCAGCCGCTGCATCCGGAAAAGGTGAACATTCGCGGCTATGCGATGGGGCGGGATGTCGTGTTTCTTGTGACGGGAGGCGAGGCGCACGTCGGCGCGGCGGCGACGGCGTACTGGCCTGAGGGGGAAGACGGCGTTCGCAGCGGCGTGATGTCGCTTCCCGGACACCGCGAGGACGATCTGGCGGCCGAGCTTGCGATGATGGCCGCTCAGGCTCTGCGCCGCACAGCCGTCGTCGTGGCGGGCATCCACCTGCACCGGCCGTCCGCACAAGAGATTGAAGAGATCGTTGCGGAGGCGCGCGAGCGGATGAGACAGGTTCTCGTCGAATGGGAGGACCGGGCAAAGGAGAGCGGCGCGAATGGTGAAACGTCTCATTGACCCATTCGGCAGCGTTCACGATGGCTTGCGCATTTCGCTGACGGATCGCTGCAGCCTGGGCTGCGTCTACTGCATGCCGGAGAACGTTCGGGCTTATCGACCCGATCAGCGGGCCTCTCTGCGGCGGCTGCGGTCGAGGCGCTGTTGCGGCAAGCGTTTGTGTCGATTTGATGACGGGGTGATGCCGGTCACAGTTGGTCGAAAGCGCTCGATGTTACATTGAACTACGGATTTAGGATGAGACCGTCCGATGATGAACATACTCCGCACCCAGATAAGGAGGAGAACGATGGGCAAGTCGAGAACGCCATTGTTTCACAAGCTCAAATACTTTGCCAAACGGGAACAGCATGCCGACGGTTGGAGCGAGGTGTCGTCCGCCGATCGGAATTGGGAAGACGTGTACCGCAGACGGTGGCAGCACGACAAAGTCGTGCGCTCGACGCACGGCGTTAACTGCACGGGCTCGTGCAGCTGGCAAATCTACGTCAAGGACGGCATCGTCACCTGGGAGAATCAGGCGACGGATTATCCGTCCACAGGCCCGGATATGCCCGAATTCGAGCCGCGCGGCTGCCCGCGGGGCGCTAGCTTCTCCTGGTACTTATACAGCCCTCTGCGGGTGAAGTATCCTTACATTCGCGGGGTTCTGCTCGAGCTGTGGCGGGAAGCGCTGCGGCGGGAGGGCGATCCGGTGCGGGCCTGGGCCAGCATTGCAGGCAATCCCGAGCTTGTCAAGAAGTACAAAACCGCCCGCGGCAAAGGAGATCTGGTGCGCGCCTCCTGGGAGGAGGCGACGCAGATGATCTCCGCGTCGATGATTCATACGATCAAGCAGTACGGGCCCGACCGAATTATCGGATTTTCTCCGATTCCGGCGATGTCCATGGTCAGCTATGCGGCGGGATCGCGCTTCCTGTCGCTGGTCGGATCGCCGCTGCTTAGCTTTTACGACTGGTACGCGGATCTGCCTCCGGCTTCGCCGCAAATCTGGGGCGATCAGACCGACGTGCCGGAGAGCAGCGATTGGTTCAACTCCGGCTACATTGTCGTTTGGGGCTCCAATCTGCCGATGACGCGGACGCCGGACGCCCACTTCCTGGCCGAGGCCCGTTATCGCGGCACAAAGGTCGTCTCCGTCAGCCCCGATTACGCCGAGTTCGTCAAGTTCGCCGATACGTGGATGTCGGTCAAGCAAGGGACGGACGGCGCGCTCGCGATGGCGATGGGACATGTCATTCTGAAGGAGTTCTACGTCGAGAAGCCGACGGATTATTTTATTCAGTATGCCAAGCAATACACGGACTTCCCCAATCTGGTCCTGATCGAAGAGCGCAACGGCGGCTATGCGGCGGGACGCTTCCTTGTCGCGGACGATCTGGGCGAGAAGGGCAACAACATGCAGTGGAAAACGGTCGTATACGACGACGACAGCGGCGCGCTTGCCGTGCCGAAGGGCAGCCTCGGGTTCCGCTGGGGCGAGGAGGGCGCCTGGAACTTGCGGATGGAGACGGCCGATGAGAGGCGCCCGATTAATCCGCGGCTGTCGCTGCTGGGCGTTCACAACGAAACGGTGACGATCAGGCAGCCTTACTTCGACGACGACGGCCGGCATGTCATGGAGCGGGCGATACCGGTCAAGCGAATCGTCAGCGGCGGCAAGTCGCTGACCGTCGCGACCGTCTACGATCTGGTGCTGGCCAAGTACGGCGTCGATCGCGGGCTGGAAGGGGCGCGGCTGGCGGAGGAAGAGGAGAACCGGCCGTTCACTCCCGCCTGGCAGGAGAAAATTACGGGGGTCGATCGCGAGACGGTCGTGCAGATCGCGCGCGAATTCGCGCGCAATGCCGACGAGACGAAGGGCAGATCGATGATTATTGTCGGCGCGGGCATCAACCACTGGTATAACTCGGACGTCATCTATCGGGCGATTCTGAATCTCGTCGTCATGACGGGCTGCGAAGGCGTGAACGGCGGCGGCTGGGCCCATTATGTCGGGCAAGAAAAGCTGCGCCCTGCGGAAGGCTGGCAGACGATCGCCTTTGCCAGAGATTGGACAGGGCCGGCGCGGCTGCAGAACGGAACGTCGTTCTTCTATTTCGCGACGGATCAGTGGCGCTATGAGGAAACGGCGATGGACAGCCTGATCTCGCCGCTCGCCGACAAAGCGCGCTATGCGCATCCGGCCGACTATAACGTCCTGGCGGCAAGGCTTGGCTGGCTGCCATCCTACCCGCAGTTTACCCGCAATTCGTTGGAGCTGTACCGCGACGCGCAGCGGGCGGGGGCCGGAACCAAGGAGGAGATCGCCGCCTATGTGGCGGACCAGCTCCGGTCTCGGAACCTGAAATTCTCGATCGAGGCTCCGGACGATCCGGCGAACTTCCCGCGCGTGCTGTTCGTATGGCGGGCGAATCTGATTTCCAGCTCGGGCAAAGGCCACGAATACTTCCTGAAGCATCTGCTCGGAACGACCAACGGTCTGCTAAACGACGACGCCAACAGCTTCAGGCCGGAGGAGATCGACTGGGCGGAGCAAGCGCCGGAAGGCAAGCTGGATCTGATGGTGAATCTCGACTTTCGGATGGCCGGAACGGCGCTGTACTCGGACATCGTCCTGCCGGCGGCGACCTGGTACGAGAAGAGCGACTTGAGCAGCACGGACATGCATCCGTTCGTGCATCCGTTTAATCCCGCGGTGTCCCCGCAATGGGAATCGCGCTCCGACTGGGACATTTTCAAGGAATTGGCGCGTACGTTCTCGGCGATGGCCGGCCAGCAGTTCGAGCAGCCGCAGCATGACATCGTGGCGACGCCGCTGCTGCACGATTCGCCGGACGAGCTGGCGCAGCCGCAAGGCCGCATTCGGGATTGGAGCAGGGGGGAGTGCGAGGCGATCCCGGGGCGTACGATGCCGCACATCCACGTGGTGGAGCGCGATTACGCAGCCGTCTACGAGAAGATGATCGCGCTTGGTCCGCTGGTCCGAGACAAGCCGATAGGCACGAAGGGAATCGCCTGGTCGGCGGCTCCCGAGTACGAGAAGCTGAAGCGCGTGCTGGGTATGACAAGACAGGGTCTGGCGGAAGGCTGTCCCGATCTGAGCACCGACCGCAAGGTGGCGGAGGCCATTCTGACGCTGTCCTCCACAACGAACGGCCATATGGCGGTTCGCGCCTGGGAATCGCTGGAGAAGAAAACGGATCTGCAGCTGAAGGATTTGGCGGAGGAACGGGCGGAAGAATGCTTTACCTTCGAGGAGATTACTTCCCGTCCGAAGACGGTTATTACTTCGCCCGCCTTCAGCGGTTCGGAGAAGGGCGGACGGCGCTACTCCCCGTTCACGACCAATGTGGAGCGGCTTATTCCGTGGCGGACACTAACTGGCCGGCAGCAGTTCTATATCGACCACGAAATGCTGCACGAATTCGGGGAGACGCTGGCGACGTTCAAGCCGACGCTGAAGCATACGCCATTCCACCCGGACAGCAAGCGGCCGGTCGAGGGTGGCAAGGAAATCGTGCTGAACTACATGACGCCGCACAACAAATGGTCGATTCACAGCATGTACTACGACGCCTTGCCGATGCTCACGCTGTTCCGCGGCGGACCGACGGTATGGATGAATCACGAGGACGCCGTCGAGGCGGAGATTGCCGACAACGGCTGGATCGAATGCTTTAACCGCAATGGCGTAGTCGTCGCCCGCGCCGTCGTCTCGCACCGTATTCCGCGAGGCGTTGCCTTTATGTATCACGCTCAGGATCGGCACATCAACGTGCCTGGAACGCCGATCTCGCAGACGCGCGGCGGAACGCACAACAGTCCGACCCGCATCCATATCAAGCCGACGCACATGATCGGCGGTTACGCGCAACTAAGCTACGGCTTTAACTATTACGGCCCGACCGGCAACCAGCGGGATCTGCATGTCATCATTCGCAAGCTGGAGGAGGTGATCTGGCTTGAAGATTAAAGCCCAGGTCGGCATGGTGATGAATTTGGACAAATGCATCGGCTGCCATACGTGCAGCGTAACCTGCAAGAACACATGGACGAACCGCCCCGGCGCGGAGTACATGTACTGGAACAATGTCGAGACGAAGCCGGGCATCGGTTATCCGAAGCAATGGGAAGATCAGGAGCGGTACAAGGGCGGCTGGGAGCTGAAGAATGGCAGGCTGGAATTGAAATCGGGAAGCCGGAGCAAGCGGCTGCTGAACATTTTCCACAATCCGGATCAGCCGACGCTGGACGATTATTACGAGCCGTGGACGTACGAATACGAGAAGCTGACGAACAGCCCGGCCAGGAAGCATCAGCCGACAGCAAGACCGAAGTCGAAGGTGACCGGCTCGTACATGAATATCGAGTGGGGGCCGAACTGGGAGGACGATTTGGCGGGAGCGCATGTCACCGGGCTTGAGGACCCGAATATGCGAGGCCTGGAGCAGGAGATCAAGATGGATTTCGAGCAAGTGTTCATGATGTACTTGCCGCGCATATGCGAGCACTGTCTCAATCCGGCTTGCGTATCGTCCTGTCCGTCGGGAGCGATGTACAAGCGGGACGAGGACGGCATCGTGCTGGTCGACCAGAACGCGTGCCGAGCGTGGCGGTTCTGCGTGTCGAGCTGTCCTTACAAGAAGGTGTATTTCAACTGGCAGACGAACAAGGCGGAGAAGTGCACGCTGTGCTTCCCGCGGATCGAAGCCGGTCTGCCGACGATCTGCTCGGAGACGTGCGTCGGACGCATTCGCTATCTCGGATTGATGTTTTACGATGCGGACAAAGTCGAGGCTGCGGCTTCGGTGGAGAACGAGCAGCATCTGTACGAATCCCAGATGGGCGTTTTCCTCGATCCGCACGATCCCGAGGTGATCCGGGAAGCGCGCAAGGAAGGCATTCCGGAGGATTGGATCGAAGCGGCGCAGCGCTCGCCGATCTATAAGATGGTCATGGAGTGGCGGATCGCGCTGCCGCTGCATCCGGAGTACCGTACGCTGCCGATGGTGTGGTACGTGCCGCCGCTAAGCCCGATCACGAACCGGATCGAGGGAAAGGGCAGCTCGCTGGACCCCGACGACATTTTCCCGGCGATCGACAACATGCGGATTCCGGTCGAATACTTGGCCAACCTGCTGACCGCCGGCGATTCGGAATTGATCCGGGAGGTGCTACGCAAGATGGCGGTCATGCGGATTCATATGCGCAACAAGCAGACCGGACGCGTCAGCGACCCGGCTATGCTGGAGGAGATCGGGCAAAGCGCGCAAACGGTGGAAGACATGTATCGGCTGCTGGCGATCGCCAAGTATGACGACCGCTTCGTCATTCCGCCGGCTCACCGGGAACAGGTGGCCGATCTGTACAACGAGCAGGGCGGCTGCGGTCTGGACTTCATGGGCGGACCGGGCGCTTGCGGCGTATTTTGACCGAGGAGGAGCTGCGGATGAATATCAAGACGACGCAAGCGATGTGCGGGCTGCTTTCCTATTTGTTTCAGTATCCCGATCCGTTCTGGCGGGAGCAGCTTCCGGTCTGTCGGGAGGAGGCGCAAGCCTTCCCCGATCCGGAGGCGCGGCGGATATTGTCGGCATTCGTGCAGCTGGCGGAAGAGACGGACGACATGCAGTGGCAGGCCGGCTATGTTCGCGCCTTCGATTTCGGGAAGAGGTCCAATCTGTATTTGACTTACGCGCAGCACGGCGACGAACGGGAACGCGGGCCGGCGCTGCTGGAATTGAAGCGGCGTTATGCCGCCGTCGGCCTCGAGCTGACCGGAAGCGAGCTTCCCGATTACCTTCCGCTGGTGCTTGAATTCGCGGCGGTTGCGCCATGGGATGCGGCCGAAGCCGTATTGGCGGGAAGGGCCAGGGCGCTGCAGTCGATTGGTCGTGAGCTGGCGGAAGCGGCAAGCCCATATTCGGCATTAATCGAGCTGCTCTTGCGGCACGTTCCGAACGAGCCGCCTGCGCAAGCTCTGGAGCCGGTCATGGCGACGAGAGGAGGGAGCTGAGCGGATGGATCTGTTCCTATGGGGGGTTCTGCCCTATATTGTTTTGACGCTCTTTATTGCCGCGATCGTCTGGCGGTACGTGACGAACCCGTTCGGTTGGACGTCCAAGTCGAGCGAAATGCTGGAGAAGCGCAAGCTGAAATGGGGGAGTCTGCTGTTTCATTACGGCATTCTCGCCGTATTCTGCGGACATGTCGCGGGCTTGCTTGTGCCTGTAGAGGTGTACCGGACTCTGGGGATCAGCGACGAGCTGTACCATCTCGCGGCGGTTGCCGGCGGCATGCCTGCAGGCATCGCGGCGTTCGTCGGCTCGCTGATTTTGCTGTACCGCAGATATGCCGATCCTCGCATTCGCGCGACGAGCAGCTTCGGCGATCGGGTCGCGATCATCGTTCTCGTCATCGTCATCTTCACCGGGCTGGCGGCGACGACGGCCAATTCGCTTAGCCACAGCGAGTTCGATTATCGAACGACGATCAACCCGTGGCTGCGCGGAGTGCTCGCCTTGCAGCCGGAACCGGCGCTGATGGAGACGGTGCCGATCGGGTTCAAAGTTCACATTGTCACAACGTTCGTGCTGTATCTCGTATTCCCGTTTACCCGCCTCGTGCATGTGTTTAGCTTGCCTCTCGGCTACTTAAGAAGAAGCTATGTGCTGTATCGTCGAAGAGGCGGTTCGGTATAATCGAATCAGAGCATTCTTGTATCCTCCTGAACGCCGGATGCGGACGCACCGGATTCAGGAGGATTTTGGCATATTTCGGACGCACCGGACTCTGAAGGACTTTGGCATATTTCGGGAGCATCGGATTCAGGAGGACTTGGGCGTCCGGAAAGCGGCCTTCGATGCGAGGCTACATTCGGCACAGCTCTTTGGGACATAGTTCGCAGCGGCATATCGACTGCAAGTAGGGCATGTCCGTAACGGTAATGATTCCGTCTTGGATGACGATCGCGCCAGCCCGTTTCAGATCGCTCAGCATGCGGTTGACGCTTTCGCGCGCGCAGCCGATGTGGTCGGCCAACTCGCCGTTCGTCATTTTAAGCCCGATGCGGATGCCGATGTCGGTGCTGGTTCCGTACGTGTTGGACAAGCGGATCAGGGTGGAACAGAGCGCGCCGGGCTTGCCGAGCATGACCAGATCGCGGAATTTCGTCTGGGTCAACCGGTGCATAAAGCCCATCCAATACATGAACTCGATCGCCAGGTCCCCATGCTGCCACAGCAGAACCTCCAGATCGCTTCGCTGAATGACGCCGATGACGCACTTTTCGATCGTCGTGGCCGAGAAGGGATGGGGGAGCTTGGAGCCCGAATCGAACTGGCCGAAAAAATCGCCCTCATGGAACAGCGACATAATGTACTCTTTGCCTTCCTCCGAAAGCTTAGTTAATTTCACCTTGCCCGATTGAATGAAGAACAGGCTGCTTGACGTTTCCCCTTCGCGAAATACGGGAGCGTGGGCGCTCAGGTTCTGAAAGTACATAATCTGTTTTAATTTCTTCATATTATCGCAGGAAAAACAAGAAGAGTTTTGAACGGAGTGGATGTCGGGCTGTCTGTATACGGTGAACATATGAGACACCTCCAGGTTACGTTGGTGTAAGTATAACAAAGGAACCGAAGGTCAAGTGTGATTCATCTCACACCGGGGGAGGCGAGATCGAACGAAGTGTGTTCCGCGTCACAGAGGGAGCTTATCTTTGCGCCTATACTGTGAGTGAACCCACTATAAGAGATGAAAGGATGGATCGGAGATGAGCCAACGCTTTAACGGAGAGGAGACCGTCGGCGCGATCGTGGCCGATTTTCCGGGAGCCAGCAACTTGTTCAAGGAAATGAAGATCGACTTCTGCTGCGGAGGGAACCGCGCCTTGTCGGAAGTTGTCCGCGCTCAGGGGTTGAACGGAGACGACATCCTGACCAGGCTGAACGAGAGCTATGCCGAGGCGGCCGCCAGAAGCGAAGCCCGCGGCGTGGACTGGCGGGAGGCGCCGATCCCGGAGCTTGTCGATTATATCGTCGATCGCCATCACGCTTATTTGAAGAAGGAGCTGCCGCTGCTTAGCGAATTCGTGACGAAAGTGCTTCGCGTCCACGGTTCCGAGCATGCCGAACTGGCTGGTCTGCACAAACGGTTTCATCAGATGAAGATCGAACTCGATCAGCATTTGATTGCCGAGGAGGAGACGCTTTTCCCGCTGCTGAAGCAATTTGCCGCCGAGCCGACGCCGGAGATGCGGGAGAAGGCGGCCAAAAACTTGGACGATCTGGAGAAGGATCACAGCGTTGTCGGAGACTATTTGAAGGAAATGAGAGAGATCACAGACGGATACGCATTGCCTTCAGGAGCCTGCAACACTTACGTTCTCGCGTTTCGCAAGCTGGGCGAGCTGGAGTCGGATCTGTTCGAGCACATCCATCTGGAGAACAACATTCTGTTTCCTCGAATAGCGCACGAATCGGCCTGAGTCGGCTTACTTGTGCTCTTTTAACAGCTTTAGCGCTTCCAGGTCGATGATGACGATTCGGCCGCGCTCAATCTGCAGCAGCTCTTCCTTGTTGAACTGGTTGAGCAGCCGATTGATCGTCTCTCTTGTCGTCCCGATCGAGTTGGCAATTTCCTGGTGGGTCATCGGAAGATTGATCGTGATTTTGTTGTCCTGTATATCGCCGTGCTGCTCCGCAAGCTGAAGCAGGAAGCTCAGCACCCTATGCTTGACGTCCTGTCCCGACAACACCTGAAGCTTCTCCTGCAGCTCGCGGATTTTGTCGCCCATTACGCGCATTATCTTGATCGTAATCGCCGGATGGTTCATCATTAACCGTTCGAATGAGCGGACCGGGATCGCGAGAAGGCGGGTATCGACGATCGCTTCCGCCGTGGCCGGATAAGGATTCTGGTTGAAGAAGCCGGTATGGGGGAACATGTCTCCGGATTTCAGGAAGGAAACGATCTGTTCGTGCCCGTTTTCATCCGTCTTGTAGGTTTTCACCAAGCCGTTCTGTATAAAGAAGACGGCCTCCTTCTCGCTGCCTTCGGTAAAAACGGTAGCCCGCCTCGCTGCGGATCGGGAGATTGTAATCTCTTCGACTCTCTCCAGCTCCTGCGGGGTCAAATCGTGGAACAGCGGAACCTTGTGCAGAAATACGGACGGCTTTTCCATTTTCATGAATACCCTCCTTGCGCTTCGAATTCACGATCTAGGGGTGGACGGATCGACTTTCTACAGCATAATGAATTTTCGATCGATTGGCTGTGAGTTATGTCATAGAGTCGTCGAGCCGGCGAGGACGATAATGGAGAAACAAACCCAATTATTCCACGATGATCCGGAGGCCTGAGAGATGTTGGATACGACTCATCGATTGACGATTGAAGAGAGAGTCAGTCTCTCCGGCGTCATTCTGGCCGGAGGGAACAGCCGAACGGTAGGCGGAGCGCATAAAGCGCTGCTTCCGATCCGTTACGAGAAGCTGGTTAACGTCCAGCTCCGCGAAATGAGGCGGATTTGCCCGGAGACGATTCTCGTTACGAACGAGCCGCGAACTTTCCTTCCGGTCGTAGGCAGCGAGGTGAGAATCATTACCGACTTCTACGAGAACAAAGGACCGCTCGGCGGCATTCACGCCGCGCTGTCGCTGGCAAGCTGCGCGAACGTCTGGGTTGTCGCCTGCGATATGCCGTTCGTCTCGTCGCTGGCGGCCCGGCTGCTGCTTGAAGCAAAGGAAAACACGGGCAGTGAAGCGGCTGTTCCATATATGAACGAGCGGCTGTATCCTTTGCACGGCGTTTACGATAAGAAAATCGCCGGCCGGATTCCGCTGCTGTTCGCCAGAGGGCAGATCGGAATCGGCAGCTTTCTGGATATCATCCGCTGCGAGAAGGTGGCGGAATCGGAATTTGCCGCCCGAGGAATCGATTCGCGATTTATTCTCAATATTGATTCTCCGGAGCAATACGCGCGTCTATCGTCGACGGACGTTCAAGCTGTTGAAGGCCAGTAACGGAGGGAGGGGGAGACTGCAGCCGTGAGAAAAAAGAAAATCGTCATCCCCCATGAGCATGGCGGCTGGGCTATGGTGAGCGTACCGTTCCTGACCGGAATGGCGGCGGGTACTCCGCAATGGATTCATTTGCCGCTCTTTATCGGGTGGCTGCTCCTCTATTTGGCCTCGTACCCGCTCTTGCAGGCCGTGAAGAGAGCTTCGAACCGAGACGATATGCTCCGATGGGGAGCGGCGTACGGCGCAGGCGCCCTTCTATGCCTGCTTCCGCCGCTCGTCGGCAATCCGTCGCTGCTGTATTTCGGAATCCCGCTGGCTGCGCTGCTAGCGGTCAATGTGTGGCATTCGAGACGGAAGTCGGAAAGAGCGCTGCTCAACGATTTGTGCGCCATTCTCAGCTTCTCTCTCGCCGCCGGAGCGGCGTATTTGGCAGGAGGCGGCAGCTGGGGCGCCGCCATGACCGCGATCGTGTTGTTCAACTTCCTTTATTTTACGGGCACCGCGTTCTTTGTCAAAACCGTGTTCAGAGAACGGTTGAACGCCCGCTGGGTCGTGTATGCGCAGGCATACCACATATGTATTCTCGCCGTTCCGTGGGCGATCGGATCCCCGCTGATGACCGTTCCCTTTGTGTTCCCGGCATTGCGGGCGTTCGTCTTCGCCGGCAAACCGATGAAACCCGCCAAGGTCGGTATGCTGGAAATCGTCGGCGCGCTGCAGTTTTTGATTTTGACTATTCTCTTGTTTTCCTGACGGCTTCAGACAGCCTGTTTTGAGTTTCTTTGATTGAATAGACCTTTATAGGTTAGAAACTCAAAGCCAGAACTCGCGGCAAACCATTCCCTTTCTCCGTTGCACTGGGCTGGCTCGATGATGTTCTTTGGTTCAACCTTTCTCAAGAGCCTACGAGGCAGGGACTCAAAGCAAGAACTTGCCTCGCAAGCTTGTTGCCTTCAACTTCACCTGATTACGCCCAATAGTATCGCCGCACGAGCTTATTGCCGCCAAATTACGCCCAATAGTGTCGCCACAAGGACTAATTGCCGCCAACTTCGCCTGGGTCTATTGATGTAGACAAGGGTCCCTCCCGCCGGATGCAGCAGCGACGGACGGGACCCTTTGGCGCTATTTGAGCTGCAGCGTTTCCTCTTTCAACCGTTTGCGCGTATTCCAATCGAAGCGCCGTGCCTTGCTCCAAAAATTGAACTGCCCCGAATAACAGCCTTCTTCGTCGACCCGTATTTTTTTGCGGGCAATCATCTTGACATAGCCGATAACTCTGCTGTAAGTAGCGAGGTCGTCGCTGCCGCAGACCGGACAATTCGCGAGGTTTTTCCCGTCGTCGGCCACGATCTGCCGGCTGCACGACAAGCAGCTTGTCAAAGTTGGCGTCAAGGTAATGTACTGGATCGGTTTGTCGAATATTTTCTTCAAATAATTCGCCAGCCGCTCGGGCGGGACTTTGCTTTCCAGAAAGTGGTGAAGGATGCTTCCGGAGGTGGCGTAAGCTTGAAATTCAGCGCTGTTCTCCAACTGCCGCATGAAGTCGTCCTCGCTGAAGGGCAGCATGCATCCCGACGTCAAATACACGTTCTCCCCGGAGCCTTGCACGAAGATGCCGCGGTTGCGGCTTCGCGCCCACTTCACGTCGTGGCGGGCCAGCTTGATCGCCGCGTTCTCTCCGGGCGCGTATTCGATACCGCAGGCGACGCGATCTCTAACGATAAAATCGTTGATCCGCTCCGTTATAAACTGCATAATCCGATGCGCCAACCGTTTGCCTTCCTCGTTGTTCATTCCTCCCGCATAGCCGATGTTGATCAGTCCTTCGTGCATGCCCGCAACCCCGAACACGTTGAAATAATTGGACAAATCGCGGTTAAACGCAAAGAAGGTCGGGTAAAGCTCCTTATTCCGTTCGATCCATCTCCGCTTGGCCATATGACCTTCCTGCATGATGTTCAGCAGCTCGGCGATTTTCGCGAACAGCTGGTTTTCGTCATGGGCGTATTCGAGCAGCACTCTGTTCAAATTCAGGTTCAACACCTGCACTGCCCCGGTAGAGCCGGTCGAGCTGCCGAAAATTCCGCTGCCGACTCTGGACAGCACGTTCAGATCGATCTGCAATCGGCAGCACAGGCTGCGGCTTGCCTCCGGATCGCGCGGTTTCAAATAGGGGTTAAGCTGTCTGTAACGTTCGTTCAGGAACGGGGCGGTTCGGAAATTTTCGAAGTATACGCCGCCCCAGCGATACATGCCGTCAAGCAATTCCAGAAACAGGCCGTTGTCGTAGTCGAATTCGTCGTCGATCGGCACGGTCAGCAGCGGGAAGGTGAACGGAATGCCGTTGCCGGCGCCCTGCATCATCACTTCGATGACGGCGCGGTTGATCCGATCGAAGTAGGAGGCGGGTATATCGCGGTACCGAATATCGAGCGGCGCTCCGCCGATAATCACGAGCTCGTCCTTGATCTCGTCGGACGGCTTGCCGAACTCGAGCGTAATGTTGGTAAAAGCGGACTGGGAGCCTCCGCGCAGCGGCATATTCATCTCCCAGATCAGACTTTGGAACAATTGCTCCAGATCGTCCTCCGTAAATCGGCGCCCGCTAATTTGTTCCTCGGCATACAGATAAGAGGCCGAGACGGTGGTCATTTGCGCCAGCATCACCGCGCCCGACACTTGCTGGGACATCAGCACGACGACGTTGCTGAAGTGCCGGAGCAGCGTATCCAGCTTGCGGGTCGGTTTGGAAGACATCATGTTTTTTGCCAATGTGGGTATGCCCCTGGCGGCGATGTCTTTGCACGAGACGCTCAGGCAGTAGGGGCTGAGCTGTTTGTCGTGAATGTAGACGACGCCGTCCCGATAAAGCTTGGTCAGACTGGCCGGCAGCACGTTCTGCAGCAAGTACTCCTCCTCGGAGAAGTTGGTCAGGTTATGCCGGAGCAGAGGGAGGGAGTAGACAAAGTTGCTGTTCTCCCGCTTCAGATAGTCGGCTTGCTTCGTTTCCGACGGGGAAGTAAACGTATCGATAATTTCTTCCGTGTGACGAAACATGGCGGTTCCTCCATTCAAGGGTGATGAGGCAGCCGCGCTTGCGGCGGATAATACGGATTCAGAAAATAGGGAACGCAGCTGTTGTGACGGGCATTCAATTCGTCTACAAAACCGCGTATTAACGCGAAATATTCGTCGCTGAGCAGCGGATATCGAACGGTTCGAACTTGGCTGACTGCGCTGTTGTGACGGATGACGGCTTCGATGGATTCCAGCATATCCAGACATAGCCGCCTGGAGGGTACCGTCCCGATAATCGCTTCGTAGACGTCGGCATCCTCCTCGGGATCCAGACAGTGATAGGGAAGCTTCATATCGATATGTACGCCGTCGACCAGCTTGCCGTCGAGCAGCAGGCGCAATTTTCGCGGAAAGGCGCCGTTCGTATACACGATGACGGAGCCGTCGAACGCTTCGCGAACCTGACGGAGAAAATCGACGATCTCGGAAGCGTTGTTCATGAGAAACTCTCCGCCGCTTATGAGCAGGGCGTCGAACAGTCCGGCGCTGCCCCGAATGCGTTCGATCGCCTGATCGGCGGTTAACCGGCTCCCGTCCGGGGCGGCCGCGATCAGATCGTCGTAATTGTGGCAGCCGACGCAGCGCATATTGCAGCCGTTCCAGCTATGGATCAGCAGAGATACGCGCTTGGGCAGATCGTCGAAAGTACGAATGAAACGGGGGTAGAAAGCGAGCATGCGCATCTCCTTTCGTCAAACAGCATAAGAATGGTGAATCCCTCCTCTTTTGATTATCACACTATATATAGGTGTTGTATTTGGATGATAATACAACATATAGGGATAGTAAAGTGATGAAAATCACAATGCTGGCGATTTGTGCCATCCTTCCGAAGGGAGCGGCTTTCTCGCGCTGCCGAATGGTGCTGCTGCCATCGGTCCTCCGGAGGACGGGAGGGCCCTTGCCTGCAGGACGTGACAGACCTCACATCGCGCGGTCAGCGGGTATGGTAAAGTAACGATCAAACCCATCACGTAGGAGAACCTTAAAATGACAGAAGAGCAGCGGCAATGGAAGACTTCCCGGTATACCCGCTTCGTGCGGATTGCCGGCAAAGGAGGGATGCTCTACAATTCCTACACCGGCGCGATTGCGGCCGTGTCAGCCGATGAGCTGGAGGAAACGGTCCGATGGCTTGACGACGGAACGGCAGCCCGGGAAGAGGTGGGACTGAAGGCGGAATTATGCGCCGCCGGATTTCTCGTTCCCGCCGACACGGATGAATGGCGGCGGGCCGGACAGTTCCACGAAGCGCTCAAGGAGGCAAGATCGATGCATCTTGTCTTGCTGCCGACAGAGGCCTGCAACTTCCGCTGTTCGTACTGCTATCAGAAATTTCAGCGGGGAACGATGACAAGGGACGTCATCGAAGGTCTTAAGGCGTACGTTCGGGAAGCGGCGGAGCGAATCGACCATCTGTCGGTCAGTTGGTTCGGGGGAGAACCGCTGCTTGCGTTCGACGCGATCATGGAGCTATCCGACAGTTTTATGGACAGCTGTGCGCGAAACGGAGCCGGTTATTCCGCGGATATGTCCACCAACGGCTACGGGCTGACCAAGGAGAAGCTTGTTCAGCTGGCCGAGCGACAGGTTCGGCGATACATGGTGACCGTCGACGGCAAGGACGAGGTTCACGATCGCAGAAGAAGGCTGGTTGGCGGCGGACCGACCTACCGGACGATTATCGACAACCTGCGGGAGCTTCTCTCCCTGGACGACGCTTTTACGGTCGATCTGCGCGTCAACTTTGACGAAGACAACGTGGGCCGCGTAAAGGAATGGCTTGACGAGTTGTCCGGATTGTTGCGCGGCGACCGTCGCTTCGGACTGCTCGTAAGACCGATCGGAAGATGGGGAGGGCCTCGGGACGCGCTCCTCCCCGTCTGCGACAGGACGAGCTCCGACCGGCACTTATGGGAGCTGGCCGGCTACGGCCAGCAGGTCGGGCTGCCGCTCAGCGAGGCGATCGCCGACGCGCTCATGCCGGCCGGATCCGTGTGCTACGCGGCCAAGCCGAATTCGCTCATTGTCGGAGCCGACGGACAATTGTACAAATGCTCTGTCGCGCTCGACGACGAGGCGAATCAAGTCGGCAAGCTGAACAAAGACGGAACAGTAGTGCTCGATCCCGACAAAATGGCGTTATGGACGGACTCCGGCGAAGAGCAGGACGAGGTGTGCCGATCTTGCTTTTATCGGCCCGCATGCCAGGGCAACCACTGTCCGCTCTATCGGATGCGGACCGGCAAGCGGCCCTGTCCCCACGAGAAGAGGAAGCTTGGGCGCGTGCTGGCCTTGCTCTGGAAGAACGACGCCGGATACGAAGGAGGCGAACAGGATGAAGCTGATTAGACCCCCGGTTGCGGCAGCGCAAGCGTTGAAGTCGGGAAAAATGATGAAATCGGCCCCCGGGAACTTGAAGTAACCGATGAAGGACGGAGGGAGCGCCGTGAACCGAGCGCTGTGGGCCGGAACGCGCCGATGGCGCGATAAGCGGTTGAAGGCGGGATGGGCTGTCCGGCTGCAGCATGAAGCGGGCACCGCTTGAGGCCGGCACCCGTGCTTGATTTGTAACGCTTCGTACTGCACTCAAGGCATTTCTGCCGGCTAATGACTGTGGCCGCTTCCGCAGCTGCCGCCGCAGCCGCAGTCCCCTTTGTTGAGGTCGCTTGGCTCCGGCAGCCGGTCCAGTTCGACAGTTTTCGTAAAATATTGGCTGACTTTATTGTGAATCTGGCCGAACTCGCGCTGGGCGTAAAGGAATTTGCGGATGACGGAATTGTCGTACAGCGCGCTTTCTTCTCGCTCGTAATCGGCGATTTCCTCGGGCGTCAGCTCGAGATCGGCTTGCTCCTTCTGCTGAAGATGCTGGTGCTTCTCCATGAAGCTCTCGTATTGCTGCAGCGCCTGCTCGTCGGAAGCAAAACGATCGATGGAATCGCGGAGCTCCTTGTACGCTTCTTGCTTTAGCAGCGTCTCGCAGAGCTCTTTCATCTTTTCCATGATCGGATCGCTGTCCAGCTTGATGATCATAAGTACGTCCTCCTTCTCGAATGGCTCTACCTCACTTTACTCGAATTTTCGCGCATGAACTGTGATGGCCCTCACACATCGGATGACGGCCGGGTGATAGGATGACATCGGTCACAGCTCGAGGAGGACGGGGGAAGCTTCGTGGCCCGCCGCCGCCAATCCGTGATCGGAACCGTCCCCCGTCATTTCGAGGATTGAACGATTGTGACGCTCCTCACAGCTTGAGGGGGCCAACTGGACTAGGCTATAAAGACCGATGAGTCAGCCCGAAAGGAGCGGCGGTATGTCGTTACATGTTCGAGAAAGAGACTACAACGTAAATCCGTTTATCGTCATCTGGGAGGTGACCCGGGCTTGCGCCTTGAAATGCCTGCATTGCCGTGCGGAGGCGCAGTATCGGGCCGATCCCCGGCAGCTTTCGTTCGAGGAAGGGAAGAGGCTGATCGACAGCATCGCGGAGATGGACGACCCCCTGTTCGTGTTCACGGGAGGGGATCCGCTCATGAGACCCGATCTGTTCGAATTGGCCCGGTATGCGATCGAGGAGAAAAAGCTGTCCGTCTCGATGACGCCAAGCGCTACGCCCAGGGTGACGCGAGAGGCGGTACGCAGGGCCAAGGAGGTCGGACTGTCCCGCTGGGCGTTCAGCCTGGACGGCTCTCGCGCCGCAATCCACGATCATTTTCGCGGCACGAAAGGCTCCTTCGATTTGACCATGAGAGGAATCGAATATTTGCGAGAGCTGCAAATACCGATTCAGATCAATACGACCGTCTCGAAATACAATCTTCGCGACCTCGAGGCGACGGCCGAGAAGGTGAAGCAGATGGGCGCCGTGCTGTGGAGCGTCTTTTTTCTCGTGCCGACCGGGCGCGCGGCGGAGAAGGATATGATCTCGGCGGAGCAGCACGAAGAGGTCATGAAGTGGCTATGCCGGATTCAGCGGACGATGCCGTACGGAGTGAAGGCGACGGAAGCGCCGCATTACCGCAGAGTGTTCGTGCAGGAGCAGCGGCGTTCGGGAAACGGGAGGGAACAGGCCGCCGAGAAAAGAACGGATTTGCTGGGACGCGCTCGCAAAGGGGTTAACGACGGAGACGGTTTCGTCTTCGTCAGTCATGTCGGCGACGTGTATGCTAGCGGCTTTCTGCCGATCGTCTGCGGGAATGTCCGGGAGAGGCCGCTGCCGGACATTTATCGCGAATCTCCCCTGTTGAAGCGGCTTCGCGACAAATCGCTGCTCAAGGGCAAATGCGGGGTTTGCGAATTCAAGGAGCTGTGCGGCGGCTCGAGGGCAAGAGCGTACGCGGTCACCGGAGACGAGCTGGCAAGCGATCCGTATTGCGCGTACGTACCGAAAAGGTGGCAAAGCCGGGACGAATAAGCGATCGAACTAAAAGGGCGGGGAACAGAATGGACAGGAGACGGACCATCGTCGTCGCGGGCGGGGGAATTACCGGAATGAGCGCGGCATTTTATGCCGTTAAATATTTGGCGGAGCGAGGAGGTCCGGTTGACGTTGTTCTTGTTGAGAAAAGTCGACGGCTAGGCGGACAGATTCGGACGCTGCGCCGCGATGGCTTCGTCATCGAGCAAGGCCCGGATTCCTTCCTGGCCCGAAAGCCGTCCGTTCTGGCGCTGGCGCGCGAACTGGACTTGGAGGCTCAGCTGAGGGCAACGAATCCGAATCCGCAAGCGAAGAAAAATTACATCCTGCATAAAGGAAAGCTGCACGAGATGCCGCCGGGGCTTGTGCTGGGCATTCCTACGGCGCTGTCCCCCTTGATCAAGACCGGGCTGGTGTCCCCGCTTGGCAAGCTTCGCGCCGCGATGGATTTGCTGCTGCCCGGAAGAAAGGATGACGGGGACGAGTCGCTGGGCAGCTTCATTAAGCGGCGGCTGGGCAGGGAGGTGCTGGACAATATGACGGAGCCGCTGCTCGCCGGCATTTATGCCGGGGATACCGAGGCTCTGAGCCTGCAAGCGACTTTCCCGCAATTTCGGCAGATCGAGCGGGAGCACCGCAGTCTGATGCTCGGGCTGCTGAAGGGCAAGAAAAACGCGCCGGCCACTGCGGCCGAGCTGCCGACAATCGCGCGGGGCAGCCTGTTTCTGACGTTCGAGCGGGGGCTGTCCACGATGGTCGATCGGCTGGAGCAGTCGATGCCGACCGTCAGGAAGCTGACCGGAAGCGGCATCGGACGCATCGTAAGAGAGTCTGAGGGGTACAAGCTGACGCTCGAATGCGGCACGGAGCTGCGGGCGGACGGCGTCATTTTGGCGCTGCCCGCGAGCGCAACGGCCAGGCTCGTCGCCGATATTCCCGAAGCTGCGTGGCTGGAGACGATCGCGTACGCTTCCGTGGCGAACTTGGCGCTGGCCTATCGCGAAGCGGACGTCCCCCGCAGACTCGACGGCTCGGGCTTCGTCGTCCCTCGCCGGGAAGGCCGGCTGATTACGGCCTGCACTTGGTCGTCGTCGAAGTGGCCTCATGCCGCTCCGCCCGGCAAAGTTCTTCTGCGGACGTATGTCGGGCGGGCCAATGCCCAGGAATGGCTGGGAATGACGGAGGAAGAACTGGTTGCCGGCGTTCGCGCGGACTTGAAGGCGACGATGGGCATCACCGCCGCTCCGCTGTTTATCGAAATCAGCCGCTGCCTCCGTTCTATGCCGCAATATCCGATCGGTCACCGGGACCGGCTGAAGGAGCTAAGAGCGCGGCTGGCGATCGAGAGGCCCGGCATGTGGCTGTGCGGCGCGGGCTATGAAGGCGTCGGCATCCCCGACTGCATCGAGCAGGGCAGGAGAGCGGCGGAACACGCAGTCTCTTATATGCTTTCCTAGAACGAAACGAGGCGATGCCGGAATCGATCCGCGCACCGCCTCGTTGCAATGACGCAGCCTTCATTGCTGCGCCTTAATATCCGCCCACATCTCGTCCTCGACATCCAATTCGATCTGCGAAGGGTAGACCCGCTGCCCGTACTCGTTCAGCATATAACGCATGATCGCTTCCTTCAGATTGGCCTCGACCAGAAACCGGCTGCGCCCCTGCACCCACACCTCGGCGCTGAAGCCGTTGTCCTCGTCGTACAGCAGCTCGACTTCCACCGATTCCACCGGAACCTCGTGGCGCTCCGCCATGTTCAGGCAGACCGCGTTGACGATTTGATCCATCGTGAGCCGCATAGCCGATTACCACTTGCGCTGCTGCGGGTTTTGTTGCTGCCTGCGGCGCTTGATCGCGTCATAGGCGGCGCGGAACGCGACGAACAGGACGAACAGAGCGAGCACGTTGACGAGCAAGCCGAGCATGTTGGCGAAGAAGCCGGTGCCGAACATGCCTCCGAACAGCAGACCGGCCAAGCCGCCGATCATCATTCCCTTCATAAAGCTGCCGCCGCTGAAAAATCCGCGGTTTGCCGTTCCGGCGGCGGAGGCTCCCGAAGACGAATTCGTGGTCGAGCTCTTGCTCACGCCGTCCTGCGTCTGGGCGAATAGGCTCATGATAATCAGCATTTTTTTCCACATGACGATGTTCCTCCCGAAGATGGTGATCAGAATCTTACCCTATTACATACGGTTCGCGGCCATTTTGGTTTCAGATCATTACGGGATGCCGAACCGGCGAAATTGCGCTATGCTTATGTAGGCGATAACCGGTTAGAGAGAGGAAGTGACCGAATGAACGCAATCGAATATCCTCAAGCTTATATCGATTACTTGGCCGAATATTACGGCTCGCGGGATTATTTCGAATGTCACGAAATAATGGAAGAATATTGGAAGGAAAACGAAAACCCGGAGTATCGGTCGTGCTGGCTCGTTCTCATTCGCATCGCGGTGTGCCAATATCATTCCCGCCGGGGGAATTGGACCGGCGCGCTCAAGCTGATGGGCAAGGCCGCGGAAGAAGCGGAGCCTAAGCTGTTCGATCGGCTCGGCATGGACGGCGGCGAGCTGAAGGCGCTGCTTGGGCGCACGGTCCGGGAATGGAGCGGTTCGAATCCGAGCTATCGGGACATCGAGCTGCCGATACGCGACGCCCGTCTGCTGGACGCCGCGCGGCAGCGCTGCGGGAAGCTCGGCTATACGTGGAGATTGCCGGGAGCGGAGGCGGGAGAGGACGTCGTTCACCGCCATTTGAGGAGAGACCGGACGGAGGTCGTGACGGCCCGCGCGGAATCCGCCCGGCGCAAAGCGCTCACTCGCGGGCTTCAAGCGCCTGATAGCCGTCGGTGACGACCTCAAGCTCTCCCGTATCGGGATGAATGATCAGGCCGTGAACCGGGGTTCCTGGGGGCAGCAGCGGATGGTTCCTCACGATGTCCACGCTGTTCACGACGCTTTCCCGGACACTGTCGAAGCCGGTCAGCCAGCGGTATAGATTAATGCCGGAATGGCGGAGCGTGTGGATGACGTTCTCGGGAATGCCCCGGGCCTGCATATGGCGGACGACCTCGTTCGGGTCGATCCCCGTCATGCCGCAATCGTGGTGACCGACGAGAAACACTTCGTTGGCGTGCAGCTCGTACAAAGCCACCAGCACGCTCCGCATAATGTTGCCGAACGGGGAGGTGATGATCGCTCCGGCGTTCTTGATGATTTTGGCGTCGCCGTTCTTCAGGTTCATCGCCTTCGGAAGCAGCTCCGTCAGCCTCGCGTCCATGCAGGTGACGATGACGACCCTCTTCTCCGGAGGGCGGTTTGTCGTCAAATATTGCTCGTAAGCTTTGCCTTCGACGAATTGCTTGTTGAAGGCTATCATTTCGTCTAGTTTGCGCATGCTGCTTTTCCTCCTACGTCATTCTCAATTTCTCAATCCGTCGGGCGATCCGCGTTGTCGCCGAAGCGCCCGACGGCGGTCGTGCCGGCTATACGGCCGGCGTTCTTCTGTCTTCCAGCCGAAGCTGGTTGCTGTAGATCTGGCCGTCGCTGGACAGCTTGAACGCCCTCCGCGAGGGCTCGTAGGATACCCGCATTCTCTCGTCGAAAAAAATCTCATGGCGCTTCTCGTACCAGACGTCCGCGCCGTTGCTCTCCGCCTGCAGGTCGCCTTGCTCCGGGCCGTCGATCAGCCACAGGGCGGCAACGCCGTTCATCGCGCAGCCGCATCCCGCCGAATCCGACACCAGCTTCCATATTCGCGCCTTCTCTCCGTAACGGACCGCAAGCTCGGCCAGCGCCTCTTCGCTCCAATCGATAATCAAGGCTTCTATCTCCTTTTCGTCCTGTTCGGATCCCCGCCGACAAGCAAACAGTAAGTTGATTATAAAGATTGCGGGGAGTATGATCAAGATGACAATATCCAGGAAGAAAGGTTGTGCATCCCCATGAGCAGCGCGGATCCGGCCGCATCGTCGCCGCTGAAGCGATTTCGGGAACTGACGGGTCGAATGAAACAGTACGAGGAAATATTGGGTCTGGTCTATTGGGACATGAGGACCGGCGCGCCGCGCAAAGGAATCGAGCTGCGTTCGGAGGCGGTGGGGGCGCTGTCCGCGGAGACGTTTAAGCTGTCGACGTCCGCGGAAATGGGCGAGCTGCTGGAGGAGCTGAACAAGCCGGAGCTGAAGGCGTCGCTCGGCGTGATCGACCGGAGGCTCGTCGAGGAGACAACGAAGGAGTTCGAGCGCAACCGGCGCATTCCGCCCGACATGTACCGGGAGTACGTCGTTCTGACCTCCCAATCGGAATCGGCATGGGAGGAGGCGAAGGAGAACAACGACTTTGCGGGTTTCGTTCCCTATTTGGAGAAAATCGTCGACTACACCCGCCGGTTTATCGAGCTGTGGGGCGTGAAGAAGACGCCTTACGATACGCTGTTGGACATGTACGAGCCCGGCTTGACGACCGGGGAACTGGATCGGCTGTTCGGCGAGCTGAGAGAACGGCTTGTGCCGCTGGCCGAGCGGATCGCGAAGTCGGCGAACAAGCCCGACAGATCGTTCCTGACCGGCGAGTTCGACAAGGAGGCCCAGAAGAAGTTCAGCAAGCTTATTCTGAAGGAGATGGGCTACGACTTCGAAGCCGGTCGTCTAGACGAGAGCGTCCATCCGTTCGCGACGGGACTGAACAAGAACGATGTCCGCATTACGACTCGCTATTTGCCGGAGGACTTGACGAGCGCTCTGTTCGGCACGATTCACGAGGGCGGCCATGCGCTCTACGAGCAGAACATCCAGGATGAGCTGGCGAACACGCCGCTCTGCACGGGAACCTCGATGGGCATTCACGAGTCGCAGTCCCGGCTGTGGGAAAACATGATCGGCCGCAGCCTCGGATTTTGGCAGAACTATTTGCCGGCGTTAAAGGCGCATTTTCCCGGACAGCTGGACGACGTATCGGCGGAAGCGTTCTATCGCGGCATCAACGTCGTGGAGCCGAGCTTGATCCGGATCGAGGCGGACGAGCTGACGTACAATCTGCATATTATGATCCGCTACGAAATCGAGAAAATGCTCTTTAATGAAGAATTAAGTCCGAGGGACCTTCCGGAGGTGTGGAACCGGAAGTACGAGGAAGCGCTGGGCATCCGGCCGCCGAGCGACGCGCTGGGCGTGCTGCAGGACGTCCACTGGTCGGGAGGAGCGTTCGGGTATTTCCCATCGTACTCGCTGGGCAATATGTACGCCGCTCAGATGATGGCGGCGGCCCGTCAGGACATTCCCGAGCTGGACGAACAGGTCGCCTCCGGCCGATTGCTGCCGCTTCAAGCTTGGCTAACGGACAAGGTATACCGGCACGGCAAGCTGCTGCGGCCTTCCGAGCTCATCGAGCGGATCAGCGGCCAGCCGCTTCAGTCCGCTTACTTGTGCGACTATCTGGAAAACAAATATAAGGATATCTACCGTTTGGAATAGAGGAGTGCGGATGGGGTTTCGGGTCATTAAGACGGCGGCGGCCGCCCTGACGGCTATCTATACCGCGTTACTGCTGGGCGTGGACAACCCGCTGTCGGCCGGACTGCTCGCCATTCTCGGCGTAGAGTCGACTCGCTGGCGAAGCATTAACGTCGTTCTGGCCCGGTTTGGAGCTTCCGTCCTGGGGCTGGGCGTGGCGTCTATGCTGTTCGGGTGGATCGGCTTTCACATTTGGGTGCTCGCCCTATACATTTTAATCGCTTTTCCGCTGCTTGTCCGATCCGGACTGAAGGACGGCATCGTGACGGGAGCGGTCATCGTGTTCCATCTGTTTGCCCGCGGCGAGGTAACGCTGCATGCGATCGGCACGGAGATCGCGCTTCTCGTCATCGGCCTCGGCTGGGCGACCGTATTTAACCTCGTCTATATGCCGAAAGAGAAAAAGGCGCTGACGGAACTCCGCCACCGGACGGAGGAAGCGTTCTCGGAAGTGTTCCGCAGACTGGCGGAGCATCTGAGGAATCCGGATACGGTATGGGACGGCGACGAGATTTTGCAGGGGGAATCGGCGATCGAGGCGGGCAGCGCCCTTGCCAAGCGGGCGCGGGAAAATCGTCTGATCCCGCAGGACGAGCCGTGGCAGCTCTATTTTCAGATGCGACGGCAGCAGCTCGAGTCGATTCAGCTGATGATGGAATGCATCGCGCTCGTGTCCAGGCATGTCCCGCAAGCGGAGCTGCTTGCGGTTCTGTTCGACCGGCTCCGGCTGGACGTCCGTTCGGAGTATTACGAGGGCGAGACCGACAAAATGCTGACGGAGCTGGAGAAGGGCTTTCGCGACCTGCCTCTTCCGTCGACGCGGGAGGAATTCGAAATCCGCTCCGCGCTGTTTCATCTGTCCCGGGAGCTGAGGCGTTTTCTCGGCGTAGCCGCCCGTATGAAAAAGCGAAAGTCAACTTCCGTCCAAGCGATCATACAATGAAACGTAAAGCCTATGCATCATACTTTTTTGTCACTCTAGACGAATGTCCTGCATAGACTTTAAGTGACTTGATCGTATGGAGGAGGTCTATCGAAATGGCTATTGCGGATAAACGGCTGCAGCGCAGGGAAATCATCACGAAGGCGGTTTGCGGCAAAGGCCGTAAGTTCTCGACGATTACCCACACCGTAACGCCGCCGCACCACCCGACCAGCATTCTGGGCGCGTGGATCATCAACCACCAGTATGAGGCGGTGAAATCGGGGGACGGAATCGAAGTCATCGGGTCTTACGATATCAACATCTGGTATTCGTTCAGCAAAAACTCGCAAACCGACGTAGCGAAAGAGACGATCTCCTATGTGGAGCACGTTCCGTTGTCGTACGTCGATCCGAGGCACCGCGCTTCCACCGAAGAGGTCTCCGCGGACGCCACGCAGGAGCCAAGCTGCGTCGAAGCGACGGTTAGCTCCAACGGCACTTCCGTCATTATCCGCGTCGAACGGGAATTCGCCGTGGAAATGGTGGCGGAGACGAAGGTGTACGTACTCGTCGATCCGGTCGGGGGCGACGAAGACGTCAAAGACGTCGATTTCGGCGTGGGCGAAGATGCGGATTTCGAAGATCTCGATTCCGATCTTCTGGAAGACGATTTGTGATCGGTTCGGATATCGGCCGGTACTTAAGTCTATGCGGACGCGGATCAAAAGTCGAGGGCGGATGCCCTGTCGAAACAACGGGATAAGCCTGTTTTCAGCAGGAGCGAACATGGGGAAGGGTCATTCGGCTTCGGCGTTCACGCGCCGCCTGCGGGACGGCCCTTCCCGTGTTTGGACGGGGGGAGACGGATGGAGAATCGGCCGGGAGCGCTGAAGATGTGGATCGCCGGAGGCGCGGGGGCGGGCGCATGGAAGGAGCTCGCTCGCGAGGCGGGCGTTCCTCTGCTGCTGACGTCGGCGGATGCCGGGCCGAACGATTGCGTGATGGCGGCCGGTCGGCGGACGGGGAATCCGGCGGGCAAACTCGGCAAGCCGGGAGAACCGGGCGAACGGGGAGAGGCAGGAGCGGCGAAAACGTCGGGAGCGTTGGGAGCGTCCGGACCGTCGGGAGCGTCGGGAGCATCCGAAACGTCCGAGTCGCATGGCGCTTCGTCGGTATCCCCTTGGCTCATGAACGCGGCAGCCTCCGAAGTCGAGTCGCTAACCGGCCGGGAGCTGGAGAGGCGGCTGCGGCGCGAAGGCGTATCGGCGCGGATCGGCGAGCAGGGCGGAGGCATGTCTTTAACTGTTGCGGTATGGGGCTTGGCGGCGTTGGAGATCAGAAGGGCGGGCAACGGCAGCGAATTCATGAATGGGATTAAGAAAGTAGAAGCAGCCGCTTCCCGGATGGCGATCTCCGAAGAGCATGCGCTATGGAAGCCGGCGGAGAAGCTGGCCGTTCGCGCGATCTACGCCTTGGGCCTCGATTTTGGACAAGTCGATGTGCGGATGAGCGATCAGGGCCGGTTTGCGGTAACGGGCTTCGATACGCGTCTGCTGCTGCGCACGCCGGAGGGGATGCGCCGATGGCGGGAGACGGCGGGCCGATTCGCCGCCGAATGGGCTGCGGAGACCGAAAAGGGGGGAGTGCGGACGGTTCTTGGCGCCGATCCGGAGTTCGTGCTGCTCTCGGCAGCCGGCCGCGTCGTTCCCGCTTCCCGCTATTTCCCTTACGGGGGCGAGACCGGCTGCGATTCGATGCGCGTGCGCGGCGAGAAAATATGGCCGCTTGTCGAGCTCCGTCCGCGTCCCTGTCCGGAGCCGTCGCAGCTGGCCGCCGCCCTGCATGGCCTTCTGCGAGAGGCGTCCGACCGTACCGCCGGCTCCGGACTGTCGTGGCGCGCCGGCGCCTTGCCGGTTCCGGGCGTGCCGCTGGGCGGGCACGTGCATGTAAGCGGGGCGGCGCTGCACGGCGAGCGGCTGCGGGCGCTCGACAACGCCGTGGCGCTGCCGCTCCGGCTGCTGGAGCCGCCGGGTGCGGGAAGGCGCCGTCCGCGTTACGGCGCGCTGGGCGACGCCCGGCGGCAGCCGCACGGCGGCTTCGAGTACCGCACGCCGCCGAGCTGGCTTGTATCCCCGAGGCTTGCGCTCGGGGTATTCGCGCTTGCGAAAGTGGCGGCCGAGCATTCGCGAGAGCTGGCGGCCAGTGGCCGGCCGCTGGACGATGAGCGGGTGCGCGAGGCGTTCTACGAGGGCGAACGCGAGACGCTGCTTGCCGCGGTCGAACGGGTATATCGGGCGATAGCCGCGACGGGCGGCTATGCGGCTTACCGCGAGCCGATCGACTTCGTGTTCGACGCAATCGGGCGAGGGCGGACCTGGAACGAGCATGCGGATATCCGCGCGAAATGGCGGATTCCGGTGCGATGATCGTCAGCAGAGGCTTGCGCGGAGAAGCGGCGGACCGCGCTAACTTCGGAGCGCTTCCGAACCCGAGCGCAACTAAAGGGGGGCTGTTCGCGTCTTTAAAGTAGCGGAGGAAGAAGGCGGCCGGCCCCGGAAGAAACCGTTGTCGGCGGCTCTATTCTATTTTCCGCGCCGGCTGTCCCGGCTGTTTCCGTTTTGATATTTTGATATAATGAAAGGATATCGAACGGCTGAACAACGCGCAGCTGCAAATACCGGGAGGAAGACGATGGCTGGATACACCCCGATGATGGAGCAATACTTGTCCGTCAAAGCGACGGCGAAGGACGCCCTGCTGTTCTTCCGCTTGGGCGATTTCTACGAAATGTTTTTCGAGGACGCGATCACCGCATCGAGAGAGTTGGAGATTACGCTGACGGGGCGGGGCGCGGGCCAGGAGGAACGGGTGCCGATGTGCGGCGTTCCGCATCATTCCGCCGAAGGATACATAGCGAGATTGGTAGAGAAAGGCTATAAAGTCGCCGTTTGCGAGCAGGTCGAAGATCCGGCCAGCACGAAAGGCGTCGTCCGGCGGGAGATCGTCCGCATCGTGACGCCGGGAACGGTGATGGACGCGAAGCTGGTCGGAGACGCCTCGAATAACTTCATCGTCGGGGCCGCTTCGCAAGCGGGGCGTCTCGGCATTGCCGCATGCGACTTGACGACCGGAGAGCTCTATTTGACTTCGTTCGCCCAGTCGCCGGAAGCGATCAACAACGTGCTCAACGTCTACCGCCCGTCGGAAGCGGTCGGCGACGAGGAGGCGATCGCGGCGATTCAAGAAGCGCTGCAGCCCGCCGGACGCTCCCTGTCGACGACGGTTCGCGAGGAGGCCGAGCCGGACAGGCTGGGAACGCAATTTCCGGAGGAAGCGTGGAGCGCGCACGAACCGGTCCGTCAGAAGGCGGTGGCGCGGCTGATCGCTTATTTGGAAGAGACTCAGAGACGCTCGCTTGCCCACCTGCGCTCCGTTAAAGCTTACGACACCGAAGCGTACATGTCGCTCGACGCGTTCACCCGGCGCAACCTGGAGCTGACCGAGACGATTCGCGACCGCTCGCGCAAGGGCTCGCTGCTCGGCTTGCTGGATCGCACTCGAACGGCGATGGGCGCGCGCCTGCTCAAGCGCTGGATCGATCAGCCGCTGCTTAGCCGCGAGGAGGCGGAGCGCAGGCTCGATGCGGTCGAAGCGCTTAATCGGGATTGGATCAAGCGCAAGGAGCTGAGGGACGAGCTCGGAGAAGTGTACGACCTGGAGCGTCTGGCCGGCCGTATCGCCTACGGAACGGCCAATGCGCGCGATCTGAACGCGCTCAAAAACTCGCTTCGGCGAATTCCCGCCGTTCAGGCGCTGTGCGCGAGCCTGGACGCGTCCCCGCTCGATTCGCTCGCTCGGAGCATGGACGCTTGTGCGGATATCGCCGACGCCATCGAGGCGGCGATCGCGGACGAGCCGCCGACGACGCTGCGGGACGGCGGTCTCATTCGTTCCGGTTATGACGCCAAGCTGGACGAGCTGCGGGAGGCAAGCCAGAACGGCAAGCAATGGATTGCCGAGCTGGAGCGCCGAGAACGGGAGGCGACGGGCATCAAGTCGCTGAAAATCGGCTTTAACAAGGTGTTCGGCTACTATTTGGAAGTGACCCGCGCGAACTTGGCGAGTTTGCCGGAAGGCCGCTACGAGAGAAAGCAGACGCTCGCCAACGCCGAGCGGTTCGTCACGCCGGAGCTGAAGGAGAAGGAAGCGCTCATTCTGGAAGCGGAGGATCGGATGTTCGATCTCGAGTACGAGACGTTCGTCGCCCTGCGCGACCGGATCTCGGGCCAGATGCCGCGGCTTCAGCGGCTCGCGGAGAGCGTCGCCGCGCTGGACGTGCTGCAATCGTTCGCGGAGGCGAGCGCGGAGCAGCGGTATACGCGCCCTAGCTGGACCGACGGGGACGGCTACGATCTGATCATCGAGGAGGGACGTCACCCGGTCGTGGAATCGGTGAACGAGAACGGCGTGTTCATCGCCAACGACACCTCGCTTACGGCGGAAGGCGGACCGATTCTGCTCATCACGGGCCCCAACATGGCCGGGAAGAGCACGTACATGCGCCAGGTGGCGATGATCTGCCTCATGGCCCAGATCGGCTGCTTCGTGCCTGCTCGCCGGGCGGTGCTGCCGTTCGTCGACCGAATCTTCACCCGAATCGGGGCGGCGGACGATCTTGTCGGCGGCCAGAGCACGTTCATGGTCGAGATGAAGGACATCCAGATTATGACCGAGCAGGCGACGGCGCGCAGTCTGATCATCATCGACGAGTTGGGCCGGGGCACCTCGACGGACGAAGGGATGGCGATCGCGCAGGCGGTCATCGAATACGTTCACGATCATATCGGCTGCAAGGCGCTCGTCTCGACCCATTTTCACGAGCTGGCCCATCTCGAGTCGTCGCTGCCGGGGCTGCGGAACGGCTGCATGGCGGTGAGGGAGAGCGCGGACGGCGTTACGTTCCTGCGCAAGCTCGTCCCGGGGGCTGCGGATTCCAGCTACGGGATTTATTGCGCGCAGTTGGCCGGATTGCCGGAGACGATCGTCGGCCGGGCCTATTCGCTGCTGAACGATCGCGGGACGGCGGGAGAGGCGCCGTCTCGTCCCGGGCCGATCGATCCGCGCATCCAGACGGTTCGGGAGACTGCGGCGGCCGGCGGAGCGCCGTCTCCGCAGCCGGTCGTCCAGCTGAGCCTGTTTCCCGAAGAGGCGCCGCCCGTCAAGCCGGCCAGACCGGCGGCGGGAGACAAGGTGCTGGAGAAGCTGAGGAAGCTGGACGTGATGAGAATGACGCCGATGCAGGCGCTCGAATGGTTGAACGACGCAAGAAACCAATTGACGGAAAGCGGGGAAACCCCATGAACCTGATCAGGAATTTGAGACGCTCTGCCGCACTGCTGCTGGCATTTTCGCTATTTTTCGTTTACGTGCCGGCTGCGCTGGGGGCCAGTTCCCAGCAGATCGAGGAGGTGCGCCAGCTTCTCGAGACGTATCATCTGAAGGGCCCGGACGATTCGGAGCTGGCGAACAAGGAAATCGAAGAGATGGTCGAGTCCTTGGGCGATCCTTATACGGAGTATTTCGACGATGAGGCGTGGAAGATTTACAGCACGGAGCTGGAGCAGACGTTCGTCGGCATCGGCATCGTTATGACGGAGAACAACGGCAAGGTTTACGTCGAAGACGTCTTCGCGGAAGGTCCGGCTGCGCTGGCGGGCGTTCAGGCGGGCGATCTGCTCGTCTCGGCGGACGGCGAATCGTTCGAAGGGAAAACGATGGCCGACATCCAGAAGGTCGTTCGCGGCGAGGAAGGAACGGAAGTGGCCTTGACCGTGTTGCGGGGAGGCAAGACGCTTAAGTTCAAGATCACGAGAAAACCGGTGCACGTGCCAGTCGTCGCCGCCCGAATGCTGGAGAAGGGCATCGGCTATCTGGCGCTGTCCAGCTTTACGTCCGAATCGGGCAAAGAGGTGAAGCGCGAGCTGGAGAAGCTCGAGAAAAACGGACTGACCTCTCTCGTGCTGGATTTGCGCAACAACGGCGGAGGCTATGTGAACGCCGCGCAGGAGATCGCCGGCTTGTTCGTCCAGGAAGGCGTGCTGACGCATATGAGAGACCGCGACGGCAACGACCAGCCGCTCTCCATCTCGGGGACGTCCAGGCCGTACGAGGTCGTCATTCTCGTCAACGGCAATACGGCGAGCGCGTCCGAGCTGCTCTCGGGAGCGCTGCGGGACTACGGCGTGGCGAAGCTGGTCGGAACGAAAACGTACGGGAAAGGCGTCGTTCAGTCGCTCATGCCGCTCAAGAGCGGCGGCGTGCTGAAAATGACGGTCCAGGAATACTACACGCCAAAAGGAAAAAAGGTGGACCAGGTCGGGCTGTCTCCGAACGTCGTTCTCGAAGGGGCGGCCGAGCAGCTGATCGGCGCGTTCCGTCTTGCCGGAGGGGAGAAGCTGATCGTCGGCTGGCACAATGGCGTGCTGACGGTTAACGGCCTCCGCTTCTCGCAGCCGGAAGCCTTCCGGAAGATCAGCAATCAATGGTACGTCAACTTGAAGCTGGGCGCGTCGATCGCCGGCGCAAAGCTGACGTACGACGCGAAGAGCCGCACCTACACGCTGGCGAAGGGCAGCCAGAAGCAGACGATTAAGGCGTCCGATCCTCGCGTGAACGTCAAGGACGGTCGCACGAGCATCGACGTCCGCCTGCTGGCGAAATGGTTCGAAGGCGTCACCTTCTCTTCCTCCGGCGACGCGTTGAAGCTGGGCTCCCGGTAAGCGCGGCTTCCGGGAATACGATCACGAGAAGGAGGTCGACGATATGGGCATCATTCGCCCGCTGAACGAGCATCTGGCGAATCAGATCGCGGCCGGAGAGGTCGTGGAAAGACCGGCCTCCGTCCTGAAGGAGCTGATCGAGAACGCGGTCGACGCCGGCGCGAGCCGCATCGACGTCTCGGCGGAAGAAGGCGGCCTCCAGCTGCTGAGAGTCGCGGACAACGGAAGCGGCATTCAGCCCGACGACATGCTTGTCGCCTTTCAGCGGCACGCCACCAGCAAAATTTCCACCGACAGAGACTTGTTTCAGATCGCGACGCTCGGCTTTCGCGGAGAGGCGCTGCCGAGCATCGCGGCGGTGGCCAAGGTGAAATGCGTCAGCGCGACGGACGACAGCGGCCTGGGAAGCCTGCTCGAGATCGAGGCCGGAGCCGTCGTCGCCAATCGCGAGACGAACGCCCCCAAGGGCACCGAGATGGTCGTCAAAGAAATTTTCTACAACACGCCCGCGCGTCTGAAATATATGAAGACGATCCAGACGGAGCTGGGCCACTTGTCCGATATCGTATACCGGCAGGCGCTGGCCAGGCCGGATATTGCGTTCACGTTCGCGCACAACGGCAACGTTCTGCTGCGCACGCCGGGAACAGGCGATCTTCGCCAGGTGGTGGCGGCGATCTACGGAACGGCTTCGGCGAAGGCGATGATCGAGGTTCGGGACGAGAGTCCGGATTACTCGCTCTCCGGCCTGACCGCTATGCCTACGGAGACGAGAGCCAACCGCAATGCGCTGACCGTGCTCGTGAACGGGCGCTACGTCCGCAGTCAGGCGGTCCTGCAGCCGCTGCTGCAGGCGTATCATACGCTGCTTCCGCTCCATCGCTATCCGTTGGCCGTGCTCGACTTGCGAATGCATCCGACGCTCGTGGACGTTAACGTCCACCCCGCCAAGCTGGAGGTGCGCTTCAGCAAGGAGGCCGAGCTGCGCGCCTTCGTGGAGAGCGCGATCAAGAAGGCGCTGAGCGGGCAAACTTACATCCCTTCGGGCGCGGCTGCCCGAACGCCGAAGACGAACGTCTGGGTGCAGGAGCAGATCCGCTTTCAGCTGCCGCCGGCCAAGGAGGATAAACTCGAGGTCGAACCGACGGCGGCCCCTCTGCCGGAGCCGCCGCCGGAGGCGGGCCGCTTCGCAGCCACGCAGCGGGGGGAGGGCGATCGCTCCCAACCCGCTGTGAAGGAGGCGGCGGCCGCTTACGATTGGCAGCCGGCCGCAGCGGACCGCGGCGTCCGGACGCCGGAGCGTTCGGCCAGGAGCGCGGCGGATCCGCTTTTCCCGGCAGCCGAGCCCGCCGAGCCGATTCCTTCCGAGGTGTGGAAGAGCGCGTTCGCCGCGCCGAGCGTCCCTCCGGGCGTTCCCGCGTTCCCGGAGCTCGTCTGGATCGGGCAGCTGCACGGCACCTATATCGTCGCCCAGAACCCGGGCGGGCTGTATCTGATCGACCAGCATGCCGCCCATGAGCGCATCCATTACGAATATTATTACGACAAGTTCGGCCGACCGGAGGAGGCGAGCCAGGAGCTGCTTCTTCCGGTTACGCTGGAGTTCGCGCCGGACGAATGCGCCGTTCTGCGGGGCAGACTCGCCGCATTCGAGAGCGCGGGCGTATATATGGAGGACTTCGGGGGCAATACCTTTATCATACGGGCTGTGCCGCACTGGTTTCCTTCAGGCGACGAGGCGGCGGTCGTCCGCGAGATGGCGGAGTGGATCATTCAGGAGAAAAGCGTCGATCTCCGGGTGCTGAGGGAGAAGGCGGCGATCATGTGCTCCTGCAAGGCTTCGATCAAAGCGAACCAGGCGCTGACGCGCGAATCCGGGGAGAAGCTGCTGGAGCGTCTGGCCGCCTGCAAGCAGCCGTATACGTGTCCGCACGGCAGGCCGATCGTCGTCAGCTTCAGCACGTACGAGCTCGAAAAAATGTTTAAGCGGGTGACGTCTTGATCGTAACGACATCGCAGCGTCCTTCCGGCCGGACGATCGAGCGGGCGCTTCGGCTCGCCGAGGAGCTCGGCGCCGTCTACGTCCCGAGAGGAACCCGAACGATTCGCGCGCTGCAGGCCGCCGCCGGCGCGACCGAAACGCTTGTCGTCGGCCCCCAGGACACGAAGCTGACCGCGGCGGATGGGCCGGCGTTTTATTTTCATCCAAGCATGGCGCTTGTCCGGATCAAGAGTCTGATTGCGGGAGGAACCGATTCGCTGCTCTCGGTGTCCGGCGTCAGGGCGGGCGATACGGTGATCGACTGCACGGCCGGGCTAGGCTCGGATTCGCTTGTGCTCAGCTATGCCGCAGGCGAATCCGGAAAAGTCACGGCGCTGGAGGCGGTGCACAAGGTGCATCTCGTCGTGCGGGAGGGGCTGCGGACTTACGAATCCGGAATTCCCGAGGCCGACCGGGCGATGCGGGCGATCGAGGCGATTCATGCCCGCTACGAGGACTGGCTGCCTCGCATGGAGGACGACAGTGCCGACGTCGTATATTTCGACCCGATGTTCGAGAAGCCGGTGACCGCCTCCAGCGCGATCGGCCCGCTGCGCGGCTTGGCCGTTCACCGTCCGCTCACGCGGGAAGCCGTCCGGGAAGCGGCGCGGGTCGCCCGCAGAAGAGTCGTCCTTAAAGACCATCGCGACAGCGGAAGGTTCGAGCAGCTCGGCTTCCGGGTGGCCAAATCGTCTTCGACCGCCGTCGCTTACGGAGTGATCGATATTGACTAACGCAGAGGAAGACAAGCGGCCTCCGCTGCTCGTGCTCGTCGGCCCGACGGCCGTCGGCAAAACGGCGCTCAGCCTGAAGCTGGCCAAGGCGCTGAACGCCGAAATCGTCAGCGGAGACTCGATGCAGGTGTACCGCGGGATGAACATCGGCACAGCCAAACTGATGCCCGAGGAGATGGAGGGCGTGCCGCACCATCTGATCGACATCCGCGAGCCGGACTATCCGTTCTCCGTATCGGAGTTCCAAAGTCTGTGCACCGAAGCCGTTCGGGAGATCCACTGCCGCGGCCGGCTGCCTTTTATCGTGGGGGGGACGGGATTATATGTGGAATCCGTCTGTTACGGCTTCCGCTTCCAGGACATCGGAGCGGACGAAGCCTTCCGGGCGGAGATGAGGGCGTACGCCGCCGAGAAGGGCGCGCAGGCGCTGCACGACAAGCTGGCGAAGGTCGATCCGGCGACGGCGGCCAAGCTCCATCCGAACGACGAGGGGCGAATCGTCCGGGCGCTCGAAGTGTTCCGGTTAACCGGAAAGCCGCTCTCCGAAGCGCAGAGCCAGTCCCGGGGCGACGAGAAGCGCTCGCCCTACAAGCTGTGCCTGATCGGATTGACGATGGATCGGGAAGAGCTCTACCGCCGGATCGAGCGGCGGGTCGACCTTATGCTTGAAGCCGGCCTGGTCGAGGAGGTGCGCGGGCTGCTGGAGCGAGGCGTTCCGAGAAGCGCCGTCTCGATGCGCGGACTCGGCTACAAGGAGATCGCCGCTTACTTGGCCGGGGAGACCTCCTACGAGGAAGCGGTCGCGATTCTGAAGCGCGACACGAGACATTTTGCCAAGCGGCAGCTGAGCTGGTTTCGTCACATGCAGGGACTCGAATGGGTGGATGCGGGCGGCGATGCAAAAAACAGCGCACTTTTCGAACGGATCTGTGCTATAATAGCAGGAAAGTTTCAGATTGATATTGAATATATTTGTTCATAAATATTTGTGGCGATGGGGGTTTGCGGCCAATGAACAAGTCCATTAACATCCAGGATACCTTTCTTAATCAACTTCGCAAAGACAGCATTCCGGTCACTGTTTATTTGACCAACGGGTTTCAAATTCGCGGCATCGTTCGCGCGTTTGACAACTTCACCATCGTAATCGACAGCGAGGGACGCCAGCAGATGGTCTATAAGCATGCGATCAGCACGTTTATGCCGCAGCGCAACGTCTCTCTGATGCAGCAGGACAGCGGAGCGGACAGTTAATCCGCCGTCCTCGCGGCGAGGGCCGAGTGAAACTTTTCCCCAGCCATTAGCGTCTAAAAGAATAGGCCGGCACTTGGGCAACCCGCGAACCGGGTTGTTCTTTCTTTATTAGGCTGGGCAGATTAGAGACGATATAGGTTGAACCGGGACTGTATGACAAAAACAGAGAGAGAAACGGATAGAGGGGGAGACAAAATGAGCCATTCGACAGTTTCAAGCCGAGCTGGCAGCATGGAGAGAAGCGGCAGGAACGGCGGAAAAGGCAAAGGAAACGGGAATGGGAAGAGCAAGCGTCCCCGCAAGGGCAAGAAAAAGCTCTTTCTCGTGTGGCTGTTCTTCGTCGCGCTGGTCGCGCTCGTATGCGCGGTCGTCGGTTATTTGCTCGTCATCCTGAACGGGGAACGCATTCTTAACGCCAATATCAACAAACTGAATCTGGATAAAGCTTCGATCGTCGTGGACAGAAACGGGAACGAAGTCGCCAAGCTGTACAACCACGAGGGCAATCGGGAGTTCGCCCCGATCTCGGAAATTCCCAAGCTGGTGCAGGACGCGTTCATCGCGACGGAGGATAAGCGGTACTACGAGCATAACGGCGTCGACCTGCTGGGCATCGGGCGCGCGCTCGTCAAGGACATTATCGCCAGAAGCGCGGTCGAGGGCGCGAGCACGATAACGCAGCAGCTGGCCAAAAATCTGTTCCTGAACGCGGACAAGACGCTTTTCCGCAAGGGCACGGAGGCGTCCATCGCCCTGGCGCTGGAGCAGAAGATGACGAAGCCGGAGATTTTGGAGCTGTATTTGAACCGGATCTACTTCGGCAAAGGCCAATACGGCATCAAGACGGCAGCGAAATACTACTTCGACGTGGAGAATCTGGACGATCTGGAGCTGTGGCAGGTGGCGACCTTGGCTGCCATGCCGAAGGCGCCCAACACCTACAATCCGATCCGCAATCCGGAGAAGTCGATGGAGCGCCGCGCAGTCGTACTGAAGCTGATGTACGATCAAGGGCTCATCAGCGAGCAGGAGAAGGAGGCTGCGGGCAAAGTCGTCTACAAGCCTTCCAAGGCGAGCCAAGTGGACGAGAAGTATTTGGCCTTCCTCGATTACGTGCTGGATGAAGCTCAGGAGAAAACGAACCTGACCGAGGAGGAGCTGCGCAGCGCGGGCTACAAAATTACGACGACGCTCGACACGAGGGCGCAATCGATCGCCGAGAAGGAGTTCGCCAACGACGAGCGGTTCGAGAAAAGCGTGGACGAACAGAAGGTCCAGGGCGCGATGGTCATTATGAATCAGCACGACGGATCGCTCGTCGCGATGATCGGCGGCAGAGATTACCAGGCTCAAGGCTGGAACCGCGCCGTGAAGCAAAGACAGCCGGGCTCCTCCTTCAAGCCGATTATCGATTACGGTCCGGCGCTCGATTCCGGCAACTTCTATCCGTGGTCGATCGTTCAGGACGTCAAGCAGTGCTACGGCGATTACTGCCCTTCGAACTCCAATCGCAACGCTTATTTGGGTCCGATTCCGATGAGTCAGGCGATCAAGGAGTCGCGCAACGTCTCGGCCGTCTGGCTGTTGAACGAGATCGGCATCGGCAAAGGGCTGGAGTTCGCGAAAAAGCTCGGCATCGAGCTTGGCAGCGAGGATCGCAATTTGTCCATCGCCTTGGGCGGGCTGACGAACGGCGTGACGCCGCTCCAGATGGCCCGGGCGTACACGGCGTTCGCCAACGGCGGCAAGCTGTACGAGCCGCATAGCGTCATGAAGATCGAGGACGTGAACGGCAAGACGATCTATGAATTCAATGCGAAGCCCGATCAGGTCATGAAAGAGAGCACTTCCCATTATATGACGGAGATGCTCGCAGGCGTCGTCCAGAAGGGCGGAACGGGCACGAGGGCGGCGATCAGCGGGCGGACCGTCGTCGGCAAGACGGGAACGACGCAAGCCGGAATTCCGAACCTGAAGACGAGCAAAAACCGCGACGTCTGGTTCGTCGGATATACGCCCGAGCTGACGGCGGCCGTCTGGTTCGGCTACGACAAGACCGATAAGGACCATCTGCTCGACGGAAGCAGCGGCCAAGCTGCGGCGATGTTCTCCGCCGTCATGTCGCAAGTGCTGGAAAAATACGAGAAAAAGAGCTTTCCAGTGCCGACAGGCGTGCAGGAGGAGGAAGAGGAGGAGCTGTTGGATCCCGTCAGCGGGCTGATCGTCGGCTATTCTCCGGAGTCGGTCAGCGTCGAGCTGATGTGGTCTGCGGTGCAGGGCGAAGGCGTCAGCTACCGGATCTACCGCAAGGAGGCTTCGGAAGCGGAGTTCAGGCTGCTGGCCGATGTTGCCGACGGCACGGCATACGACGACCTGGCCATTCTGCCGGATATGACGTACACCTATTACGTAACGGCATACCAAGCGTCGAAGTCGTTGGAGAGCCCGCCCTCCGAGCAGATGACGATTACGGTGACTTCGGGGATGGAGACTCCGCCGCCTCCGGAGGAGGGGGACGGGGAGACCGTTCCTCCGGTGGAGACTGGAGAGCCGCTCGAGCCGCTCGAGCCGCTCGAGCCGCCGATCGAGGTTCCCGGCGAGACGCCTACTCCTCCTCTCCAGACGGACGAGAACCCGCCGACGACGCCGGTCGAAAGCCCCGGCCAGGATCTTCCGCCGGACGGAGCGATCTCGGACGATGGGATCGTTCCGCTGACGGGCTTAACCCCCTGAATACAAGCATAAGAAGAGGGCGATGCCGGCCGAGAAAGCCGGACATCGTCCTCTTCGCGCGCGGGGCCGTCCGCCCGAAGGGGGCAAACTGGTTCGCGAAGACAACTTGTGGTAAGCTTTGCTTATATGGAGTTGCCATGCGGCAAAGCGGTTTGAGGACGCCTAACGGCACTGTGCGACGCGAATGAGCTTACAAACGTTAAGCGGACGGAAAGGAAAGTCGTGAATGAAACGTAAATTTTCGGATCGTGCCAATTGGCGGCGGATTTTAAAGAGAAGCTACGCATGCGTGCCGATGGACGACCCCCAATTCAGAGGGTTTGTCACGATGTATCAGATTCACGAGCTTCGCGACCCGCTGTGGAAGGAATACAACGGGAGGAAAATGTGCCTGGCGGACCGAGGGTATTTGTGGATGCAGCATTTCCCGAAGGGAGAGCATTTCGTCGTTACGACGATGTTTGACGACAGAGGGCAAGTCGTTCAATGGTATATCGACATCTGCAAAATTCAAGGCTTGACGGACCAGCAGGTTCCGTGGTTCGACGATCTGTTTCTGGATATCGTCGTTCTCCCGACGGGGGAGAAGCTTCTGCTGGACGAGGACGAGCTGGAGGAGGCGCTCGAGGAAGGAGAGATTACGCCTCGAGACTCTGCGATGGCTCGGAAAACGGCCTCCCGATTGATGGAGCTGATTCGGCAAAACAAATTCCCGTATTTCGATTTGAGCCGGCAGCATCGACGGCTGCTTCTCCATAAGCTGGGCTGGGGCGAAGGCGCGGAATGACGGGACAGCAGCGGCGAAAGGAGTCGGGACGGCATGGAGCCTGTCGTAAAACCGGCCGGGCGCGGCAAGCGGATGAGAAGAGCGCTGGCGCTGGCGGCGATCGGCGCGGTCGCGCTGCTCGTCTGGTGCCTCTCGCTCTACGCGGCGATCGTTCGGTTCGAGGGCGTTCCCGGGGACGGCAAGCCGATTCCGTCGGACGTCGGCATCGTGCTCGGCGCCAGATTGTGGAACGACGCGCCAAGCCCCGGTCTGAAGGAGCGCCTTGATCTGGCGATCGAGCTATACCGCCAGGGGGCGTTCGAGCATTTTATCGTGACCGGAGGGCTGGACGACGGCGGCGCGACGTTGACCGAGGCGGAAGGCATGCGGAACTATCTTGTGGCCCAGGGAGTGCCTTCCTCGGCGATTCGGATGGACACGCTGTCCAGAAGCACGTATGAGAATCTGGTTTACGCCCGGGACATTATGGAAAGCCACGAGTGGCGGACGGCCGTCATCGTGACGCACCGTTATCACGGCTCCAGAGCGGCCGACATCGCCAGAACGATCGGACTGTCGCCCGTACAGGTGAGCGTGACGGATTCCCGCGTGCTGAACGTGACCTACCATCAGGCGCGCGAGGTATTGGCCTATACGAAGTGGCTCGGCATGAAGCTGTTCCTATGACTAGGGATCGGACGGACGGAATACATTGGTATTGCGGCTAATCGTCGACTCAAGTTCATGGGGTGAAGCTTGATGAACGCTAAAGCGGGCGCATCGGATGTCAAGACGGCTGTCGCCTCTTCCGCTCGTCCCTCCCGGCAGATCAACATCGTTCTGCGCAATGCGGACCAGGAAGCGACGAACGGCTATGCAAGCCCGGCCGATCCATCGGGCAGTCTAAGAACGCTGCCCCCATCCGGCCCTTGGTCGGACTGGCAGAAGGAATTGGATCGTCTGGTCGGGCTGGACAACATTAAAGAGCTTGTCTACGAAATCTACGCGCTGCTTCAAATTATGAACTACCGCAGCGAGGCAAGCTTGCAGGCTCAGGCGCACGTCTATCACATGATCTTCAAAGGCAATCCGGGCACGGGAAAGACGACGGTCGCCCGCCTGCTGGCAAAGCTGTTCCAGAGCATGGGACTGCTGTCGAAGGGCCATCTCGTGGAGGTGGAGCGGGCCGATCTGGTCGGCGAATATATCGGGCATACGGCTCAGAAAACCCGGGATCTGGTCAAAAAGGCGCTGGGCGGCGTTCTGTTCGTGGACGAAGCGTACAGTCTCGCGCGCGGCGGGGAGAAAGACTTCGGCAAAGAGGCGATCGATACGCTGGTAAAGGCGATGGAGGATTACAAAAACCAGTTCGTGCTCATACTTGCCGGCTATACGCTGGAGATCGAAGCTTTCCTGATGACGAATCCGGGGCTTCCGTCCCGGTTCCCGATTCAGATGACGTTCCCGGATTATTCGGTCGACCAGTTGATCCAGATCGCTGAAGGCATGGCGAAGGACAGAGATTATACGCTGCTGCCGCAAACCGTCTACAAGCTCAGACAGCTGCTCGTGCAGGAGAAGGCGGAGGCGGTCTGCGATTTCAGCAATGCCAGATTTGTCCGGAACGTTCTCGAGCGGGCCATCCGCTATCAGGCGGTTCGATTGCTGTCGCAGCACCCGGCCGCGTCGCCGGGCCGCCAGGAGCTGATGGCGCTGCGGCCGGAGGATGTCCGGGGCTTGCAATCCTAAGCGGAATGAGGGAAAAGGATGAGACAAAGCGCATACGATACGGAAACGGCAAGCCAGGAGAGAGCTTTGCTCGTCAGCTTGGTGACGGACGAGGTCAGACGATCCGGAGCGGATCCCGAGCAATCGCTCGCGGAGCTGGCTTCCTTGGCCGAGACGGCGGGCGTCGCGGTCGTCGGCTCCGTCATGCAAAATTTGGACGCGCCGGACAACAGGTATTTCGTCGGCAAAGGGAAGGCGCAGGAGATTCGGGATATCGCGCTGCGGGACGGGGCTACGACGGCGATCTTCGATCAGGAGCTGACAGGCGCCCAGGTCCGCAATCTGGAGGAGACGCTCGATCTGAAGATTATCGACCGGACGCAGCTGATTCTCGATATTTTCGCCGGGCGGGCCAAGACGAGGGAAGGGATTCTGCAGGTCGAGCTCGCCCAGCTCACCTATTTGCTTCCGCGCTTGTCGGGACACGGCAAAAACCTGTCCCGGCTGGGCGGCGGAATCGGCACTCGCGGTCCCGGAGAAACGAAGCTGGAGATGGACCGTCGCCATATTCGGAGGCGGATCACCGAGCTGAAGCGTCAGCTTGAAGCGGTGACCGCTCACCGCAATCTGCACCGCGAGCGCAGGCGCAAGGTCGGCGCGGTGCAGGTCGCCCTTGTCGGCTATACGAACGCCGGCAAGTCGAGCCTGCTGCGTCAGTTGACCGACGCCGACGTCCTGGCGGAGAACAAGCTGTTCGCCACGCTCGATCCGACTTCGCGCAGCTTGGAGCTGCCTAGCGGCAAGCAGGTCGTGCTGACCGACACGGTCGGCTTCATTCAGAATCTTCCGCACGATCTGGTCGCGGCGTTCCGGGCGACGCTGGAGGAAGCCGCCCAGGCGGACTTGCTGCTGCACGTCGTCGATTCGTCGTCCCCGATGAGGGAACGGCAGATGGCCGTCGTCGAAGACGTGCTTCGGGAGCTCGGCGCGAGCGGAAAACCGACGCTGACCGTATTCAACAAGATCGACCTGCTGACCGAGCTGTCGGACCGGGCGCTGGTCGGAGGGGCGGACGCGATCCGCGTCAGCTCCTTCGATCCGGAGGATATGGCTCGCCTGCGAGCGGCGATCGAGGATCGGATTCTCGGAGAGATCGCGACGTTCCGGATTCCCGCGTCGAGAGGGGATCTGGCGTCCTTGGCTTATCGAGTCGGGGAAGTGACCGCCCGGGAAGCGGACGAGGATTATTTGCTGCTGTCGGTTCGGCTGAATGCCGCGGACATGGAGAGAGCCGGCGGCGAATTGGGAGATTACCGCATTTCGGATACGCAATAAGAACTGGGGAAGGAACGTAGAGATCATCATGCAGGCATCGGACTTCTCGGATTTCGAGCAACAATGGGAGCAATGGGAGGAAGCGGCCGAGGAACGGATCCATTCCGTCTTTCGCCGGCTGGATCGAATCGCGGAGAACAATCAGTGGAAGGTCATTCGGGCGTTCCAGAAGCACAGGGTGAGCGATTATCACTTCGCCGCGTCCACCGGCTACGGGTACAACGACAGCGGCAGGGAAACGCTGGACCTCGTCTACGCCGACGTCTTCGGAGCGGAGGCCGCTATCGTCAGGCCGCATTTCGCATCGGGAACGCATACGATATCGGCGGCTCTGTTCGGCTGTCTGCGGCCGGGAGACGAACTGCTGTTCGTTACCGGACGGCCGTACGACACGCTGCACAAAGTGATCGGCAAGCCCGGAGACGGACTGGGTTCGCTGGCCGACTGGGGCGTGACGACGAAGATCGTGCCGCTGCTGCCGGATGGCGGCGTGGATTGGGAGGGCGTCGCGGATGCGACGAGCGAGCAGACGAAGGTGTTCGCCATTCAGCGCTCGCGCGGCTACGATTGGAGGCCTTCGTTTACGATCGGACAGATCGCAGAGATGGCGTCGCGGCTTAAGCAATTGAAGCCGGATGCGATCGTGTTCGCGGACAACTGCTACGGCGAGTTTACCGAAGAGAAGGAGCCGACCGACGTCGGCGTCGATCTGATCGCCGGCTCCCTGATCAAAAACCCGGGAGGCGGATTGGCCGCAAGCGGCGGCTATATCGCCGGAAGGAAGCGTCTCGTGGAGCTGGCCGCCTACCGAATGACCGCCCCGGGCATCGGAGGGGAAGTCGGAGCGATGCTCGGAACGACGAGATCGATTTACCAGGGGCTGTTTCTCGCGCCGCTGCTCGTCGGACAAGCCGTAAAGGGCAGCGTGTTCGCCGCGGCGGTGTTCGAGAAGCTGGCGTTCGACACTCATCCGCGCTGGAACGATCCGCGGACCGATCTGATTCAGGCTATTCGCTTCGCGCAGGAAGAGCCGCTGATCCATTTCGTACAGGCAATCCAGAAAGCGGCGGCCGTGGACGCCCATGTCGTGCCGGAGCCCTGGGCGATGCCCGGCTACGAGCATCCGGTGATCATGGCGGCCGGAACGTTCGTCCAGGGCGGCAGTCTGGAGCTGTCGGCCGACGCGCCGGTCAGGGAGCCGTACATCGCCTATATGCAGGGCGGATTGACCTACGCTCATGTGAAGTTTGCCGTCAAGCTCGCCTTGAAGGAGCTGTGGGCCCGCGGATTTTTGTCGTGAATCACTTCCAAAAACCTTACATTCCTTGACATGTTTTAGGGAGGCAGGTACAATGAAAGTGATTTCAATAACAACACGTCAAGTTGGAAGGTTGGTATGAGATGGGCGACGAGATTCGCAGGAATATGGCGTTATTTCCGATAGGCATCGTAATGAAGCTGACCGACCTGACCGCCCGCCAAATTCGCTATTATGAGCAGCACGAACTGATTCAGCCCGCGCGCACGGACGGCAATCAGCGCTTGTTTTCTTTTAACGACGTCGAGCGTCTGATGGAAATCAAGGCTTTGATTGAGAAAGGCGTCAACATCGCGGGGATCAAGCAGGTCATGAATCCGGTCGGGCAGGACGAGAACGAAGGAACGATTATTAACGAAGTGTCCGAAGTGAAGCGGAGGGAGCTGAGCGATTCCCAGCTGCACCGAATGCTGAAGCAGCAGCTGATGCAGGGCAAACGTCCGGGCCAGGTGTCTTTGATTCAAGGGGAGCTTTCCCGATTTTTCAAGAACAAATAATTCATTCTCATGCTTTAGGAGGCTGTCATGACCTACACACGCGAAGATATTACCCGGATCGCCAAGGAACAGAACGTTCGGTTTATTCGGCTGCAGTTTACGGATTTGCTCGGTTCGATCAAAAACGTGGAAATTCCGGTCAGCCAGTTGGAAAAAGCGCTTGACAACAAAATGATGTTCGACGGTTCATCCATCGAGGGGTATGTTCGCATCGAGGAGTCGGACATGTACCTGTACCCCGATCTGAGCACTTGGGTCGTCTTCCCGTGGGTGACCGAGAACAAGGTTGCCCGTCTGATCTGCGATGTGTACATGCCGGACGGAACTCCGTTCGCGGGCGATCCGCGCGGCATTCTGAAGCGTGCGCTGGAAGAGGCCGAACGGATGGGCTATACGACGATGAACGTCGGACCGGAGCCGGAGTTTTTCCTGTTCCAGACCGACGACAAGGGCAATCCGACGACGGAGCTGAACGACCAGGGCGGCTATTTCGATCTCGCGCCGACCGATCTAGGCGAGAACTGCCGTCGCGATATCGTGCTCACGCTGGAAGAGATGGGCTTCGAGATCGAAGCTTCCCACCACGAGGTCGCTCCGGGCCAGCATGAGATCGACTTTAAGTACGCGTCGGCGGTGAAAGCGGCCGACCAGATCCAGACGTTTAAGCTCGTCGTCAAGACGATCGCCCGCCAGCACGGCTTGCATGCGACGTTCATGCCGAAGCCGCTGTTCGGCATGAACGGCTCCGGCATGCACTGCCATCTGTCGCTGTTCAGAGGCGGCGAGAACGCCTTTTACGACCCGAGCGACAAGCTGGGACTGAGCAGCGAAGCCCGTCATTTTATGGCCGGCATCCTGAAGCATGCGCGGGGGATCGCGGCGATTACGAATCCGACGATCAACTCGTACAAGCGTCTCGTCCCGGGTTATGAAGCGCCGTGCTATGTGGCCTGGTCCGCCAGCAACCGCAGCCCGATGATCCGCATTCCGGCCTCCCGCGGTCTCAGCACCCGCGTGGAAGTCCGCAACCCGGACCCGGCCGCCAATCCGTATTTGACGTTGGCCGTCATGCTGAAGGCGGGATTGGACGGCATTAGCAGCAAGCTGCCTACCCCGGCTCCGGTGGACCGGAACATCTACGTGATGAGCGAGGAGGAGCGGATCGACGAAGGCATTCCAAGCCTGCCGGTCGACCTGAAGGAAGCGTTGGCGGAACTGCTGCGGGACGACGTTATCTGCGACGCTCTCGGCGACCATGCGCTCACTCATTTCTACGAGCTGAAGGAAATCGAGTGGGACATGTACCGGACGCAAGTCCACCAGTGGGAGCGCGATCAGTATTTGACGCATTATTAAGTCTCCATAACAGCTAGCCTCTGAAGACGGGGGCGAGAGCAAGGGAAATCGGGCGGATGCCGTTCCCTTCTTCTCGCCCCCGTTATTTTGCGTCTCATGCGGGATCGATCGGCCCGTCCTCGTCCGGCGCAAGTGCGGCGGCCCTCGTCCCCGCCCCGAATCGCCGTTCTCCCGGGCAACTGATATGATGAACGAAAGGAGATCATGACCGTGCGAGCGCCGCTACTTCGATCTTCTTCCGATTTCGCGAATAAATTTGCCGTTGTCGTCATAGACCATAACGCTTAATCCTTTAATGGCTCTTTTGGTCTCGAAAAGCAGCTTAAAGGCCTCATCTCTCGATAGCGGTACGTTGACGCGTTTCCCGTTATATGCGAGATAATATTTCAGTTCTCAACCTCCAGGAAAACGAGAGCCCGGCGAGTCGTCCGACCCCCGCTGGTGTCATGAAATGCGCGCTAGTTCGGCTTGGGAACCAGATCGCGGCCCCGGGATACGGATTTCGACCTGCTTCCCCTCCCAGACCTATCATTCGACGTTTTTCATCTTTTTCCTTCCTTGGAAGCCAATGTGCAAATTTGCGAGCCGAAGGGACACGGCGAGCTGGAGAAGTTTGGGGAGCAGGGGGATGGCGTCGAGAATTCTCGCGGAAAAAACGCGGCAGGCAAATCAGAACAAGGCAGCCCCGGCAGTGAGATCTGCCGGGGCTGCCTTGTTCGGGCTTGCCGAGCGAATTAGTGGAAGGAGCGGATCAGTCCGATGACCTTGCCCAGAATGCTGACGTTGTGGAGCCGGATCGGCTCCATGCTGGCATTCTCGGGCTGCAGGCGAATGTGATCGCGTTCCTTGTAGAAGGTTTTGACCGTTGCCTCGTGCTCGTCGGTCATCGCCACGACGATGTCGCCGTTGACGGCGGTCGGCTGCTGGCGGACGATCACATAGTCGCCGTCGTGAATGCCGGCTTCGATCATGCTCTCTCCGCTAACGGAAAGCATAAATACCGGCTGATCTCCGACCATGGATACGGGCAGCGGATAATACTCCTCGATGTTCTCGGTTGCGGTAATCGGCACGCCTGCGGTCACTTTGCCGACAAGGGGGACCGGGCGCACCGAAGCCGATAGCTGCTGAACCGGATCGTCGTCGTCGAGAATCTCGATGGCGCGGGGCTTGGTCGGATCCCGGCGGATCAGGCCCTTCTTCTCCAGGCGATCGAGGTGGCCGTGCACGGTCGAACTGGAGGCGAGCCCCACGGCCTCTCCGATCTCGCGAACGGAAGGAGGATAGCCCTTATCGCGGACTTCGTTCTTAATGAATTCAAGTATGGAATTCTGACGGCTGGACATTTTCGTCACGCCAAACCCTCCCTATAAAAAAGCTCATGATGACAAATTATAACACAGAACCCGAGTTCGCACAAACATTCGTTCTAGAGAACGAATGTTCCGAAAATTCGTTGACATGAACATGTGTTCGTGTTACGATAACACCAGAACAAACGTTTGGGGTGGGTTATCATGGTCCATGCATGGATTCCGGCTGATACGACTTCCGCTGCAAGACGGCACGAACGCGACGCGACGCGGGGAATTCCCGCTTGTCCGGCGAAGCCTGATCATAGATCGATGAATTGGAAAGCGGCCAGAGCGCTGTTTGTGCTGACGGCTTTCCTAATTCTGTTCAGCGGACTTACGCTGATGCGCACGTTCGCTTCTTCGGGAGAACGGGCCCCCGCTTCCGGCGAGGAGATCGTCGTCACGGTGGAAAGCGGAGATACGCTGTGGGAGCTGGCGAGAGCGTACAAGGATCCGGCCCTCGACACGCGCCAAGCCGTTCATGTTCTGATGGAGAGGAACGGACTCTCGGGTCCCGACTTGCGGAGCGGACAGGACCTTATTTTCCCCGCTGACCTATTACCTTGAGTGACGATGCAGGCTGTGGCCAGGACCGGCGTTCCGGTCCTTTTTTGCGTTTTTGTCCTCTTTTTATTGCTTCGGATCGGCGCGTCCGGATTCTTCCGCCAATAGAGAAAGAGAGCTCGAAAAACCGCTGTCGAGCGTTCTTGACAAGCCGTCCGCGAAAATGGCAAAGTAGAGAAGATGCGAAAAGGGGAGTGAGACACCGATGGAGATGGATCAGTTGATTAACCGGATTAACGAATTGTCCCGAAAAAGCAAAAACGAGGGCTTGAGCGAGCAAGAGGTTGCGGAGCGCGACCGCCTTCGCAAACAATATTTATCGATCTTCAAAAACAACTTCCGTCAAGAGCTGGATCGGATCGAGATCGTCGACGAACCCCCGATCAAGCACTAAAGATAAACAGGCGATGCGACGAGGAGGAAGCGTATGTCCCGGTCTTGGGAACGAATGGTGACGAAAAATACGAAACAAATCAACAAAAGGCGCAAAAAGGAAGGTAAAAAAAGCATTGCGCCGAACGAGCCGCAGATCGACCGGTTTAGAGGACGGAATTATGTCGTGCCGTCTCTTCTTATTTTATTGATCTTGTTCTACGTGCTGCTGTCGCAGCCTTGGTCGGATCGTTTTCTTCAGGATCCGACGCTATTCTGGGTGACGATCGGCTGCTACGTTCTGCTCGCGCTGTTCTACTATATGAGGCGCCCCTATCTGGCCGTCAGCCGAGATACGCTGGAGACGCGCAAGTTTACGGGCTACAAGACGCTGCGGCCATCGCAGATCCGTAAAATCGTCGTCCAGCCCGGCTATGTTCTAATCGAATCGGTGAAGGGAACGAACTGGGTGTTCTCCAAGTTTATGAACCGATATCCGATCGAGAAGATGGCCGAGAGGCTTAAGGAGTATGCAGAGGTCAACCGCGTCGAGTTCGAGGCCAAAACGAAGTGAGGAGCGGAGACATGTCAATTAAAGCGGTGCTGTTTGATTTAGACGATACGCTGCTGTGGGACGATCGAAGCGTAAACGAGGCTTTCCAAGCCACTTGCCGCTATGCGGCGGAAGCGACCGGAGTCGACGAACGCGAGCTCGAGGCGGCCGTGCGCCGCGAAGCGAGAGCGCTGTACGCCGCCTACGATACGTTCGGCTTTACGCAGATGATCGGCATTAACCCGTTCGAGGCGCTGTGGGGCAAGTTCGAGCGCGGCGAGCATCCGATGTTCCGCAAGCTTCAGGAGCTCGCCCCCGGCTACCGGGAGAGCGCCTGGAGGAAGGGACTGGCCGCTGCAGGCGTTGACAACCCGGGTTTGGGGGCGCAGCTGGCGGAGATGTTCCCGGCGCAGAGGAGAAAGCTGAAATACGTTTACGACGAGACGTTCGACGTGCTGAACGAGCTGAAGAAGTCGTACAAGCTGCTGCTGCTCACGAACGGCTCGCCCGACCTGCAGCAGGAGAAGCTGGACGGCATGCCCGAGCTGATTCCGTACTTCGATTCGATCGTCATCTCCGGCAACTTCGGAGAAGGAAAGCCCTCCTCCAGACTGTTCGCCCACGCGATGGATCAGATCGGCATTACGGCGGAGGAAGGCGTCATGATCGGAGACAAGCTGACGACCGACATTCTGGGCGCGAATCGGATCGGCATGACGTCGGTGTGGATCAACCGGCACGGGGCGGTTCGAGACGACGAGATCGTTCCGTCTTACGAGATTAAGAGCTTGACCGAGCTTCCCGACCTTATTCGTACGCTAAATACGCGCCGCAATTAAGATGAGCGCAGCCATGGCGAAGGGCTATCCCCGATCCTCGCGAGAGGAAGACGGAAGATAGCCCTTCGCCATGCCGATTGCTTATTTCACGAAAGCGGGATCCTCGTAAGGTTCGGCGACCCAGCCTGCCGGTTCGATGAACAGGCGAACGGCTACGATCGCTTTATTCTCCATCAGCGTGAAGAAGTGAGGTTGTCCCTCCGGTACGGAGATGACGTCGCCGGCGCTCAGCTCGACGTCGAAGTAGCCGGTCTCGTCGTCGCCTTTAATAATGAAGATGCCGCGACCGGCGGTGATGGCGCGAACCTCGTCCTCGGTATGCGTGTGAACTTGCTCGAACTTCTTGAGCAGCTCCGGCAAGTTCGGCGTCGCTTCGGAGAGGGCCACGATGTCCCAAACCTTGTAGCCGCGCCGGCCGGCCAAGTCGCGAATCTCCGAATCGTAAGTGGACAGAAGCCGGGCTTTCTCGTCGTCGGACAGGACGAATTTCTCGTGCAGCTCGGCCGGAAGCTTGCTCATGTCCCAGTGCTCGTACAGCACGTTCTGCTTCGTCAGGAACGAGCGAACCTCTTCCTCGCCGGAAATTCTTTCGTTGGTGTTGCGGATGCGAATTTCTGCCATGGTAAATCCCTCTTTTCCCAATATGAATTTATGACATTATTATAGTCCAATTCCGTCTACCTGTCGATGTGTATCTTTTCGTCCCATCCGGATTCTGTTACTATAGAGTTTAATGATTTGACAGACAGGGGAAGAGACTTAACTATGACTTTAACGCAAAGCAAACCGTCTCTGCAAGAGGCTCTGGCATCCAGAATTTTAATTCTGGACGGAGCAATGGGCACGATGATTCAACAAGCGGATCTGACGGCCGACGATTTCGGAGGCGAGGCGTACGAGGGCTGCAACGAACTGCTCGTTCTGACGCGGCCGGACGTCATTCGTTCCATTCACGAAGCGTATCTGGCCGCCGGTGCGGATATTATCGAGACGAACACGTTCGGCTCGACGGCCGTCGTCCTGTCCGAGTACGATATTCCCGACAAGGCGCGAGAGATCAATCTGGCAGCCGCCCGGCTCGCGAAGGAAGCATGCGATAAGTACTCGACTCCGGATAAGCCGCGTTACGCCGCAGGCGCTCTCGGCCCGACGACCAAAACGCTGTCCGTTACCGGGGGCGTGACGTTCGACCAGCTCGTCCAGGACTATCTGGATCAGGTCGTCGCCCTGATGGAGGGCGGGGTCGACTGCATTCTGATCGAGACGTGTCAGGACACCTTAAACGTGAAAGCGGCGAGCATCGGCGTTCGCGAAGCGTTCCATAGAATGGGCAGGGAGCTGCCGATTATGATCAGCGGGACGATCGAGCCGATGGGGACGACGCTCGCCGGTCAGAGCATCGAGTCGTTCTATATTTCGCTGGAGCATCTGAAGCCGGTTTCCATGGGGCTCAACTGCGCGACCGGACCGGAATTTATGCGGGATCACATCCGGACGCTCTCCTCCATCGCGAAGACGGCCGTCAGCTGCTATCCGAACGCCGGCTTGCCCGACGAGAACGGACGCTACCACGAGTCGCCGGACTCGCTGGCCAAGAAGCTGCGAGCGTTCGCCGAGCAGGGCTGGCTGAACATCGCCGGGGGATGCTGCGGAACGACTCCCGCGCACATCGCGGCGATCGCCGATGCGATGAAGGACGTGTCCCCTCGCAGCGTAGAAGGGGAGCACCCGCCGGCGGTGTCCGGCATCGATACGGTGTACATCGAGAACGACGGCCGGCCTTACATGGTCGGCGAGCGGACGAACGTTCTCGGCTCCCGCAAGTTCAAGCGGCTGATCGCCGAAGGGAAATACGAGGAAGCGTCGGAGATCGCCAGAGCGCAAGTGAAGACGGGCGCTCATGTCATCGACATCTGCGTGCAGGACCCGGACCGCGACGAGGCGGCCGATATGAAACGGTTTCTGGACTTCGTCACCAAAAAGGTCAAAGTGCCGTTCATGGTCGATACGACCGACGCCGCCGTCATCGACCTGGCGCTTAAGTACATTCAGGGCAAATCGATTATTAACTCCATTAACTTGGAGGACGGCGAAGAGAAGTTCGAGAAGGTCGTGCCGATTCTTCACCGGTACGGAGCGGCCGTCGTCGTCGGCACGATCGACGAGAGAGGCCAGGCGATCTCGCGCGAAGACAAGCGCGAGGTGGCGATTCGCTCGCACGACCTGCTCGTTCACAAGTACGGACTGAAGGCGGAGGACCTTATTTTCGATCCGCTCGTCTTCCCGGTCGGCACCGGCGACGAGCAGTATATCGGCTCTGCGAAGGAGACGATCGAGGGCATTCGTCTGATCAAGGAAGCGCTGCCTGCATGCCAGACCATTCTCGGCATCAGCAACATCTCCTTCGGCTTGCCGGAGGCGGGGCGGGAGGTGCTCAATTCCGTCTTCCTGTACGAGTGCACGAAGGCGGGGCTGGACTACGCGATCGTGAATACGGAGAAGCTTGAGCGTTACGCCTCGATTCCGGAGCACGAGCGCAGGCTGGCGGAAGAGCTGCTGTACAACACGAACGACGACACGCTCGCTGCGTTCGTCGCCGCTTTCCGCGACAAGAAGGTCGAGAAGAAAACGAAGGTTGAGAATCTGACGCTGGAGGAGCGGCTTGCCAACTATGTGGTGGAGGGCAGCAAGGACGGCCTCTCGGCGGATTTGGACGAGGCGCTTAAGAAATACGCGCCGCTGGACATCATCAACGGCCCGCTCATGGACGGGATGACCGAAGTCGGCCGGCTGTTCAACAACAACGAGCTGATCGTGGCGGAGGTGCTGCAGAGCGCGGAGGTGATGAAGGCGTCCGTGGCGCAGCTTGAGCCGCATATGGAGAAGGCCGATTCCGCCGTCAAGGGGAAAATTCTGCTCGCCACCGTCAAGGGCGACGTGCACGACATCGGGAAGAACCTCGTCGAGATCATCTTATCCAACAACGGCTACCGGATCGTCAATCTCGGCATTAAAGTGCCGCCGGATCAGATCATCGAAGCCGTCCGCAAGGAAAATCCCGACGCGATCGGCCTGTCCGGACTGCTCGTGAAATCCGCGCAGCAGATGGTCATCACGGCGCAGGATTTGCGCAGCGCCGGCATCGACGCTCCGATTCTCGTCGGAGGCGCCGCCCTGACCCGAAAGTTCACGAAAAACCGGATCGCTCCCGAATACGAAGGGGTCGTGCTCTACGCCAAGGACGCCATGGAAGGGCTCGATCTGGCCAACAAGCTGAGCGATCCCGGACAGCGGGCGCGCATCATCGAGGAGCATTGGGCCGCGCAGGCGAAGCTTGCGGAGGAGGCCGACAAGCCGGCCAAAGCGCTGCCGGAAGCGTCCCGGGCGAGACGCTCCAGCATCTCCCAGGACGCTCCGGTGTTCACGCCGCCCGATTACGAGCGTCACGTGCTGCGCGACTATCCGATCTCGCACATTCTGCCCTACGTGAACATGCAGATGCTGCTCGGCCATCATCTCGGTCTGAAGGGCAACGTAGACGAGCTGCTGGCCGCCGGAGACGAGAGAACGGTCAGCCTGAAGCAAACGGTGGACGACATTCTGAGCCAGTCGCAGACGAATGGCTGGCTGAAGCCGCAGGCGATGTACCGATTCTTCCCCGCGCAGTCGGACGGCAACGACATCCTGATCTACGATCCCGCGGACACGAGCCGGGTGCTGAAGCGGTTCTCCTTTCCCCGCCAACAGGTGGAGCCGTTCCTGTGCTTGGCCGATTTTCTCAAGTCCGTGGACAGCGGGACGATGGACACCGTCGGCTTTCTCGTCGTCACGGCGGGTGAAGGCGCCCGCGAGCAAGCCGAGGCCTGGAAGGAGAACGGCGACTATTTGCGCTCCCACGCGCTGCTCGCCACCGCTCTGGAAGTTGCGGAAGGGCTGGCCGAACGGGTTCACCACATGATGAGAGACATCTGGGGCTTCCCCGATCCGGCCGATATGACGATGAAGAAGCGCTTCGGCGCGCGCTATCAGGGCATTCGCGTATCGTTCGGCTATCCGGCCTGCCCCGATCTGGAGGATCAGGGTCCGTTGTTCGAGCTGATGAAGCCGGAGGATATCGGCGTTCATCTCACCGATGGGTTCATGATGGACCCCGAGGCCAGCGTGTCGGCGATGGTGTTCGCTCACCCGGAAGCGCAATATTTCAACGTCGAGAAGGCTTGACCGAACGACCGAACGACCGAACGAACAAGCCGAACGACTGAACGATAGAACCCCGATACGGTTTTGCCGCTGCCGGCTCGTATCGGGGTTCTTCGTCCTGCATTATTCCGCGTATTCCTGTTCGTCCTTAATTTCGCTGCGCAGGCTGTCAAGCGCCTCGCGGCGATTTTCGTTTTTCTGTCTGAGCGTCTCGGACTCCTCCGGAGACAGCTCGACGGCATGCTCGTCCAGGTAATGCTCCGATTCCTCCAAATTCCGAACGGTGTTCTGTACTGCCTCTTTCAGTTTCTCCGCGTTATCCGAGCGGTCGTCGGGCTTGGCCATGTCATCTTCGCTCCCTTATCGATACGATGCGGGCGTGACGCCCGTCGAATAGTATGGTTGACCGGCAGAAGCGTTATTCGCAGCCGTCTGAAAATAATACGTTCCTTACGCCGCGCTGACCTCTCGTTAACATAGCTGCTGTACGCTGGAGCCGTAGTTCAGTAAAGCATTCGAGAGGAGACGTTCGTCTTGGATACGGGCTCGCATCTTTTATTCGGGGTTACGCTGGCAGGCACTTCGCTGTTCTGGCCTTCCGTCGCCGCGGACGCGCAACTGGCGGCTGCGGTGCTGACCGCCTCGGTGGCGGGCTCGCTGGCCCCCGATTTCGACGCGGTCGTGCGGCTCAAAGGCAAGGACGCTTATTTGAAGCATCATCGCGGAATTAGCCATGCCCTGCCGGTATGGCCGGTCTGGGCCGGGATGGTCGCAGCGCTGTCTTCGTGGCTATGGGGAGCGGGCGAGCATGCGCTTCTGCTGCTCGGGTTCGCCCTGGCGGCCGTCGCGCTTCATGTGCTGTTCGATTGGACGAACGCGTACGGAGTTCAATTTCTGCTGCCTTTTCGCCGGGAATGGCTTCATCTGGACGCGGTATGTCTCACCGATCCGTTCCTCCTCGCCGTCCACGCCGCTGCCGTCGCAACCGCGCTGTTCGGCGGAGCCTTCCCGGCTCCGTGGGCGTTCGCGGGCGCCTGGGCGGTTACGGCGGCTTATGTCGCATGGCGAATCGTCCATCATGCGATCGTCGTCCGGAGAGTGAGAAGAAGGTATCGCCGGGCGCTGGCCGTCCACGTGCTGCCCGGGCTGTGGTGGTTCCGCTGGCAGTTTCTCGTTCAGACCGGCGAGGGCTACGAGATGGGCAGCATCGACGGGAGGCGGTGGCTGCCCTGCAAGCATCTGCCGCCCGGCGCTTCCCACGAGTGCATCGAAGCGAGCCAGCGCTCTTCCTCGGTCCAGACGCTTAGAGGGTTTGCCAAGCGCGCTTATGCGAGCTGGAGGGAAGCGGAGAACGGGGACTACCTCGTCACCTGGACCGATCTGCGCTTCTGGCGGCCGAAGGATTGGCCTTATCGCGCCGAGGTCCGGCTGGACCGGCAGCTGAACGTCGTCGCCGAAGAGATCGGCTGGCATAAGAAAGCCTGGGAAGCTCCATACGTATAGCGGCTTTCCGGCACACCGCACCGCAAGCTCCCCGCACGCAGCCTGAAGGCTCGTCGGGGAGCTTGCGCGCTTGCGGGGCGGGAAATGATACTTTCCCGGGAAAGCGCAGGAGCCGACACGAAATGTCGCAACAAGCCTGATCGTTGCGAATCGGGAGACCTCGTTCGGGCCCAGGGCCCGATTTGTCGAATGTTGGCCGCATTCGGCCATTGCCGTGCGAACATGTATTCTGTACAATGGAGCTATTAGCGGCATGGATTAGAAAAGCGCTGCAAGCAATCGATACATAATGGGAGAATGGCTATGAATCCGTATACGCAAAAGGCGGAGTCCGTAGAGGAATGGCTGACGCTGCTGAGAAGCCGTCCGGAGCTGATGGAGAATGTGACGTTCTGGCATACCGAGCCTGCGAAGCCCGCCCGGTCCGTCGATCTGCCGGCATCGGTTCATCCGAAGCTGGCCGAGGCGCTGGGCCGGAAAGGCATTCATCGGCTCTACACGCACCAGGCCGCATCCTTCCGCGCCGCGGCGGACGGTCGTCACGTCGTGACCGTGACGCCGACTGCGTCGGGCAAGACGCTCTGCTACAATCTTCCCGTCGTCCAGCGGCTGCTCGAGGACGACAGCGCCAGGGCGCTGTATCTGTTCCCGACCAAGGCGCTGGCGCAGGATCAGGTGGCGGAGCTGCAGGTGCTGGCCGATCTGATGGAAGCGGACCTCAAGACGCATACTTACGACGGCGACACGCCGCCGACGGTTCGGCAGGCGATTCGCAACGCCGGCCATATCGTCGTGACGAATCCGGATATGCTGCATTCGGCGATCTTGCCCCATCATACGAAATGGGTTAAGCTATTCGAAAATATCAAATACATCGTAATCGACGAAGTGCATGCCTATCGCGGCGTGTTCGGCAGCCATGTGGCGAATGTAATCCGCCGGTTGAAACGGATATGCCGGTTCTACGGCAGCGATCCGCAGTTTCTGTGCGCCTCCGCGACGATCCGCAATCCCCGCGAGCATACGGAGCGGCTGATCGGCGAGGAAGTCGCTCTCGTCGACGACAACGGGGCGCCTAGCGGCGACAAGCATATGGTGTTCTACAATCCGCCCGTCGTCAACAAGCAGCTCGGCATTCGCAGAAGCAGCGTGCTCGAATCGCAGAAGCTGGCGGCGTTGCTGCTGAAGAGCGGCATCCAGACGATCGTGTTTGCGCGCAGCCGCGTACGCGTCGAAATTTTGCTCACCTACCTGCAGGAGACGGTCAAGCGCGAGCTGGGCCCGAAGACGATCCGCGGCTATCGCGGCGGTTATCTGCCCAAGCTGCGCCGCGAGATCGAGCGCGGCTTGCGCAGCGGGGAAATTCGCGGCGTCGTCAGCACGAACGCGCTGGAGCTCGGCATCGACATCGGTCAGCTGCAGGCGTGCGTGCTGAACGGCTATCCCGGCACGATCGCCAGCACATGGCAGCAGTCCGGACGCGCCGGCCGCAGGCAGAGCAGCTCGGTCACGTTTCTCGTCGCCAGCAGCAATCCGCTCGATCAGTATTTGATTCAGAATCCCGATTATTTTCTCGGCCGCCCGCCCGAAGAAGCCCGGATTCATCCTGACAATCTGCTCATTCTGCTCGACCATCTGAAGTGCGCCGCCTACGAGCTTCCGTTCGAGGAAGGGGATACGTTCGGAGGCGAGAAGCTGGTCGATCTGCTGGAGTTTCTGGTCGAGGAGAAGGTGCTGCACAAGGTCGGAACCCGCTGGTATTGGATGGAGCAGGCGTTCCCGGCCCATAACATCTCGCTCCGTTCGGCGGCTCAGGAGAACTTCGTCATCATCGATCAGACGGAGGGGCAGCGCGTCATTGGAGAGGTCGACCGCTTCAGCGCTCCGACGCTGATCCACGAGGAAGCGATCTATATTCACGAAGGGGTGCAGTACCAGGTCGAGAAGCTCGATTATCCGGAGAAAAAAGCGTACGTGCGGGAAGTGAACGTCGACTATTTTACCGATGCCAGCATGGCGGTGGAGCTGAAGGTGCTGCATGTCGACATGGAAACGACCTCGGGCGCGCTGCAGCGGCAGTTCGGCGAAGTGACGGTGATGGCCAAGCCGACGATCTTTAAGAAGATCCGGCTGCGGACGCACGAGAACATCGGCTCCGGGCCGATTCATCTGCCCGAGGAAATTTTGCACACGAGCGGTTACTGGTTCGCGTTCTCGGAGGAGGAGTCGGCCAAGCGCAGCGCCAACGACATGCAGACGGCGCTGCTCGGGCTGGCGAACGTGCTGATCCACCTGGCGCCGCTCCATCTGATGTGCGATCCGCTCGATATTCGCGTCGTGCCTCAAGTGAAGGCGACGCATACGAAGCGGCCGACGATCTATTTCTACGACCGTTATCCCGGCGGCATCGGGCTTAGCCGGAGATTGTACGAGATCCACGGCGAGCTGCTGCAGGAAGCGGAGCGGCTCATTCGCGGCTGCGGCTGCTTAAGCGGCTGCCCGGCTTGCGTGGGGCCGATCGAGGAAGTCGGGCTGCTGGGCAAGGAGCTGGCGCTGGCGCTCCTGCAGGGGACGAAAGCATGAGCGGGCTGCGGGACAGGCTGAACCGGCTGCGCGGGACGCCGGAGGCCGTCGCTCCGAAGAGCGAGCCGGCTCCGCCGGGCGGGACGGAAGAGGGCGCCCTGCCCGCCGGCTTCGGCGCCATCGGCGTCGGTCTGGAGCAGAACGAAGCCGGTCCGTTCCTGCTTCGCCGGATCGTCTATCCGCTGCCTTATCGGCACGGAAAGCACGAGCTGGGCGAGCTGATGTCCCGGGCGGGAAGCCTGCATCCGATCGCCGCGCGCCAGAACGGCGGCAGCGGGCCGATCGAACCGCACCGGCTGCTGTTTCTCGACACGGAGACGACGGGGCTTGGCGTCGGCGCCGGCAACGTGCCGTTTATGGTCGGCATCGGCTGCTATGAGGGCAGCGCCTTTGTCGTCGAGCAAGCGTTGATCCGGCATCCGGGCGAGGAGAGGGCAATGCTGACCTATCTGCTCGGAAGAATGCAGGACAAGACGCACATCGTCTCCTATAACGGCCGCACGTTCGATTGGCCGGTGCTGGCCAACCGGTTTATTCTGAACGGCTGGCGCAGCAGCGGCCGGCAGCCCGGACATCTCGATTTTTTGCATCCCTCCCGGGCTTTGTGGCGCAACACGCTGCCTTCCTGCAAGCTGGGCACCGTCGAGGAAGCGAGACTGGGGGTACTCAGAGAGGAGGACGTGCCGGGCTCGCTCGCGCCGACGCTCTACTTTCAATATTTGAGCGACGGCAACCCGGCGCATCTGCACGGCGTATACGCTCATAACGAGAAGGATATTTTAACGCTCGCATCGCTCGCCGTCCATTTCGGCCGTCTGCTGGACGGAGAGGGCGAAGAGGCGGCAGCGCTGGGGAGCGAGGAGCTGTTCCGAACGGCCGGATGGCTGGAGCAGCACGGGTTGACGGAGCTCGCCGAACAATTGTTCGAACGGCTGTCGGAAAGGGAGGAAGCGGGGGAGGCGGACTGGACTTTGCCGCTTGCTGCCAGATACAAAAAAGCCGGAAGGTTCGATCGGGCGCGGGCGCTGTGGCTGAAATTCGCCGAGACGGCGGAGAGATCCGCCGCGCCGAGATACGAAGCGCACGTCGAGCTGGCGATGTATTACGAGCATCGGGCCAAGGAATTATTAATGGCGTTAACTTATGCCGAGCGAGCGCAGGAGCTGATCTTCCGGCGCGGAGAGCTGACCCGCGACAAGGCGAAACGCGACGCGGAGAGAGCGGCATTGCAGCATAGAATAGCGAGACTGAGGAACAAGGTGTCGCGCGAAAGGAAGACGGCTGGCATTGATACGGATACTTAAACCGATAGAGGGGCGCCCGGTCCCCGAAGCGCTTCTGTTCGATCTGGACGGAACGCTGTACCGCGGCCACGAGCCGATTCCGGGTGCGGGTCGGCTGATCTCCGGATTGCGAAGTCGGGGCATGCTAAGCATGTTCGTGACGAACAATTCGACGCGCACGCCTCGCGAAGTGGCGGAGCACTTGCGAGAGATGGGCGTCGACGCGCCGGAGGAGGCGATCGTCACCTCGGCGATGGCGGCCGCGGATTACGCCGGGAAGCATTATCCCGGAGCGGCCGTGTACGCAATCGGCGAGAAGGGGTTGAAGCAGGCGCTCGCCGCCGCCGGCCTTCGTCTGGCGGAGAGCGGCGAACCGGCGCAGCTGGTCGTGCAGGGGCTGGATCGCGGACTCGAATACGGGCGCTTGGCCGAGGCTGTCCGGCATTTGCTGAACGGAGCGGGCTTCGTGCAGACGAATCCCGACCGGCTGCTGCCGATCGAGGGCGGCTTCCTTCCGGGGGCGGGCAGCCTCGGGGCGGCGCTGCAGGCGGCGACCGGCATCGAGCCTGTCGTAATCGGCAAGCCTTCCGGCATTTTGATGGATTATTCGCTGCGCATTTCGGGCACGTCGCCCGGCGGCTCCTGGGTCATCGGAGACAATCCGCATACGGATCTGGCCGCCGCCCGCGATGCCGGCTGTCCGGCGATTCTCGTGCTGACCGGACTTTGTACGGCGGACGATTGGGAAGCCCGCTGCGCCAAAGCCGGCGTCGTTCCCGATATCGTCTGCTCGGGACCGGAGCAGCTGGAGGAGATCTTGTATACGATTCTGAAAGGATAAATATCCATTCTCCTGATCCGAATCGCCTTCGGCCACCATGCCTTCACCGTCCTAAATACGCCGAAGGCATTGGTGCTTGGGCAGATGAGGATACGGATCTCACAGCGTCAACTCAAGGAAAGGATGTCGACATCATGCCGGAATACCCGGAAATGGAGCATTACCGCACACAGCTTTCGTCGCTGATCGGCGGTCGCAAAATCTCGGGAGCGGCCGTTAACCGGGCCGCGACGATCAACGAGCCGGAGGAGGAGTTCGCCGCGGCGCTTGCCGGACGCACCGTTCTGTTCGTAGAGCGGAGAGGCAAGCACCTGCTCTTTCATTTGGACGACGGCAACCGCCTTTTGCTTCACCTTATGCTGGGGGGGTGGCTTGCCTACGGAGAGAAAGGGCCGAAGCCGGACAGTCATTTTCAGGTCATTCTGACCTTCGAGGGCGGAGATTCGCTCTACTTCGGAGGACTGCGCCTCGGCTACCTGCACCGCATCTCGGCCAAGACGGCGCTGGAGCTGATGAAGGAGCTCGGTCCCGAGCCGTTCGACCCGCGGCTGACGCCGGAAGCGTTCCGCAAGCGGCTCGCCTCCAAGAGAGGCAGGCTGAAGCCGGCGCTGACCGATCAGAAATTCATCGCCGGCATCGGCAACTGCTACAGCGACGAAATCTGCTTCGAAGCGAAGCTACACCCGGCTGCGGCGGCGAACGCCCTGAGCGACGAAGAAGCGGAGCGGCTGTACCGAGCCATGCACAAGGTGCTTGCCGAGGCGAAGGAGGCGGGCGGCTATATGGACCACCCGCTGACCGAGGACGATCGGCTGACCGGCGGCTACAACGAGCGCTGTCTCGTGTACGACCGGCCGAACGAGCCGTGCCTCGCGTGCGGAACGCCGATTCGGCAGGAGACGCTCGGCGGGCGCAAAATGTTTTACTGCCCGAACTGTCAGCGGGAAGCTTGAATGGTCCGGGTCGGAAGTCATGTCAGCACGCGCGGGGGCTACCGCGCAGCGGCGGAGCATGCGGCGGCGACCGGGAGCGCCAGCTTTCAGTATTTTCCGAAAAACCCGAGAACGCTGCAGCCGAAGGCGTTCGATCGCAGCGACGCCGAGAGGTGCGCCGCCTGGTGCCGGGAGCGCGGCATCGCGTCGATCGCTCACGGTCCCTACCCCGTCAACCCCGCGTCGGAAGGCGAGGCGGCTCGCCGGATGGCGCTCTGCACGCTTAACGATCTGCAAATCGCGGAAGCTTGCGGCTCGGTCGGCGTCGTCGTTCATTTCGGCGCTTACAAGGGGGCGGATCCGCTTCAAGGCTACCGGAACATTTTGCAGTGGGTGAACAGCGTAACGGCGCTGTGGTCGGGCAAAGCCCAAATCTTGCTGGAAAATCAGGCCGGCGATCACGGCCCGATGGGGACGACGCCGGAGGAGCTGGCGCAAATTCGCTCCCTCGCCGCGCATCCCGAGAAAATCGGCTTCTGCCTCGATACCTGCCATCTGTTCGCCAGCGGCGAATGGCGGCCGGGACAGTGGGAGGCCTACGCCGAACGGGCAAGGCGGCTGGGGCTGTGGGAACATGTGCGCGCGATCCACCTGAACGATTCGCGTTATCCGTCCGGCTCTCGCAAGGACCGGCATGCGGCGATCGGCGAAGGCTGCATCGGGCGGGAGCAGTTCGAGGAGCTGCTCGGCACGCCTGAGCTGAAAGCCGTTCCGCTTATCTTGGAAACGCCTGTCGGCGCGGACGGCACGCACCGCGAGCAAATCGAGCGGGTCAGACGATGGTCCGGGGAGGAAGATTGCGATGATTAACGTTTATTTGGACGATGTGCGGCCGTGCCCGCGCGGCTTCGTCGCGGCGAGAACGGCGCAGGAATGCCTGCTGCTGCTGTCGGAGTGCGACATCGACATTCTGTCGCTCGACTACGAGCTCGGCTTCGGGCAGCCGAACGGGCTGGCCGTCGTGCACGGCATGATCGCCGCGGATAAATATCCGAGGCGCATCTACGTTCATTCCTCCAGCATGCTGGGCCGGGCGAACATGGTGCGGGACTTGCGGGCGGCCGGTCCGGCCGGCGTAGAAATTCACGACGGACCGATGCCGCAGGCCGTGCTGAGGGAAGCGGCGGAGGGACGCCGAAATGCGTGAGTGGCAGCCGGAGCATTGGAAGCGGGAGTGGACGTTCTCGCCGGCTCCTTACGCCCTGTTCGTGCATACGCCGCTCTGCGGCACCTGCCAGGCGGCCGGCCGCATGCTGGCGGTCGCGGAGGAGCTCGTGCCGGAGCTCCCGCTCGCCAGCGCGAACCTGAATCTGATGCCGGAGCTGGCGCAGCTGCTGAAGATCGAGAGCGTTCCGTGTCTCGTCTTGAAGCGCAGGAACGGCACATGGAGCAAACATTATCGTTTCCCCTCCGTCGTGGAACTGGTGGAACGGCTTAGAAAGGCGAGAGAGAACTTATGATACATCTGCAAGGTTTGACATTCAGGCGCGACGGACGCGACATCCTCCGGGGTGTCGATCTGAACGTAAACGCTGGCGAGCACTGGGCGATACTCGGGCGCAACGGCTGCGGAAAATCGACGATTCTGGAGCTGGTGACCGCTTATCAATTCCCGACGTCGGGAACCGTCGACGTGCTCGGCTACCGCTACGGAACGGTGGACGTACGCGAAGTGCGCAGGCAGATCGGCTATATCAGTCCCGCGCTGATCGAGAAGATGGAATTGGGAGATCCGCTGTGGGAGATCGTCGCCAGCGGGGCGTTCGCCTATCTTCGCTTCTATGAGGAAGTGCCCCCGGAAGTGAAAGAGCGCGCGAACGAAGAGCTGAAGCGCGTCGGGCTCGGCGCGTACGCCGAGCAGCCGTTCGGCACGCTGTCTCAGGGCGAACGCAAGAAAGCGCTGCTGGCCCGCACGATGATGGCTTCGCCGAAGCTGCTTATTCTGGACGAGCCCTGCGCGGGGCTCGATCTGTACGAGCGGGAGAAGTTTCTGCAGACGCTGACGGAGCTGGCCGAGAACAAGATCTCGCTGCTGTACGTTACGCATCATATCGAGGAGATCATTCCGGTGATGACGCATGTGGCGTTAATGGCCGAAGGCCGATTCGTCTCGGCCGGCCTGAAGGAAGACGTGCTGACGCCGGACAAGCTGAAGGAAGCCTACGGTCTTCCGATCGACGTCCGTTGGACGCACGGCCGCCCCTGGATTGAAGTCCGGAAGGAGAGCGGAGAATGATTTCCTTCGTCTGCACGGCCAATCCGGGCTTTGCTCCGTATGCGATGGAGGAGCTGAGAAGGCGGTTTCCGGGCTCCAAGGTGTCCGGCCTCGCGCCGGGAGAGACGTTTCTGATCGCGTTCGCGGAGCAGGATCCGGAGCGGGCTCTGAAGGAGCTGCGCCGCAAGGAGCCGGTCTTCCTGCGCCATCTGTTCCCGATCGAAGCGGAATGCGAGGCGACGAACGATCCGAACGCAACGGCCGAGCGGATGATCGCGTTTGCCTCCTCGCTCGGAGAGCGGCTGAGAGGGGGCCGGGCGGCGATCCAGGTTCGCAAGGAGCAGAACAGCCCGTTCCCGTTCTCGTCGGCGGAAGGCCGGGACGTCATCGCTCCTGCGGTGACCGGGCTTGGCGCCGAGGTAGCGGCGCGCGATTCGGACTGGATCGTCTCGATCTATGCGTCGAAGAAAAAGCTGTACATGGGCTGCTCCCGGCCCCGGGACAATTTGTCCGACTGGCCAGGCGGGGCGGTTCGCTTTCGCAAGGACGACAGCCTCATCTCGCGCGCGGCTTTTAAGCTGCTGGAGGCGGAACGGGCGTTCGACCTGCCGCTCGACCGGTTCTCGAACGCGCTGGATCTCGGCGCCGCTCCCGGCGGATGGACGTCCGTGCTGCTTGAACGCGGGCTGAAGGTGACCGCCGTCGATCCTGCCGAGATGGACGCGTCGCTCGTCGGCAATTCCAATCTGCGCCACATTCGGCGCAACGCGGCCGACGTTTCGTTCGCGCCGGGGACGTTCGACCTGTTGGTGTGCGATATGAGCTGGGATCCGTATCATACGTGCCGAATCGTCTCGGAGCTGGCTCCTTCGATGGCGGCCGGCGGCTCCGGACTGATTACGCTGAAGCTGATGTACCGCAAGCCGCTGCAGACGATCGACGATCTGACCGAGGAATACGGCCGCCTGTTCGACATTCGGCAAGTGAAGCAGTTGTTTCATAACCGGGAAGAAGTTACAATATGGGTGAAAAGAAAATAAGCGGCCGCGCAGGGAAAGCATCCCGCATCCGGACGGAGCGATCGAGAGAGTCTCGAAGCTCCGAATTCAGGTGCGGGTTTTTTGCGCGCAATGAGGAGTGGGACACGGGTGGAGCATCCGCATATGCAAGACCTGGAGCTGGCGCCGGGACAGCTGTTCGGCGATCGCTACCGAATCGCGAGGCCGATCGGCAAAGGCGGCATGGGCCGGGTCTACATGGCCGAGGATACGCGGCTGGGAGGAAAGGCCAGGGCGCTGAAGATGACCCGCCCGCTTCCGGAGGAGCGTCGAACGTTCCTGCCCGAGGCGCAGCTGCTCAGCGAGCTGGACCATCCCCATCTTCCGGCTATCGTCGATTATTACCCTCCGGATGCGAACGGAGTCGCCTGCATCGTTATGGAATACATCGCCGGGGATACGCTGGCCGAGCGCTTCGAGCGATACGGTCTTCGGCTCGGGTTTCCGTTCGTGCTCGACGTTCTGATCGATCTGACGAATGTGCTGACCTATCTGCACGCGCAGACGCCCGCCGTCGTCTTCCGCGACCTGAAGCCCGCGAACGTGCTGCTGGGTCACGACGACAAGGCGATTCTCGTCGACTTCGGCATCGCCAGAAGATACCGGGAGAACAAGCCGAGCGATACGCTTCAGCTCGGCACGCCGGGGTTCGCGGCGCCGGAGCAGCTGCGCGGCGAGCAATCCGACGAGCGCACCGATCTGTACGGCTTGGGGGCGCTGGCCTACTTTCTTCTATCCGGAGGACAGTTCGCCATGCGCCGCCGGGGCGCCGTCGATTCCGCGCTTCAGGAGGACGTTCCCGCCGATTTTGCCCGGCTGCTCGGCCGCTTGCTGGCCGGCGACCCGGCGGACCGGCCGCGTTCTGCGGACGAGCTGCTGGAGGAGCTTCACCTCGTCAAGCTGGAGCTTGTCGGCCGGGATCGCGCTCCGCTGTCGCCGATGCATGCGCCGGAGCCGACCCGGTCCGACACGAGGATCGTCGCGCTGGTTTCCGCCTATCCCGGAGCGGGGGCGACGTTCGCAGCGCTCGCTCTGTCGGCGGTGCTCGGCCGGCAAAATCGGCCCCATGCGCTGGTCGAATGCCCCGGGGGAGAAGCCGAGCTGTACGCTTTGCTGAACGGGGGAAGAAAAATGCCGAAGGGAGCCGTATTCGTCCGCGCGGACGGACGGCAGGGAGCCGCTCCCGCATGGCGCGAAGGCGCCGCAGCGTATTATCCGCTTCGACCGGACGAGGAGTCGGCCGTCCACCGGGTGCCGGGCAAGGAGCTGACCCGGTGGCTGAGAAGGCTGGGCGTCCCGCTCGTTCTGCTCGACGTCTCCAGCCGCTGGGAGCACCCCGAGACGACGGATTTCGTGCTCCGCGCCGCCGACCTGATCGCCATCGTGGCGGACTGTTATCCGGCCAAGTGGTCCGCCCGCAGGCAGGCGGCCTGTACGGAGCTGCACCGGCAGGCCGAGCGCCGGGCGATCCGCACGCTATGGATCGCCAATCGGGACCAGCCGTTCCGCGATCGCGGCAGCTGGCTCTCCTTGTTTCCCGAAGCTCCGGAGGCGTACTTGCCGGAGCTGGCCTCCTCCGTCATGCTGAACGCGCTGTGGCGGGGCGAAGGCTTCCCCCGGGACGACCGGAGCGCGCAGGCGCTGGAGCGGGCGTGCCGCTCGCTGACTCGCGCGACGGCTTTGCGGAATCGGGCATGAGCTTCCCGCGGCCGGGAGATTTTTCATCGCTTTGACAGGCGTGGTACAATAGAGGAGGTAAAACAGTGAGGTGATCACGATGAATAATGAAAATATATTGATTATCGAAGACGAAGACTCGATCGCGAGAATTTTGCAGCTGGAGCTGGAGCACGAGGGCTATAACGTCGGCATGGCGGCGGACGGACGCAAGGGGCTGGAAATGGCCGTCTCCGGAGAGTGGGATCTCGTGCTGCTGGACGTCATGCTGCCCGAGCTTAACGGCATCGAGGTGCTTCGCCGGCTGCGCCAGAACGACGCCGCCGTTCCGGTCATTCTGCTGACGGCCAGAGACACCGTTCCCGACAAGGTCAGCGGGTTCGAGCACGGGGCCAACGACTACATTACGAAGCCGTTCGCGATGGAGGAGCTGCTCGCGCGGGTCCGCAACCTGCTCCGCATTTTCAAAGCCTCCAGAGAGGGAGAGAGCGAGGACGTCATCAAGATCGGCGATCTGTCGATCGAGCTTCTGACGCGCAAGGTGTACCGGAAGGATCATTCGATCGATCTGACGCCCCGCGAGTTCGAGCTTCTGCTCTACTTGGCCCGCAACAAAAACGAGGAGAAAACCCGCGACGAAATTTTGTCCGACGTATGGGGATACGAATATATCGGCGACACGAACGTCGTCGATGTCTACATTCGTTATTTGCGGCAGAAGATGGACAAGGGGTACCGCCATAAGCTGCTGCACACGGTGCGTGGAGTCGGATACATGTTGAAGGAGCCCGATGCATGACCCTGAGATCCAGATTTACCCTGTTCACGGTTTTCTGGTTAATTTTTATTTTGATCTTGTACAACATTTTCGTTTATTTCTTCGTCATCCGAGTGACGACCCGGGGCGAGCAGCAGCTGCTTACGAACAAGGCGGACCTGGTCATCGAATCCTTGCGCAAGCGAGGCATGCAGGGGCTCGACGAGCCGAAGCTGCTCAGCGACATGTATAATTATAACGAGATGATGAGAATCGTCGTCGGAGAGCAGGTCGTCAACAAAGTCGGAACCGACCAGGAGCTTCTCTCCATCGCCACCCAGACGCAGGTGTACAACTATTCGGAAACGATGCAGATCAACGGACAGCGCGTCCTTTTTCTGTCCAAGCCGATATTCGACCAAGGGCGGATGGTCGGCACGATGGAGGCCGCGCGGCGGCTGACCGTGCTGGACAGCTATTTGCAGATTCTGGTCGGCGCGCTCACGGTTACGAGCATCGGTGCGGTCGTGTTCGCCATTTTCGGCACGTATTGGTTTACGTCGCGATTGACGGGGCCGATCGGGCAGATGGTGCAGACGATGCGCGAGATCGATCGCAGCGGCAAGCTGTACCGTGTCAAGCTGAACGGGCGGGAGGAGTCGGTCGAGCTTCAGCAGATGGTTCGGGCGTTTAACCAGATGATCGACCGGCTGGACCGGACGATCGAAAGCCAGAAGCACTTCGTTGCGGACGCCTCGCATGAACTGAAGACGCCGCTGACCGTCATCTCGAGCTATGCGGACATGCTCAAGCGATGGGGGCGGGATAACGCCGCGGTCCGGGACGAGGCGATCGAAGCGATCTCCAAGGAAACCGAACGTCTGCAAAACCTGATCCGCTCGATGCTGACGCTGGCGGAGGCGGAGCAGGACAATTGGCTGAACGTGACCCGCTTCGACGTCATCAGCGTCGTCAGGGAGCTGTCCGAGGTGCTGGGCAAGACGTTCCAGCGCGACATTCGCGTGCATTCCGACAGTCACTTTGTCTACATGCGCGGAGATAAGGATAAAATCCGCCAGCTGCTGCTCATTCTGATCGACAATGCGCTCAAGTACAGCAAGGAGCCGATCGACGTTCGCATCCGCAACCAGAAAAGCGGCATCAAGCTGGAGGTTACCGATTACGGCATCGGCATTCCCGAGAGCGAGATACCGAACATGTTCCAGCGCTTCTACCGCGTAGATACGGCTCGCCATCGCTCGACGGGCGGCAGCGGTCTCGGACTGTCCATCGCCAAAAAAATCATCGACGTGCACGAAGGCAACGTAGAGGTCTACAGCAAGCCGGGCAACGGCACGACGATCTCGATCCAGCTTCCCCGCAAAATTTAAAAAAAAGCAGGCAGCCCCGCAGATCATCCGAAAGATGATCTCCAGGGCTGCCTTTTTCCCGCGCAGCGGGAAGTTAGATGACCCGGCGCGCCGTGACGTACGTTTTTTTCCAATGACTGGAGCTTAGAGAGGAGTAAGTGACTCCCGGTTTGCCATAGGTGTGCAAAATTTTGTTGTTGCCCACGTATACGGCGACATGGCCGATTTTCTTCCCGGTTCTTGCCGTCGAGAAGAAGACGAGATCTCCGCGCTTCAGCTTGCTTTTCGACACCTTGACTCCCTTTTTGGCCTGAGAGCTCGATACGCGAGGCAGCTTGACGCCGTATTTGCCGTATATATATTGCGTAAAGCTGGAGCAGTCGAACGCCGACGTCGAACCGGACGGAGCTCCGAAGCGATATTTCACGCCCATATATTTCTTTCCGAGAGATATGATTTTGTCCGCTTTCGTCGCGGCCGACGCCTGCGGGGCTTGTCCGACGGCGAGACCGGCGAACCCGATCGCCGCGCACAGGCTGATGCCGACGACTTTGCGAACGAATGTTGTTTTAAATTTCATGATGTTTCCTCCCATACTTCCATTTCATTTTGCTACGAGAACGAGTATAGCAGATGCCGTTTGGCCTAAGGTTTTCCAAGGAGAGCGGAACAACGGGCAAGAGAACGGTTTGAATCCGTTTCTTAGAATAGCATGAGAATTTTCTAAGCTCCGCCTCCCGCGATCGGGCGCGATCGCTCGAATGTCGAAAATGGCTTGCTCCTCCTCGCCGCCATCCTATACTATAGGGAGTGGGAAGGTTGGATGGCTTTATCATCCGGCGAGCAACACGGCAACGGGAGGCGACCACATGCTTAAACGATTAAAAGTGTCCGACGAAGGCCGAATGCTGGCGCTGACGATCCGCAACTATGGAAGGGGGGATTTCGCGAGTTTAATCGCACTGCAGGAACGGTGTTTTCCGCCTCCTTTTCCGTCCGAGCTGTGGTGGAAGGAGGAGCAGCTAGCCGAGCACGTCGCCCGCTTTCCCGAAGGGGCGCTGTGCGCCGAGGCGGAAGGGACGATCGTAGGCTCGATGACGGCTTTGCGGGTAACGGTCCGGCCGAACGAGCCGCACGACTGGGCTACGATAACGGATAACGGATACATCCGCAATCACGAGCCCGACGGAGACACGATCTATGTCGTCGATCTGTGCATAGATCCGCGCTATCGCAAAATGGGGTTGGGAAAATGGCTGATGCAGTCCATGTACGAGACGGTCGTTCATCTGGGCTGCCTGAGATTGCTCGGAGGGGGCCGCATGCCCGGCTACCATGCCCATGCCGACCGGCTGGCGCCCGAGGAGTACGTTCGCAAGGTGTGCGAAGGGGAGCTGCGCGATCCGGTCATTTCCTTCATGCTGCGCTGCGGACGGCTGCCGATCGGCGTTGCGGCCCAGTACTTGGAAGACGAACAATCGCTGAACTATGCGGCATTAATGGAATGGCGAAATCCCTTTAAGATGGAGAGATAACAGATGGAATACGTTCGCGTTCGTTCAATAGAAGATTCTAGGTTTGCGGAGATGCACCGTCTGATGGGAACGATCTTCCCGCCGGAAGAGGTGCTCGCGTTCGATCTGTGGAAGGAGCCGATCGAGGATCCGGACATTCACGTGTATGTGGCCGTTCATGAAGGCGCGGTCGTAGGCGCGACGGAATACCGGTATTACCCGGAGCTGCGGGTGGCGATGACCGACTTTACGATTATCGGAGCGATGGGGCTCGGCATCGGCCGCTTCCTCTATGTGCAGAGGGCGCGGGACCTCGAACGCATGCAGCGGGAAAGCGGAACCGAGTCGATCGGCATGTTCGCCGAGATCTACCGTCCGCATGCGGTGTCTTCCTTTAAATTCGGCAACATTCTGCCGATGCATCCGGCCGTCCGGCGAGAAGTGCTGTCCCATATCGGCTATCAGAAGCTCGACCTGACCTACGTGCATCCGTCGTGGGATCATGAGGGCAAGGCGGTGACCGAGCTCGATCTCGGCTTTTTCCCGACGGACGAGACGCTCGAATCGCTGCCTGCCGAGCTGATCGTTCGTTTCCTCCGACAATACTATTCCGCGCTCCCGAACAAGCCGAAGGAGTGGGAGGAGATGATTCGCGGGCTGGAAGCCCGCGACGACGTGAAGCTGCTTCCGCTGTAAGCGGAGCTTAAGTAGGGAGATGCGTGATGCGTTTAACGTTTCTGGGAACCGGCGATTCGATGGGAACGCCGAGAGTGTATTGCGATTGCGGAGTGTGCGGGGAAGCGAGAACCGGCGGTCTGAACCGCCGGTTCCGTTCTTCGCTTCTGCTGGAAGAAGAGGGGGAACCGCCTCTGCTGCTCGACTGCGGTCCGGACTGGCGCGCGCAGATGGAGCGGATCGGCCGTCGGGGCATCGGGGAGGCGCTGATCACCCACGCCCACTTCGATCATATCGGAGGCTTGACGGAATGGGCCGACGCTTGCCGCTGGCGGGAGGAGCGAGGTCGTCTGCACGCGCCTAAGGAAGTCATCGTCGAGATCGTCTCCCGCTTCCCGTGGATTGGCGCGCAGCTGTCGATGCAGGCCAACGACGGCGGCATGAGCTACGGGGAGTGGCGGATTACTCCCTGGCGGGTTCATCACGGGAAGAACGGGTACGCGTACGCGTACCGCTTCGAGAGCCGGAAGGACGGTCGCGCCTGGGCCTACTGCTCGGACGCGATCCATCTGGACGGGAACGAGAAGGCTCCCCTGGCCGGCCTGATCTTGCTCGTGCTGGGCACGAGCTTTGTCGTGGAACATTATCCGGTCGCGACGCGGTCGGTGTACGATATGAAAGAAGGGCTCGAGCTTGTTCGCGAATTGGGGCCGGAGCGGGCCGTCTTCACCCATCTGTCCCATGACGTCGACATGCGCTCGGATTACGGATTGCCGGCCCATGTCGCGCTGGCGGCCACCGGCATGACGATCGCCGTTTAGTCGCGGCTGCGGATGACGAGCAGCAGTCCGTCGGCGATGTCGATCGTGCCGTGCTCCTCTTCCAGCACGTTGCTGATGCCGAGCGACCAGCCCAGCTTCAGCGTGGCGTTGCTCAGCGGGTAGCGAAACCCGCTCAGCGTTACGCCGGTCACTTCCAGGGTAAGGGGCAGCAGCGAGACGTAAGGGTACGGCTCGCTCGCTTCCAGCCGGAGCCGGCCGGCGCACAGCCGGATTTCGTTATGCTCGTCGACGAGGGTCAGCGCCGCGCCCCTCTCATGCGCCTGGCGGAGCAGGTGGACGTTGCCGAGAGTATGGTCGAACCGCGTGCCGAGCGCTCCGGTGGCGACGATGCGGGTATAGCCGCGGTCCAGCGCTTCGCGAAGCGCCAGCTCGGTGTCGGTCCAATCTTTGTCGTAGGGATCGCAGTCGAGCATCTGCTTGGCTTGCCGGGCGATCCGGCTCTTCTCGTCCGCGGTCACCGAGTCGAAGTCGCCGAGGGCGAGATCCGGCTTCAGTCCGTGCCGGACGAGAAACTCGGCGCCGCGGTCGGCCCCGATCAGATAATCTCCGGGAGCCGGCAAGTCCAGAGCCCACCGGCCCAGGCGCCCGCCGGCAAATATGAGTGCGCGTTCGTGATCGGAACGGGACATGTTCAGGCTCCTCCATGTAACCGATTAACGGTCGTATTTTCCCATTTTAGCACAGACCGTTGCGGAACTGCAGACCTACCCGCTACAATGGGTAACGTAGAGCGTCAGCCGCGCGGGATCAAGCGGCCTGATCGCATTGAACCGGCGAGTGCGAAGGAGAGTTCGAGTTGGAATTGGACGACGTGTTTCAAATCTTCAGCTGGATCGGAACGATTGCGTTCGCGGTCAGCGGAGCGATCGTGGCGATGGAAGAGGAGTACGACATTCTGGGCGTGTTCGTGCTTGGGCTGGTCACCGCGTTCGGAGGCGGGGTCATCCGGAATTTGCTCATCGGCGTTCCGGTGACGACGCTATGGAGCCAGGGGCTGTTTCTGAAGACGGCGGGCGTCGCGATATTGATCGTGTTCGTGCTGCCGGTCGCCTGGATTCATCATTGGAAAAGAAGCGAGGCGTTCTTCGACGCCATCGGGCTGTCGGCCTTCGCGATCCAGGGCGCGCTGTACGCGATCAAGGCGAACCTGCCGCTCAGCGCGGTTATGGTTGCCGCCATGCTGACCGGAATCGGCGGGGGGATGGTGCGGGACATTATGGCGGGAAGGAAGCCGCTGGTGCTCCGCGACGAGATTTATGCGGTGTGGGCGCTCGCTGCGGGGCTGGTCATCGGCTTGTCCAAGCTGCAGGCGCCCTGGTTCCTGTTCGCTCTGTTCCTGCTCGTCGTCGCGTTCAGAATGCTGTCCGTACATTACAAGTGGAAGCTGCCGCGCCGTTCGCTGCGCGCAGCGACAGGGGGCCGTCATGAGCTATAACATCCTGTTTGTCTGCCTGGGAAATATATGCCGATCTCCGATGGCGGAAGCCGTCATGCGCCATCTCGTCGAACGGGAAGGGCTGAGCGGGGAAGTGACTGTCGATTCGGCCGGCACCGGCGATTGGCATGTCGGCCGCCCGCCTCACGAAGGGACGCGCAGCTTGCTGGACCGCTACGGCATCTCCTGGGAAGGAATGAAGGCCCGGCAGCTCTCCGTCCGGGACGGAGGGGCGTTCGATCTGATCGTGGCGATGGATACGAATAACGAGAGGGACATTCGGGAGAAGCTGGGCGCCTCTCCCCGGGCCGAGATCATCCGCTTCCTGAGCCTGCTCCCGGAGAGCGGCATGGACGATGTGCCCGATCCGTATTATTCCGGCAATTTCGACGAGGTATACGAGTTGGTCAGCAAAGGCTGCGAGAGGCTTCTGACGCGCGTCAGAGAGAAGCTCCCGCAGCGATGAATCAGCCGAGCGGCCGAGGCTCGGGTCCGAGAAAAGCGGACAGGGCCTCGGGCAGCTCGCGCTGCCAAAACCCCCATTTATGTTCCCCTTCTTTCTCCGAGTACAGCACTTGAGCCCCTTTATCACGCAGCAGCTTCTCCGCTTGACGATTGAGATCGACGAAGTCGAAGGTGCCGCGATCGGTGGCGTAGGCGGTCTCCTGCAAGCCCACGACCATCCAGACGCGGAGACGCTCCAGAGACTGTGCGGCGCGTATTTGCTCCATGTACGCGTCATAGAAGGCGCCGGACAAGGACAAAATTCGGCAGAACAGGTTCGGATAGGCGAGCGCCAGCGACACCGACACGGCGCCTCCGAGAGAATCTCCGGCCAGCAGCCTCTGCTCGGGCTCGTCGCGAACCGGGTATTGCGATTCCACCCAGGGAACGAGCTCTTCCGCGAAAAAGCGGGTATAGGCATCGTATCGTTCCCCGTCCGGCACGTATTCCGACGTTCGGACTTGGACGTTCACGTCGACGCCAACGACGACAAAAGGCTCCCAGGACTCCTCCAGAATGAGTCTCTGGGCATGGGTCGCGATTCTTCCGAAATTGAAAAATTCCTCGCCGTCCTGACAATAGACGACAGGGTAGCTGATCCAGGGCTGAAAGCCCGGCGGCAAATAGACCCGGACCGAACGGCTGCCCTCCGGGAGCCATCGACTGGGGACGTCATGCTTGTGTATCGTTCTTCTGAACAGCGGATTGTCGCTCATCAGTTAACCTCCTTGACAGGTATGGGATTTGACGGGCATGGGCAAACCAATTGAAGGTATGATCCCGGAAATTGTACTACATTGTAATACAATAATTTCAATCCTGTTATATAAACATGAATAGGAGAAAAGCTTTATAAAATAAGGATTTCGCGACATTTTCTTTGACCAATTCACTTAAACAGGGATATAATAATTCTATAACAGAAAGCCCTCTTCCACAATCAAAGATGAGGTGAACCTAATGAGCAAAGTATCCACGGAAGCTCCGGAGGTCAAATCCGGCGCTCAGCCGCACGTAGTCAAGTCCGAAGATGTGAAGCCGCTGCAAGTATTGTCTCCGGAAGGCGAAGTCATACATCCGGAGTACATGCCCCAGCTATCGGACGAACAGTTAAAAGAAATTATGTACCGCATGGTGTTCACGCGCACGTGGGACGACCGCGCCGTCAATCTGGGCCGCCAGGGCCGCCTGGGCTTCTACGCGCCGGTATCCGGACAGGAAGCGACGATGGTCGGAAGCGAATACGCGCTTACGAAGGAAGATTTCATCTGCCCGGGGTACCGGGATATGCCGCAGCTCGTCTGGCACGGACTGCCGCTTTATCAAGCGTTTCTGTATTCCCGCGGCCATCAGCACGGCGGCCAGATTCCGGAAGGCGTGAACGTGCTGATGCCCCAAATCATTATCGGCGCGCAGATTCTGCATGCGACGGGAATCGCAATGGGCTTCAAGCTGAAGGGCGAGAAGCGCGTGGCGATTACGTACACCGGCGACGGCGGCTCCTCCGAGGGCGATTTCTACGAAGGGCTGAACTTCGCGGGCAGCTTTAAGCTGCCGGTCATCTACTTCGTGCAGAACAACGGCTACGCGATTACGACTCCTTACTCGAAGCAGACGGGGGCGCAGTCGATCGCGCATAAAGCGCTGGCAGCCGGCATCCGCGGCGTTCAGGTCGACGGAATGGACGTGCTGGCCGTCATCTCCGCCGTGCAGGAGGCCGCCGAGATCGGCCGCAACGGAGGAGGCGCGACGCTGATCGAAGGCTTGACCTACCGTTTCCGTCCTCACTCGATGGCGGACGATGCGACGAAGTACCGCACGAAGGAAGAGGAGCAGGAGTGGAGCGAGAAGGATCCGATCGTTCGCTTCGGCAAGTTTCTGGCCAAGAAGGGACTGTGGACGGAAGAGGACACGGCCCGCGTGAAGGAAGAAGCTAAAGCCGCGGTAAACGAGCACATCAAGAAAGCCGAGCAAACCGAGAAAATGACGGTCGCCGGCCTGATCGACTCGATGTTCGAACAGACGCCGCCGCACCTCGAAGAGCAGAAGGCGGATTTCCAATAATCGCAACCATTTTAGAACGGCCGCAGCCGATCTTAACTTAGATGACGGGGGAGTAAACAGCATGGCGCAAATGACAATGATTGACGCGATTCGCGACGCGATGCGGGTAGAGCTTGCGCGCGATCCGAACGTGCTTGTTTTCGGGGAAGACGTCGGCCACGTCGGCGGCGTATTCCGCGCGACGGAAGGACTGCAGAAGGAATTCGGCGAGCAGCGCGTATTCGACACGCCGCTGGCAGAGTCCGCAATCGGCGGACTGGCGGTCGGCCTGGGCATTCAGGGCTTCCGCCCGATTGCGGAAATTCAATTCGTAGGCTTCATCTTCGAGGCGCTCGACCAGATGTTCGTGCAAGCCGCGCGCATGCGTTATCGTTCGGGCGGACGCTATCACGCTCCGATCGTCTTCCGCACGCCGTTCGGCGGCGGCGTCAAGGCAGCCGAGCTGCACACCGATTCGCTGGAAGGGCTGGCGATTCAGACGCCGGGCATCAAAGTCATCGTTCCTTCCAATCCTTACGACGCGAAAGGCCTGCTCATCTCGGCGATTCGCGACAACGATCCGGTCTTTTTTATGGAGCATCTTAACCTGTATCGCGCATTCCGCGCGGAAGTGCCGGAAGGAGAATACACCGTTCCGATCGGCAAGGCGAACGTCGTTCGCGAGGGCAAGGATATTACGATCATCGCTTACGGCTTGATGGTTCATACGGCGGTGAAGGCGGCGGAGGAGCTGGAGAAGAACGGCGTATCGGCGGAAGTTATCGACTTGCGCACGCTGCTGCCGCTCGACATCGACACGATCGTCGCTTCCATCCAGAAGACGAACCGCGCGATCGTCGTTCAGGAAGCCCAGAAGACTTCCGGCGCGGCCGCGGAGATTATCGCCCAGATCAACGAGAAAGCGATTCTGCACCTGGAAGCTCCGGTGCTGCGCTGCGCGGGTCCGGACACGGTATACCCGTTCGCGCAGATCGAGGACGTATGGCTGCCGACTCCGGCTCGTATTGTGAAAACCGCCAATCAAGTGCTGCAGTTCTAATTTAGAAAAAATCGGGGTCCCCAAAAAGACATCGGAACGGGCTGCGCTGCATCGCGTCGCTTTTTGGGGGGAGACGAGGAGGGTTCCAGGTGACGAGATTCGAATATCGGTTCCCGGAGCTCGGCGAAGGGATGCATGAAGGCGAAATCGTCAAAGTGCTTATCTCGCCGGGACAGACGGTAACGGACGAAGATATAATTATGGAAGTGCAAAACGACAAAGCGGTCGTCGAAGTGCCTTGCCCGGTGAACGGCAAAGTGCTCGAAGTGCTGGCCAAGGATGGACAAGTTATGCATATCGGCGAGCTTGTCGCCGTCATCGAAGCCGAGGGCGACGTGCCGGAGCAGGCACCGGCGGCGGACGGCCACGCTTCCGGCGACAACAGCGCGACCGGCGGCGCGGATACGAAGGGCGAGCCGGCGCAGCAGCCGGCGGCGGAGGCCGCATCTGCAGCGGCTGCTGCGCCGAAGCCGGCGTCGAACGCGCCTGTGCTGGCCACACCAAGCGTACGCAAGCTTGCTCGCGAGAAGGGCGTCGCCATCGCGGAAGTGAGCGGCAGCGGCAAGAACGGACGCATTACGCGGGAGGACGTGCTGGCGTACGCCTCCGGCGGCGCGCCGAAAGCGGCGGCCGCTGAGACGGCGGAAGCGCCTGCGGCGGCATCGGCCGCTCCGAAAGCGGCATCCGCCGTCAGCGGTCCGGGCGTCGAAGAGCGCGTGCCGTTCAAGGGCATTCGCAAGGCGATCGCCAACGCGATGGTCAAATCGGTCTACACGGCGCCTCATGTGACGCTGATGGATGAGGTCGACGTGTCCGCCCTTGTGGCGCTCCGCGCCAAGGCAAAGCCGGTCGCCGAGAAGAAGGGCGTCAAGCTGACGTACCTGCCGTTTATCGTGAAGGCGCTCGTCGCCGCGTGCCGCGAGTTCCCGGCGCTGAACGCGATGATCGACGAAGCGGCCAACGAAATCGTCTACAAGAAGTACTACAACATCGGCATCGCAACGGACACGGATAACGGCTTGCTCGTTCCTGTCGTGTTCGACGCCGATCGCAAGAACATCTGGACGATCGCGAACGAAATCCGCGATCTGGCCGCTCGCGGCCGCGACGGCAAGCTGGCTCCGAACGAGCTGAAGGGAAGCACGATCTCGATCACGAACATCGGCTCCGCCGGCGGCATGTTCTTCACGCCGGTCATCAATTTCCCTGAAGTCGCGATTCTCGGCACGGGACGCATCTCCGAGAAAGCCGTCGTCAAGAACGGCGAGATTGTCGCGGCTCCGGTCATGGCTCTGTCGCTCAGCTTCGATCACCGCATTATCGACGGCGCTACGGCGCAAAATTTCTTAAATTACATCAAGCAGCTGCTTAACGATCCGGAACTGCTTGTCATGGAGGTGTAATTCATGGTCGTAGGGGATGCTTCTCTTGACATTGATTTGCTCGTTATCGGTGCGGGCCCCGGCGGGTACGTCGCGGCGATCCGCGCCGCTCAACTGGGCCAGAAGGTCATTATCGCGGACAAAGCGAAATTCGGCGGCGTCTGCCTGAACGTCGGCTGCATTCCGTCCAAGGCGCTGATCAATTCCGCTCATCACTACGAGTCGATGCAGCACGCGGCGAGCTACGGGCTGTCCGCAGACAACGTCAGCGTCGACTTCGGTAAAGTGCAGGAGTACAAAAACTCGGTCGTGAACAAAATGACCGGCGGCGTGGAGATGCTGCTGAAAGCGAACAAGGTGCAAATGTTTAACGGCGAAGTCATGTTCATCAACGAACATGAAGCCCGCCTGTTCAACGACCAGGAGGCGCCCCGCTACCGGTTCAAAAACTGCATCATCGCGACCGGCTCCCGTCCGATCGAGCTGAAGCCGTTCCCGTTCGGCGGACGTATTCTGTCCTCGACCGAAGCGCTGTCCCTGCCGGAGCTGCCGAAGAGCCTCGTCGTGATCGGCGGCGGCTACATCGGCATCGAGCTCGGCCAAATGTATTCCAAGTTCGGCACGAAGGTGACCGTGCTCGAGGGCGCGGATACGATTCTTCCGGGCTTCGACAAGGACATGAGCCAGCTCGTCGTCAAGAAGCTGAAGAAGTCCGGCGTCGAGATCGTGAACGGCGCGCTGGCCAAAGGCGCGGAGCAGACCGACAAGGACGTTACGGTAACGTACGAGGTTGGCGGAGAGCAGAAGACGGTAACGGCCGAATACTTGCTCGTCACCGTAGGACGCCGTCCGAACACCGACGGCGAGCTGGGTCTGGATCTGATCGGCGTGAAGGTCGGCGAGCGCGGCCTTATTGAAGTCGACGAGCAATGCCGCACGAACATTCCGCACATCTACGCGATCGGCGACATCGTCCCGGGCGCGGCGCTGGCGCACAAAGCCTCCTACGAAGCGAAGGTGGCCGCGGAAGCGATCGCCGGCCTGCCGTCGAAGGTCGACTACAAGTGCATTCCCGCCGTCGCGTTCTCCGATCCCGAGTGCGCCAGCGTCGGCTATACGGAGAAGGAAGCGAAGGAGAAGGGCTACAATGCGAAGTCCAGCAAATTCCCGTTCGGCGGCAACGGACGCGCGGTTACGCTGAACGGCGCGGACGGCTTCATGAAGCTCGTTCACGACGCGGATACGGGTCTGGTGCTCGGCGCGCAAATTGCCGGAGTCGAAGCCTCCAACATGATTGCCGAGCTGGGTCTGGCGATCGAGATGGGCGCGACGATCGAGGATATCGCGCTGACGATTCACGCGCATCCGACGCTGGCCGAAATTACGATGGATACGGCGGAGCTCGCCATGGGTCATCCGATCCACACGCTGGCGCCTAAATCCTGATTCGACATGCCGAATAACCTTTATGAAGGCTGGGCGACATGCTGTCGCCGCAGTCTTCATAAAGGTTTTCTTGTTTTCCCGGAAGGGCGTGGAGCGCCCCCGTTCCGGCATAGACTAAGGGAAAGACGGATGAAGGGATGAGCGCGATGAGCGAGGAAGCAAGGCCGGTCGGAAGGTCCAGGTCGGTGATGACGGAGCTGGTCTTTCCGACGGACACCAACCATAACGGAACGATGTTCGGCGGCGCGCTGATGAAATCTATCGATAAAATATCGGCGATCTCGGCGATGCGCCATTGCGGCAGGACGGTGGTCACCGCTTCGACCGACAGCCTCGACTTCCTGGCGCCGATCCGGATGGGCGAGGCGGTCGAACTGGAGGCGTTCGTCACATGGACGCACCGCAGCTCGATGGAGGTCTACGTCGTCGTGCGGGCGGAAAATCTGTTCACCGGAGAACGGAAGATTACCTGCACCGCCTTCTCGACATTCGTCGCGCTCGGGGAGGACGGCAGACCGGTGCCCGTGCCTCCCGTGGCGCCTGAGAACGAAGCCGAGCGCAGACTGCACGAGAGCGCGCCGGAGCGCTACGAGCAGCGCCGCAGGAGGCGCGCTCAGCGCTTCTCCCCGACGGAGTGACCGCGCGGCGCCGACAGCGAGGAGTGACAAGTCGCGGAGGCGGATGGTACAATAAAACACAAATTTGGTGTCGAGGTGTGTAGCGTTGCGCAACTATTTGGATTTGCTTCAAGACGTTCTGGATCATGGGGTGAAGAAGGAGGATCGGACCGGCACGGGCACGCTGTCCGTATTCGGCCGGCAGCTTCGCTTCGATCTGTCGCAGGGCTTCCCCCTCGTGACAACGAAACGCATTCATCTGAAATCCGTCGTTCACGAGCTTCTGTGGTTTCTCAGAGGCGATACGAATATCCGCTATTTGAAAGAGAACGGGGTCAGCATCTGGGACGAATGGGCGGACGAGAACGGTGATCTCGGCCCGGTCTACGGCTCGCAGTGGCGCGCCTGGGAAGGTCCGGACGGCCGCAAGATCGATCAGATCCAACAGGTCGTCGAGTCGATCAAGCGCAATCCCGACTCGCGCAGACATCTCGTCAGCGCCTGGAACGCGGCCGTCATCGACGAGATGAAGCTGCCGCCGTGCCATTTCGTTTTTCAATTTTACGTCGCCGGAGGCAAGCTGAGCTGCATGCTGACGATGCGTTCGGTCGATACGTTTCTCGGTCTTCCGTTCAATATTGCTTCCTATGCGCTGCTCACGCATATGATCGCACAGCAGTGCGACCTGGACGTCGGAGAGTTCATCTGGTCGGGCGGAGACGTTCATATTTACAGCAATCATCTGGAGCAGGTGAAGCTTCAGCTCGGCAGAGAGCCTCTGCCGCTTCCGAAGCTCAACATTTTGCGCAAGCCGGACTCGATCTTCGATTACAAGTTCGAGGATTTCGAATTCGTCGGCTACGAGCATCATCCGGGCATTAAAGCTCCCGTAGCGATCTAGCGCTGCGGCGGATGCCGACACAGTACGAACAGTAGGGGGAGTCTCCAATGACGGTCACGCTAATAGCCGCCGTCGCCGCCAACGGAGCGATCGGCCGCAACAACGAGCTGCCGTGGCGGCTTCCGGCAGATCTGCGCTATTTTAAGAATCATACGGTAGGCAAGCCGGTCTTAATGGGACGCAAGACGTTCGAATCGCTGGGCCGCCCGCTGAAGGACAGGAAGAACGTCGTCTTGTCGAGGACGCTTGAGCGGGCTCCGGAAGGCTGCGAGCTGGTCCGGTCGGTCGAAGAAGCGCTGGAGAAATATCGCGACGACGAGTTGATGGTGATCGGCGGAGCGGAGATCTATCGGGAGACGCTGGGCGCAGCCGACCGGCTGCTGCTGACAGAGCTGGCGCAGCCTTTTGACGGAGACGCTTTTTTTCCCGAATTCGACCGGACGGAGTGGCGGCTCGTGTCGCGCGAGGAGGGCGTCGTGGACGAACGGAACGTTTTTTCCCACGCTTTTTGCGTCTATGAGCGGGTCTGCGACAAATAATGCAAACAATAAGTTGGATAATCCATTGTGAGATAAAGCTCCATTTGTTAGGATGATCTATCATCGACAGACAAATGCTGCAAGGAGACGAAGCCACAAAGATACCGACGGATATGGAGGTTTGCACGATGTCGACACCTACGGGATTTATGGAATATAAGCGAGAGCTGCCGGGCGACCGCGATCCGCTGGAGCGCATCAAGGATTGGAACGAGTTTCACCGGATGTTCTCCGAGGAGCAGCTTCGCACGCAGGGCGCGCGCTGCATGGACTGCGGCACGCCGTACTGCCATACCGGCATCGAGCTGGCCGGGAGCGCTTCGGGCTGCCCGATCAACAATCTGATACCGGAATGGAACAGCCTGGTTTATCGCGGACTGTGGAGAGAAGCGTACGAGCGGCTGGCCAAGACGAATAATTTTCCGGAGTTCACCGGCCGCGTATGTCCCGCCCCGTGCGAAGGCTCTTGCACGGTCGGCCTGATCGGAGAGCCGGTCACGATCAAGACGATCGAACAGGCCATCATCGACAAAGCCTTCGAGGAAGGCTGGGTCGTGCCGCAGCCGCCGAAGACGCGCACCGGCAAGAAGGTGGCCGTCGTCGGCTCCGGCCCGGCGGGGCTTGCCGCAGCCGCCCAATTGAACAAGGCCGGCCACACGGTGACCGTATACGAGCGGGCGGATCGCGCGGGAGGGCTGCTGACGTACGGCATCCCGACGATGAAGCTGGAGAAGTCTATCGTGCAGCGGAGAGTGGATCTGCTGGCCGAGGAAGGCGTGCAGTTCGTTCTGAACACCGAGATAGGCAAGGAACTTCCCGCATCGGAGCTGCTGGCGCAGTTCGACGCCGTCGTCCTGTGCGGCGGCGCAACGAAGGCGCGTCCGATCGGGAACGTCGAAGGACATGATCTGAAAGGCATTTATCAGGCGATGGATTATTTGAACAGCACGATCAAGAGCTATCTCGATCACGACCTGCAGGAAGGCACTTATATTTCCGGCAAGGGCAAAAACGTGATCGTCATCGGCGGGGGAGACACCGGTACGGACTGCGTGGCGACGGCGCTGCGTCACGGCTGCTCGAGCGTCACCCAATTCGGCACCCATGCGAAGGCTCCGCTGGAGCGCGACACGGCGAACAACCCTTGGCCGGAGTATCCGAACGTATATACGCTCGATTATGCGCACGAGGAAGCGAAAGCTCTGTACGGAGAAGACCCGCGGGCGTTCTCCGTTCTGACGAAGAAGTTCGTAGGCGACGAGAACGGTCACGTCAAAGAGCTGCACACGGTGCAGATTCGCCGTTACGTAGACGAGCAAGGCCGCAAAATATACGAGGAAATTCCCGGCACGGAGAAAGTCTGGCCGGCGGATCTCGTCCTGGTCGCCGTCGGCTTCGAAGGTCCCGAGCGCACGCTGATCGACCAGCTTGAGCTGGAGACGGACCGCCGCACGAACGTCAAAGCGCCGTACGGCCGATATACGACGAACGTGAACAAGGTGTTCGCGGCGGGAGATATGAGACGCGGTCAGAGTCTGATCGTCTGGGCGATCAACGAAGGCCGCGAAGCGGCTCGCGAGGTCGACAAATTTTTGATGGGCAGCACGTTGCTCCCTTAACCGATTTCCGTTATCGTAAAGAGGTCGTCCCCTGCGCGGGGAGGCCTCTTTTTATGGATCCAAAGGAGGAGGGAAGCCGAATGATTCGGTACGGAGACGAGTTGTGGACCGAGCTGCGGTTCACGGGCTTTCAGTATCAAGCGGAACGCCGGGACGGGCAGTGGGTGGACGTTGTCCTGCGGCCCGAGACGGCGGGAGAGACGCCGCTGCCGAAGGAACTGGCCGACTTTGCCATTATCGCGGTGTGCACCCACGACGGGCACCCGATCCAGCTCATAACGCAGGACGGAGGCTGCGACTGCGAATATCAGCTGACGGAAGCGGAGCAGGAGCAGATCAACGCGTTTATCCGCACCGACGAGGTGCGGCGGGCGATTGTCGAAGCGGCGTCATCTTCCGGCGATTGAGGCCGATTCGGATCGAACGGCGTCCGAAGCTGGTTCGGAAGACAGGGCTTCCCCCAAAACTTTCCTCTATGGTACACTTGTGACTGGCGAGGAACGAGATCGGACGGGGGAGGCTTACGATGGAGAGCGCCGCATTGCTGTCGCCTACGGACATTCATACGATCCGCAGATATGTGCAGACCAAATACGCGCCGCTTCCGGACGGACGCCGCGCCGAGATCGTCGCCGACGCGATTCGCCGGGCGCTCGCGCAGAGATTGCCGAACGTGCCGGAGGAGATCAAGCTTCGCATGATCGATCAACTGATTTCCCGCTGTCTGGTCGGGGAGAGGCGCGACATTCTCCCTGACGACGTTCTCGATCTGTTCGCAGAGATCGGGACCGACGACGAGCTGCTGACGGAGCGTCTGCTGGAGCCGATTCTGGAATGGGCGAACGAGCGCACGCAGCGCAGATGGAGCCCGGAGCAGCTCGCTTCCCGGCTGGAGAGACGGAGACGGCCTGCGCCGGAGCCGTCGGCGGAGTCCGTTGCCGCGCCGGAGGTCCGGGCGCGCGACCGGAGCGGCTGGCGGGAAGGGATCGGTAAGGCCGTCAGGGGCTGGGTCAGGCCTGGCCGGGCCCTCGCTTTGGCCTCGGTCCTCTTGGTCGGAGCGGCGGGAACGATCGCCGCGCTGAGCGGGGACCGTCCCGCGCCCGTCGCGGAGCCTGTCGAAACGGCGTCTCCCGCTCCTGCGGCAGCTCCGGAGCCGACCCCCGATATCGGCATGCCGCAAACGCTGCAATATACGGAGATTGACGAGGCGGCTCTCGTCGACTACTTGAACAGCCGGGATTCCCTGCTGTCCGAGGAGCCTTATTTCGGAACGATTATGGCGACGGCGCGCGAGTACGATCTTCATCCGCACCTTCTGTTCGCCATTACCGGCCAGGAACAGGGCTTCGTGCCCAGGTCGGCCAAGCACGCGCTGAAGATCGCCAATAATCCGTTTAATGTCGGACATAGCTGGATGGAATACAATACGGACATCGAGAACTCCGCCGGCATAGCCGCCCGGCTGCTTGTAAAGCTGGGCAAGAGCCGACCCGAGGGCCACGATCCGTTCGAATGGTTCAACCGGACTTACGCAGAGGATCCGCTTTGGTCGGTCGGCGTCCGCAAACTATTCGACAAGCTGAACAGCTTAAGCGCCGACGAACCGACAAGCCGTTAACAGGCGCAGCGCGGCTGCGGACGGTGGAAATTCACGGCCCGTCCGGCCGCATAATAAAGGGGCGTGCATCTCCCGAAGGAGGCGCATGCCCCTTTGTTGGGGATTCAGAAAGGATCAAATTCGCTATCCTGATCTGAATTCCCTCCGACAATAACGCGATTCCGCGTCTAGAGGACGACGAAGGCGTTTTTGCTTGAGCGCAGCTCAACCCGATTCCTTCATCCGATGATCGTCCAAATACCGGTGAATCGCAGGCGGAACTTGCGGCAGCTCGGTGAGAGTGAGCAGCGCTCCGCGCGGCTTGGCGTCGATCGGGATGACGTTGTAGGCCCATTCGGCCTCCTGCTTCAAGTATACGGCGTTAATGCCGCAGCGTACGGCAGGCAGCACGTCGGTTCGGACCGAGTTGCCGATCATCCAAGTGTTCTCCCGGTCGAAGCCGCCCCCGGACAAAATGTGCTCCAGCGCCTCCGTGTTCTTATGCTGGCGGATGTAAATCCGGTTTTCGAAGTAGCGCTCCAGGCGCATGCTTTCGATCTTGCGCAGTTGAATGGCGGCATCTCCGCCGGTGTACAGATGGAGCTCGTGACCTTTCCCGGCAAGCTTCTCAAGCGTTTCGTCCATCATCGGGTACGGCTCGATCTCCAGATCGTAAACGCTGTTGCCGAGCTTCCACAGCTGCTCCTCTTCGAGCGCGGATCTGGTCCGTCCGGTGACGGACTGGAAGTGGCGGTAGGTGTCGACCATCGATTGGGGGAAATGCTCGCTCTTGAAGCCGAGCACCTGAACGCCGGCGATGTCGATCTCCGTCTGCTTGGCCGCGATCTCCTCGCGGCCGATGCCGGCCGGGCCGAACCATTCGGCCATCCGGTCGGCGAAGCGATCCAGGATGGCGTGAAAATACTTGTTGCAGTAGACTAGCGTATCGTCAAGGTCGAATAAAATTTGTTGGCTCATCGGATGCGGTTCTCCTTCAAGTCTTTCATTCCATTATTCTCATTATGGCCTGCCGTGCCGGGTTTGTAAATGAGCGAAAAGAGGAAAACTACAAAGTAACCGCTCGGAAAACGAAGGGCAGGGGGTGAGACGCAGTGGCCAAAAAAATATCCCGGAGCTTGAACGAACCGATGAAGCCGTCCGGATTAAAGGAGCATAAGGAAGATCCGGACGTCAGGAAAATGAGGCGCTTCCCGCCCAGCTTAAACGGAATCAACAAAAATCTGCCCTGATTCAGCCGGGGCGGGAAGCGCGCCGCTTGCCGTCATGCGTACTTGATCATCTTCTCCATCAGGTCGCGCTTGATCAGGCGAATGCGCTGACGGACATAGAAGTCGTAGCTGCCCCCGCTAAGCTCGCGGGGGCTTATCGTGCTGCCCGTGTCGTTATCGATGATGACGAGCTTGCCGTTGTCGTAAAATTTGAAAGTCAGGTCTCTAGACGGTCTGGCGCCTCTCGGAGGTTCCAAGTAACGGAGATGTTCGCATTTCATCATCCCTGATCCCACCTTCGAAACAGTATCGGGAACATTTGTTCCTGTTTTGATTATAGCAAACATTTGTTCGTATGGCAAGGGATGGGATTATGCCGTACACTAGATTTATTAAGGATTGAAGGGATAGGACAGCCATGATCGTAATTTCAGGATTGACCCGCACGATACCCGATGGAAAAACGATACTGAAAGAGATCGACGCGCGCCTCGAGCCCGGAACGTTCATCGCTGTCGTAGGCTCGAGCGGCAGCGGCAAAACGGCGCTGCTGAGAGCGCTTGCTCTGAAGGAAGTGTGGACTTCCGGAGAATACAAGATTGACGGCAAAGACTTGATGGAGGCCGGTTTCCTGGCGAAAATGCGCTATAAGCGGCAAATCGCCTACTTAGAGCAGAAGCCGCTCCTGTACGAAAGAAAGACCGCGCTGAAAAACGTGCTGATCGGAGCGTCCGAGCAGACGCCTCTCTGGCGCAGAATAACCGGCATGGTGCGCAGCGACGATTACATGGGCGCCATGGACATGCTGGAGCACGTCGGACTGATGGAGCGGTCGAAGCAGATCGTGGAGCGGATGAGCGGCGGCGAACGCCAGCGGATTGCCATAGCCCGGGCGCTCGTTCACGGCGCGCGCCTCGTGCTGGCGGACGAGCCGGTCTCCGGCTTGGATCCCCATACGTCCGAAGAGATGATGGGCACGCTTAAGAAGCTGTGCCGCGAGAAGGGGACGACGATCGTGGCGGCGCTGCACCGGATCGAGCTGGCGGAGAAATTCGCGGACGAAATCTGGGGCATGCAGGACGGCCGATTGGTGATGACGGTGCGCGGCCGCCGCTTGACGGCTGCCGAGAAGCTTCGGTTGACCTAGCAAGCCGGACGCCCGAGCAGCCGGCGCCGCCCGGCTCGCCGGCAGACGCGGCGTCCGGGCGGCTTGGACTTCTGCCGGCAGCAGCCGGCCGATCAGGTCGGGGACTCGGGCTTTCTTCCTTCGCCCGGTTCGTCGGCCAGCTCGTGCAGCGAGGAAATTTTGCCGTGGGGATGCTGGTTTTGTTTGCGGCTTTTCCAGGCGCTTTCTCTTCGTCGTTTGGAAGTGGTCATCCGATTTCCGCCTTTCGTTGAGTGGTGGATACATGAATTAGCGTGGCGGAAGGAGCCGGACGTTATTCACGGCTTGTCCGCAGCGGGCGAGAAGGTGAGGTTATCTTATGAGCAGCGCTGTACGCGCGTCGGTCTATCCGCTGCTGTCTCTCAACATCGGCCGGGTGCAGACCTCGATATATAAAGGCAAAGAAGCGAAGTCCGGCATCTCGAAGAGCTCCGTCCAGAGCGCCTTGCGGTTAACCGGTCTCGGGTTTGAAGGAGACGAGCAGGCCGATCTGGAGCATCACGGAGGACCGGACAAGGCGATATGCGTATACAGCTACGAGCATTATCCGCACTGGGAGCAGGTGCTGGGCCGTACGCTCGGCTACGGAGCGTTCGGGGAAAATTTCACGGTCGGACGACTGATCGAGCATGAAGTGAGCGTCGGGGACGTATTCCGGATCGGGAGCGCCGTCGTGCAAATCAGCCAGCCGAGACAGCCTTGCTGGAAGCTGGCCATGAAATGGGGCTTGGACGAGCTGCCTCTGCTAGTGACGAGCAGCGGAGCGACCGGCTTCTATTTCCGCGTGCTGGAGACGGGAGAGGTGCGAGCGGGCGATGAGCTGTCGCTGCTGGAGGCCCATCCGGATCGCGTGACGGTAGCCGAGGCCAACCGCGTCATGCATCGGGATCGGAACGATACGGAAGGCATGCGCCGTCTGCTCGCCGTCGACGCGTTATCGGCAAGCTGGTCGAAGACGCTGACTCAGCGTCTGGCTCGGCTGAGCGAATAGGCCTTCTGCCGACTCGGCGTTCCCCAAGCCTCCATTCCCCCCCTGACATCCCCCGTCCCGAAAGCCTAACGCATCAAGCGGCTTCATGCGTTAGGCCTCCCTGCCGCGCGACTCGAAGGATGACAACCCGTACCGCTTTCGCATGCCGCTCCCGCTCCGCCCCCCGTTCCGGACGGCCGGGAGCTGCGAGCCGGGAGGCGGAAAGACACCGCAAGCAATGAGCGAAGGACATCGACATATAATGGAGGGAAGGGAGGAAACGGGGGAAGAACGAGGCGGCGATCAGGGACGGCAGGAACGACCGGAGCAACCGACAGAGAAAGAAAGCCTTCCGGGGGAAATTTCGCTGCGGCGCTGTCCGGGTCTGACTATATTTGGCGTTTTTCCACAACGGAGGAAGGAATTCATCCTTTTAAGGCGAAATAATTAATATTTCGTATATTATTAATTTTCTGAATGTTCCTTCACTTCATGCGAAAGGGGTTTACAGAAAATCATGGTGATGCTGCCCAAGGTCAACGAACTCGGATTTTTTGAAATTCGGCTGGAGTCTATCGGCGGGCTGGGCGCCAACCTGGCCGGCAAAATGCTGGCGGAAGCCGGAGTCATGGGCGTCGGACTGAACGGCGTCAGCTTCAGCTCTTACGGCTCGGAGAAGAAAGGATCGCCCGTCAAGGCTCACATCCGGTTCTGCGACATCGATACGCAGATTCGGGATACGTCCCCGGTCGAGCGGCCGCACGTGATCGGGGTATTCCACGAGAACCTGTCGAAGACGATCAACGTCATTTCCGGCATGCACGAAGACAGCATCGTGCTGGTCAATTCCAAGAAATCGCCGGAGCAGCTCAAGAGTCAGCTGAAGCTGAAGGCCGGCATTATCGCGGTCGTGGACGCCACCGGAATCGCGATGGAGGAGAACAACCGGGTGAACATGGCGATGCTCGGAGGGCTGTTCAGGCTTTGCGATTTTCTGGACGCGGAATTCATGAAGGGCGTCATTCGCAAGTCGCTGGAGAAGAAGTACCCCGCCGCCGTCCAGCCCGCACTGAATACGTTCCAGCGCGGCTACGACGAAGTGAGCTTTCAGACGTTCCGGCTGGAGGAGGGGGACCAGATGCCGTCCTTCGTTCGCATGGACACGCCGGTGCTCGGTTACGAGACCCAGCCGATCGGCGGCCTGATTACGAATCCGGGCAACAGCATTCTGAAGGATCTGAGCATTTCCCGCGCCGGCAGGATGCCGCATTTCGCTGACGACAAGTGCATCCATTGCGCGGCGTGCGACAACGTCTGTCCCGATTTCTGCTTCGTGTGGGAGGAGCAGCCGGACAAAAAAGGACGTCCGCAGATGTTTCTGCAGGGCATCGATTATCAGTATTGCAAAGGCTGTCTGAAATGCGTGCAGGCCTGTCCGACCGAGGCGCTGTCCTCCGAGCTGGAGGCGGACGGCTATGCGGACGCTCATCGGGTCGCGCACAAGTTTCAGTTGGCTCTGTAAGTCTGTACGAGAGATAGAGCGCCGAACCTTCAAGAACAGAACCCGATAGGAAAGGTGGAGTCTGAAAATGTCGATCGATATTCGCAAGGAAACGGTTGGTCAGGGCACCGTCGAGCAAAGGATCGTCTATGAATCAGGCAACGAGATGGCCGCATACGCCGCACACCAGATTAACTATCACGTCATGGGTTATTTCCCGATCTCCCCGTCTACGGAGGTCGCGCAGTTCCTCGATCTGATGAAGGCGAACGGACAGCACGACATCGTGCTTATTCCCGCGGACGGCGAGCACGGCTCGGCGGGCGTATGCTACGGAGCGTCGGCCGCGGGCGGACGGGTGTTCAACGCGACGTCCGCCAACGGTTACTTGTATATGCTCGAGCAGATGCCCGTGCAGTCGGGGACGAGGTTCCCGATGGTTCTCAATCTCGTGTGCCGGTCGGTCTCCGGACCGCTCGACATTCACGGGGACCACTCGGACTTGTATTTTGCGCTCAACACGGGCTGGCCGATTCTGCTGTGCCGGGATCCGCAGGCCGTATACGATATGAATATTATGGCGCTGAAGCTGGCTGAGGATCCCGAGGTGCGCCTGCCGGTCATCGTCGCATCGGACGGCTACTTCACCAGCCATCAGAAGCGCCGGGTGATGACGTTCACGCACCGCGAGGACGTGCAGAAGTTCGTCGGCGAGCATCCGCCCGAATTCCAGCATGTGCTGGACCGCGACAACCCGATCACCGTCGGACCGTACATGAACGAGCCCGATTATATCAACAACTGCTACCAGCAGAGTATGGCGATGTACCGGGCCGAAGCGGTCTTCGATCGCATTCAGAAGGAATACGCGGAGCTGACCGGCCGGGAATATCCGATTCTGGAGCTGTACCGGATGGAGGACGCCGACGTCGCCGTCTTCCTGCTGAATTCGTCGGCGGAGATCATTAAGGACGTCGTCGATCAGCTGCGCAGCCGGGGAATTCGGGCCGGATCGATCTCCCCGAACCTCATACGGCCGTTCCCGGCGAAGCAGATCGCCGAGGCGCTCAGGAACGTCAAGGCGGTCACTGTCGGCGACCGCGCTGACTCGTACGGCGGCCACGGCGGCAATATGGTGATGGAGGTTCGCGCCGCGCTGCAGCAGTACGGCAATTCGACCACGCTCGTCATCAGCCGCATCTACGGGTTGGGCGGCAAGGACTTCTACGCCGAGGACGGGCTGGCGCTGTTCGAGTTCGCAATCGAGGCGATGAACAAGGGCTATGTGGAGAAGCCGTTCGACTATCACGGCGCGACGCCGGGAGACCCGGCCAAGGCGCCCAAGCGCGTGCTGGAGCCGATGAAATACGAGGATCTGAAAACCGGGCTCATTACCGTAACGCCCGACGAGGCGACGGGCAAGGTCAACGTGCGCATTCCGCCGCTGCGCTCCCTGACGAAGAAGCCGAAGCGGATCGCACCGGGGCACGGAGCGTGTCCGGGCTGCGGCATCTTCTCCGGGCTGGAGCTGTTCTTCAAAGGGATCGAAGGCGACATCGTCGCTTTGTTCCATACCGGTTGCGCGATGGTCGTCACGACCGGGTACCCGTATTCGGCCCATAAGGCGACTTACATTCACAACCTGTTCCAGAACGGAGCGGCCACGCTGTCCGGGGTCGTCGAGATGTTCCACGAGCGCAAGCGCCGGGGCGAGCTGGACCAGTACGGCCTCAAAGACGATTTTACGTTCGTCATGATTACGGGAGACGGAGGCATGGACATCGGCATGGGGCCGGCGATCGGCGCCGCGCTTCGCAACCATCGAATGATCATTCTCGAATACGATAACGAAGGCTATATGAACACGGGAGCCCAGCTCTCGTATTCGACGCCGATGGGACATCGGACGTCGACGTCCAACGTCGGCAAGTTCCAGGGCGGCAAAGTGTTCCACCATAAGGACACGGCCCAGATTATGGCCGCGACGAACATTCCCTACGTCTTCACCGGAAGCGAGGCGTTCCCTCAGGATCTCGTGCGGAAGGGGGCGAAGGCGCAGTGGTACGCCCAGAACGTCGGCCTCGTGTACGGCAAAATTCTCATTACTTGTCCGCTGAACTGGCTGTCCGACGACAAGGACGGCTCCGACATTATCGACTACGCGGTGAACAGCTGCTTCTTCCCGCTCTACGAGGTCGAGCGCGGCGTGACGACGATTACCTACAATCCCGAAGAGAAGGGGAAGAGGGTTCCCGTCGGCGATTGGCTGAAAATGATGGGCAAAACCAGGCATCTGAACAAGCCGGAATATGCGGAGACGCTGAGGGAGTTCGAATCGGAGATCGAGCGGCGGTGGAACGTGCTGAAGGCGAAGCACGAGCATCCGGATCTCTGACGGCCGGGGGCGGAGAGCATGCCTTACGCGCTGCGTCATTCGGCTACGGGAACGCTGCTCGCCCGCGTGCAGCGGAACAGCTATAAGCTGGAGTACTACGGAATCGTGCAGTGGGAGAGCGCGCCGGCGGCTCCGGCGGTGGCGGAAGCTCTGGCGCTGGCCGGAGTTCCGCCGGAGCACGAGGCCGGCAGGCTCGACGCTTGGGAGACGATCCTTCTGAGCGAGCGCGAAGCGAAGTTGGCCAACGTCAAGCTGCGCAACGATCCGCGAAGAACCGTCCATTATCGGGACGGCGTCATTGGCGCAACCGCCGCATCGAATGCTTAACGTCATTAAACAAGCGTCTTCCGACATTCGGAGGACGCTTGTTCAGGCTCAAGCCGCAGCGGAGGACGAGGGATCTCTCCCCTCCGGGACGAGCGCGTCACGCTTCGGGCAGCAGGGAAGCCGAGCGGCTGCCGCGAACGGACAGGAGGCTCGCCACATGCTGCAGGCGCAGCAGCTCGTTGGGCTTCAGCTCCCGCTGAAAATAGCCGTACAAATAAGCCGCTTCGAGGAACGGCAGGCCGGGATAGCAGACGACCGGCTGATGGGAATACGGGTTGTCGAGCACGATCTGCCATTCCCCTTCCCGCTGCAGGGGAGGAATCGAGGCCAATACGTCGTTCTTGACGCCGAAGATAAGCTCGAACTCGTCCCAGACGCCGCCCCAGGACGGGCTGAACCGCTGCGGATTCGGGAACAGCTCGCGGGCGCGCGTCAGCTTGCGGCGATACAGCGGAATATCGTCGTCCGAATACGTTTTCAAGCCTTCGCGGAAATCCTCGATAAACCGGTAGAAGGAAAAATAACCTTTGCTCGCGATCTCTTCGCTATGCGTTTGCTCTAATTCCTCCGGCTCGGCCTGCATATACTGATGGAAGGCTGACTCCGACATCCCGACACCCCCTTAACCGTAATAATGAAGGCATAACTTCTTGAAATATTATACCTCAGCCTTGTCTCCAGTCAAAGAACGGCGACAGCCGTTTGGGCTTGTGTTATAATGTAAAACAATGCGCAAGACGCGGTAAGATTTGTGGGAGGGAAAGCAAAAGATGAGTCGGCGTTTTGTCATCGAGGCCGTCATGATCGCGATATACGGTCAACTGCTTCTGCCGAAACGTCCTGTCGAGTACAGGATACCTTACACCTCGGTCATGGAGCTCTACGATATGAAAGACAGTCCGGAGCCGGTCATGCCGGAAGCGGACGACGACGCTTACGTGAAGACGAAGATCGGAGAGATGATTGCCTACTTCGAGGATTCGTTCAATAAAAAGAAGATCGAACGCGCGCTGATGGCGCCTTGGCGGGAGAGCCCGCCTCTGCCGATCAACGACAACGTGTCGCTCGTCATCGTGAACGCGGCGGAGAACATGCAGTACGGCGAAGCTTTCGATCCGATCGAGACGGAGATCATCCTGATGGCGATCAAGCTGCAATGTCCGGTTCTGACCGATCAAATCGAGTTTCAAGACAAGGTCGTTCAGAACGGGGTGCCTGTGCAGCTGTTCGATATCGACGATTTCGAGTACGCTGTCGAGGAGCATGCGGAGACCGCGGAAGAGTACAGAGAGTAACCAAGCTGCCGAGCCGCTCGGCAGCTTTTGCGTCAAGCCGGAGGGAGGACGAAACCGATGCTGTACGCCATTGCCCGCTGGATGGCCCGAAGGCTGAGAAAGCAGCAGAAGCTGCAGAAGTCGGTCCGCTGGCACGAGCGTTGGGGGGTCGAACGGATGACCTTGGCGGAGCGGATCGACTATGCGGGATTGCTTCACGAATGCGGGAGATCCGAGCAGGCTGTCGAACTGCTGACCTCTCTCCTGAAGCGGAACCGTCATGCCCAGGCCTATGAAAGACGAGCCCACATCTACAATGAAATGGGCAAGGAGCAGGAAGCGATCGCGGATTTGGACGCGGCGATCGAGCTGAAACCGGACTCGTACCTGGTCTGGTATACAAGAGCGATTTCCCGCAACAACCGGGGCGAATTCGAGCTGGCGGTGAGCGATTTTCTCGAGGTGCTCAGGCGGCGAGAGGATTCCAAGGCTTCTACGTATTACGAGCTCGGCAACGTCTACATGAAGATGGGGCGTTACGAGGAAGCGGAAGCCAGCTATGCCAGCGCCTGCTCGGATGAAGACTGGACGATTCCCCATTATTGGTTCCGGCGCGCTCAGGCGCTGGAGATGCTGGGTCGGCTCGACGAAGCCCGCAGCTCGCTGACCGAGGCGATTCGGATGCAGAAGGAGTGGAGCGCTCAGATCGACCGGGGGGAGGCGAACTACAAGGCGAGAACGAGATATTCTCCGGCGGCGATCGACACGTTCCTGCAAGACGCGGAGGAAGAGCACGGCTTCCTGCTGTACGAGTCGAAGCTTCGGGAAGCCGAAGGCGATCTGGAGGGCTCGCTGGCTTCCCTTCGCGACGCTCTCGAGCGCTTTCCGCACGCCCCGGACCTGCAGCTTCGCCTAGGGCAATTGCTGAGACGGCTCGATCGGCCGCAGGAAGCGGAGGAAGCGCTGAAGCGGCTCGTCTCCGAGAATTCGCTCTGGCTGCCCGGGTATATGGAGCTCTGCGCGCTGTATCGCTCGCTCGAACGGCAGGAAGATGCGGTGGACGTCCTGCTGGAGGCCAAGCGGCGTTTTCCGGAGCACCCGGTCGTTCGCTATTGGCTGGCGGACACCTATCGAGAGTGGGGGCGGGGAGACGAAGCGCTCAAGGAGAGCGACGAGCTGACGGAATTGGAGCCGTACGATCCGCTGAACTGGAGGCAGAGGGCCGAGATTCTGATCGACGCCGCCGAGTACGGCGACGCGGATGCAGCCTACACCCGGGCGCTGACGCTGAGGCCGACGGCGGAAGGCTACATGAGGCGGAGCTACTCGCGCTATATGGAGGATCGCTACGAAGAGGCGATGCTGGACATTCTCGAAGCGACCCGGCTGGACGAAAACGTGCAGAAGGAAAGCAAAACGGCGTACGCGATGGCGGAGCTGTATATGGGAATGGGCAATTACGAGCTGGCGGATGACGAGTATTCCCGCGCGTTGGGCATGGAGCCGGACAATCCGCAGATTTACGATCGGCGCGCCCGCTGCCGCTATGCGGCGGAACGGTGGGAGGATGCGCTGGCGGATTGCAACCGCGGGCTTCAACTGGCCGGCACGAACGTCCGTTTGTTATGGCTTCGCGGACTGATTCATTATCGGATGGAGGAGCTGGACGGCGCGCTGCTGGATATGACCTCTTATACGGAGCTCGTTCCGGACGATGCCCAAGGCTATTACAACTTGGGACAGCTGTACAACCGTCTGAATCGGCCCGACGAAGCGATTGCCTCGTTCACGAAAGTGATTGAGCTGAAGCCGTTCGACGCATCTGCCTATCTCGAACGGGCGTCCTTATGGTATCACCACGACTTCGACCGGATACGCGCCGTCGACGATCTGGCGCAATGGCTGCTGTACGCGGAGGCGCGTCCCCATGACGGCGACCGGTTCGAACTGCTGAGCGAAATCAGAGGCTTCGACGACGAGATGAGGGAGCGGGCCAAGGAGCAATTCCTGAGCAAGTACGGCAGCTCGCGGTACTTATCCTAGCGAATGGCAAAGGAGTTTTGGCCGAATGGATCGACTGGTTCCCGTATACGTATTGACCGGATTTCTCGGAAGCGGCAAAACGACGCTGCTGAACCGCATTCTGGACGAGGCCCGTACCGACGGGCAAAAGGTGGCCGTTCTGCTCAACGAGGTCGGCGACGCGAACGTCGAGGGCGCCTTGCTGGGCAAAGACGTTCCGATGGCGGAAATGCTGGGCGGCTGCATCTGCTGTACGATTCGCGCGGACCTCGGCATGGAGCTGGCGAAGCTTGCCCGCGACCACCGTCCCGACGCGATCTGGATCGAGACGACCGGCATCGCCCAGCCGCTCGAAGTGATGGACTCGGTAACGGAGGCCTCCCTGTACGAGAAGCTTGAGCTGAAAGGCGTCGTCGCGGTGGCGGACGCCCGGCATTTGCTCGACCGCGTCAGAGTGGGGGCGGGCAAAACCTATCGCCTCATGAGGGAACAGCTGACGGCGGCCAGCTTCGTCATCCTTAACAAAGCCGATCTTGTAGGCGCCGCCGAGCTTGACGAATTGAAGCGGCTGATCGGCGGCTGGAATCCGTCGGCCTCGCTTGTCGTCACCGTGAGAGCGCAGCTGGAGCCCGACTTGATCTATGCCGGCGTTCGGGGCGCTGAGCCGGCCGCCGGGCGAAGCCGACCGGCTTGTTCCCCCGGCTGCGCCCATGATCATGAGCATGAGCATGAACACGACGCCGATCCGGGCGGCCAGATCGGCGCCGGTCACGAACAGGTCGGCGTTCTGACGCATTACCTGTCGGGGCCGGTCGACAGCGCAGCCTTCGAGCAGTGGGTGGCCGGTTTGCCGGAAAGCGTCTATCGAAGCAAAGGAATCGTCACTTTCCGAGACACGGGCAGCCGCTTTCTGTTTCAGTACGCCTACCGGGAAAGCGACTTCTTAAAGATCAGTCCCCAAGGGACGGTGCACGACGTTCTGGTGCTGATCGGGGAGCAAATTCCGCGCGACCTTCTGGTACGGCAGCTGGAGCGATTAACCGATGCGTGAGGCGGAGTACGAAGCTCGCTCTCTCCTTGCAGCCGCTCAGCTCTCCGGCACGGAGCGCTTCAATTTGTACATGCCGCTGTGCGCGATCCGGACCGTTGTTTTAATCTCGCCGAGCACGGGATTCGCCAGCGGCGAGCTTCCGTTCGACGTCAACCGTTTCCATACCGGGTAGTGGAAGCGGTAGAGATGGTGTTCCAGACCGAGAACGTCGGCGTTCGCCTTCTGGCCCATGAGGTGGCTCGTCTTGATTTGTCGGGTGACTTCCTCCGCCGCCATGGTCTCCAGCTCCGCCTCGGTATTCCCCTTCCACAGCTCCAGAATGGTGGCTGCAGCCTCCACCTCGACGCGAAACGTCGGCTCGCCGTTGTGCAGCGACACGCGGATTTTCGACTTCGGCTTCGACAGTTGCAGGGCGGCGACTCTTTCTCCCCGATCCTTCAGCATGACCCGAGCGCCCTGCGAGCGGTTCACGACCCACCTCGTCCCGAGAAGCTTCCCGGCAGGCATCCATTTCAAGTACCGGGTGTTGCGCATGGCATAGACGCCGTTAAGCTCCAGCTGCGAATCGGGCTTGAGGTTTTCCGTCCACGTATGGCTCGTCACGGCCAGGGAGGGGAGCAGCGTCGTGAGTCCGGGCTCCCGAATTTCCCGGACGAATCGGGACAGCCGCATCGGAGCGACCATCGGGCGCTGTTCATAGTTTTTCTCGGGCGCCTGAAGAATGGAGTTCATCGGAGACAGGTTAAAGAAAGGCCGGGTGGAGAACAGCTTCCTCAGCTCGACTTCCGTTCCGAAAACCCATGGCGTGTACCGGAATTCCGGAAATCGGATGATGGAGTCGATGACGCCGAGCAAGCCCCCCTGCTTCAACGCCTTTTTCGAAAGAACGATCGCATTGAGATGTCCCCAGAACACCGTTTGCTGAGTCGTCTGGTACAGCTCGATAATCGCTTCCGTGGTCGTCTCTCCGGACGCTTTGCCCACCCAGATATTAGCCGGCCGATCGCTCTTGCCGGTCTCGGATTTGGCGACGCTGGAAAAATCGAGCTGCTGCACGTACACCTGGTAGCGTCCGTTCTCATAGTCGATGCCGATGGCGGTGAAATAGTTCACGTCCTGTATCGATTTGATGTCCCAGCACCCGGCGATCGCGAAGCAGACGGCGATCGCCCACGCGCAGCGCAGCCATTTTCTCATCTTACGTTTTCTCTCCTTGGCGGTTCGCGTCATTCGGATAGTACGAGCTTGGCCTTTTGTTATACTTGTTCCTCGGGAGCGCTATCAGCGCCATGAACGTTTCCCTATAACGAAACGGCGATAGCGGAGAGAGATAGGGAAGGCCAAACGAGGTGAGCGAGGCCAGGTAGACGACAATGAGGAAAACCGATAAAAAAAAGCCGAGCATTCCGAACAGGCAGCTCATGGAGAGCACGAACAGGCGAATAAACGTGACCGCTCCGCTTAACGACTGGTTAACGATCGTAAAATTCGCCACGGCCGTGACGGCGGAGACGACCAGCGTCGTCGGTCCGGTCAACCCGGCATTGATCGCGGCTTCCCCGACGATCAGCCCGCCGACGACCGCCACGGTCTGGCCGATCGCCTTCGGCAAGCGCATGCCCGCTTCGCGGAACAATTCGAACATTCCGATCATCAGAAACAGATCGATCGGTCCCGACAGAGGCAGCCCCAGTCTGGACACGACGATCGTGGCCAGAAGCGGGAACGGGATTTGATCGAGATTAAAGGCGGAGATCGCCACCCAGAAGCCGGGAAAGAACAGCGCGACATTCAGCCCCAAGATCCGGAGCAGACGCTCCAGAGCGACATAGTAGAAGGGAAGGTGCAAATCCTCCGGCGATTTCAGCAGCGTCATTAAGTTCGAGGGCGCCATAAGCACCATCGGAGAACCGTCGACGATTATGGCGAAGCGGCCGCGCAGCAGACCGGCGGCGATGTAGTCCGGCCTGCCCATATACTCGATCAGCGGAAAAAGAGAATAGGAGCTGTCGGACAGCGCTTCCTCCAGCAGCTGGCTCGATAACACGCCGTCGATATCGATGTTGCGGAGGCGTCTTCTCGCCTCGTCTACCAGATCGCGGTTGGCGATATCCGTGATGTACAAGAGGGCGACGGAGGTGACGCTGCGCGTCCCCAGATGAAAGTATTCCACCCCGAGGGTGGTCGTTTTCAGCCTTTTGCGGACGAGGGCGATATTCGCTTCGATCGCTTCCGTAAAGCCGTCTCGAGGCCCTTTGACGGAAATTTCGGTGTTCGATTCGCTCGTTTCGCGTTGGGGCGGGGCGGCCATCTGTACCGCTTGTATGTTTTTGCTGTCCTCGAAAAACAGCACGAGATTGCCGGAGAACACCTGCTGGACAAGATTCTCGACGGCGTCTTGTCCTTCAATGGCCAACAGCTTGTGCGTGTGAACGGGCAGCTTCGCTCCGACCGGCATTCCTTCCTCGGATTCGTGATCGAGCAGCCGTCTAAGCTGGACGTACAGAAAGTCGTTGAGCTGACGGGAATCGATCATGCCGTCGCAATAAATGAGCAGCGGATTTAAGGCGCGCGGAGCTTCTCCCTCCTCGTAATACCAGTGAACGTTAACGTCTCTTGAAGCTTCGAACAGCTTCGTCAACGTCTTATAATTCAGCTCTTCCGAAGTGAGCCGAGAAGCATGCGCGGTTTCTTCGCGTTCGTCCTTCCGACGGCTTGAACCCGAACCGTTATGCGGAGCTCGCTGGCGCGTCATGGGCTTTCCCTCGTTTCGGAGCGATCATCATCAGCAGCAGGAACGGAAACAAGTAGAAGAACGACATCATGATCGGAAAATAGGCGCCGAGGAAATCCAGGAAGTTCGCGTCGCTGATTCGGGCGTCCGAAGCCAGAAACACGATCAGGATGCCGACCAGAGGCATCAGAATTCGCCGGCTCTTGCTTCCGGTCAGCTGAAGCAGGTCGAATAGGAGATAGAAGGCGAGCGCGACGCGGATCAGCGTTCCGGACATCCATTGGTAGATGGACAGGAAGTCGAGGTGGGAGATGAATTTGCCGATCATGACCATTCTCCATTGCTCGAACGCCGGGTAGCGCTGATCGGCGGCCTCGAATGGACCGAAGATCGTAATCGCGGCCAGAAGCGGGCCGAAGACCAGGCCGGTGACGGCGAGCGTAAGCGCCAGAAGCGGAAGCCGCCGGAATTTATTGCTCAGATGCTGCTGCATGCCGAGCAGAAGGGTGAACTCGGCAAGCCCTCCCAACGTATACTGGGTTCCGCGCAGAATCGATGCCGCGCTGTTGCTGAGCAAGGGAAACATATAGCTGTAATCCTTGAATTGAAAGTTGACGCTCATGACAAACAGGCCGAAAACGATGACCATAGGCAGCAGAATGCCGGCGGCGATCGAGATCGCGCGCAGCCCGGCGAACGCCGCGGACACGGCCGAGAACACGACCAGGGCGATCGTTAGCGGGAACGGCGTCTTGGGCAGGTAGGTCACTTTGGTCCAGACGGTCGTGTCTCGGACGGTGATGTACAGAATCATCATGCAGAGCGCAGCGATCGGAAGAACGACGCACCAGGCGACAGCTGCGTTATAGTTCTGCTGAAACCACCGGAAGAGCGACTGCTGTTCGGTCAGCTTCATAATCTGGTAGATGACGATCGTCCACAGGATCAGAGGCGGTATGGCCAGAAGCGCGCTGACCCAGGAATCCCGATAGGCGGATTGCAGGATGAGCGGGACAACAATGACGTGATTCGTAATGCCGATAGCCAGATTAAACAGCAGCATGGTTTGGATAACGCTGATTTTCGTCCTTTTCATAGCCGAACAGGTTCCCTCCTCCATGTTCTGGTTAGTATGATCGGATCGTCATGGGCGTATGCAATTAATGGAATCCCAAATCCGTTGAACATTCCGCCGGGCTCGGTTATGCTGTTAATTGCGGGCCGCTCGGATGCGGCTTCGGGGAGTCGGACAGTTGGATAACGGATCGGCGGGAGGAATCGGATGGATTGGATTCGTGTGGAAACGATGGAGCAGCTGAAGGAAGCTTTCGCCGTACGGATGGAAGTGTTCGTGAAGGAACAGGGCGTACCCGCCGACGTCGAGCTGGACGAGTACGACGACTCTCCGGATGCCTGCCGCCACTATATTGTGAGATCGGGCGGCGATACGATCGCGGCCGGAAGATACCGGACTTACGAGCCCGGAGTCGCCAAAATGCAGCGGATTGCCGTGCGGAAGCGACACCGCGGAAAGGGAGTGGGGGCGTTTCTGCTGAAGGCGATGGAGGAGGAGGCGGGGAGAGAGGGCTATCGCGCCTCGATTCTCGATGCCCAATGCTCGGCGGAAGCCTTTTATCTCAAGCAAGGGTACGCGACCGTATCGAAAGAGCCTTTCCTCGACGCGGGGATTCCGCACGTACGAATGAGCAAAAGGCTGGATTTGTAAGTTAATGCGCGAAAAATCGTTAATTTTTCGTTAAATGGAGAAACCTTTGTCCCTTTTTGGCGTTATATCCTATGATCGTCAAGCGAGTGGAACCCACCATCTTAGATTTTAGAAGGAGCACAGTATGAAGAAGAGGTTTACGCTGTTATTGCTTTCGGCACTTATGATGTTATCCTTCCCATGGCCTTCGACCGCGCTGGCCGAGACGAGCGCGGTCGGTCTGGAAAAGCTGATTCTCACCAGAGAGTCCAATGAAATCCTGCATAACGGCGTCTCGGTCACAGCTCCGCAGCCGCTGACCGAGGTCAAAGGCGTCACCTATGTGGCGGCCAGAACGTTCATGAACGAAATCTACGGAACGATTGTTTACGATTCCAAGAGCAAGAGGTATACGCTGTCCAGCGGAGATCAAGTTCTCGTCCTGACCGCGGACAAATCGACCTATACGTTGAACGGAGCTTCGAAGAGAATGACCGGAGCGCCCTACGTTCTGAAGGGAACGCTTATGCTGCCGGTCCGGGTGGCCGCCCAGAGCTTCGGCCTGACGATGAGATCGCTGCCCGCGACGAAGCAGATTGAATTGACGTGGTCGAACGCGCCGATCGCCAAGTTTTCCGTATCGGATCTGAATCCGTACGCCCAGCAGACGGAAGTCCGGTATGTGGACGAAGCCTATCATCCCAGCGGAATGGCCATCGTCGAGGAGCGTTGGGAGAATAAATACGATGTTTTCGAACAACCGGGAACCTACGTCGTCACGCGCTGGGTCAAGGACCAAAACGGCAGGTGGAGCGAGCCTTACTCGGTTACGATTACGGTCAAACCGCCCAATCAGCCTCCGGTAGCGCAATTCACGACCGATAAGACGACGTATAAGATGGGCGAATTGATTACGTACACCGATCTGAGCACCGACGACGAGAATGCGATCGCCAGCACCGTATGGACGAACGCGGAGCGCGGCTTTTTCGAGCCGGGACAGCAGACGATCACGCTCAAAGTGACCGACGTTCACGGCGAGGCGGACGAAATCTCCAAGACGCTCACGATTCTCGACGAAATGCTGTATACGAAGGAAGAGTTTAACCTTCTGTACACGGATATCGGAGAGAAATTCGATATGGACGGGGCCAAGGTGCTTCAGTGGCCGACGGTTCCTTACAACATCAACGATCGTCAGCAGACGCTCATTCGCGCCAACAGCCCGGAGACGATCCGCGAAGAGGGCATCTACTATGAAGACATGGTGTCCGGCGACGTCCGGTTCCTGCTTCACAATCAGAACGGCCGCGCCAAGCCGGTCAAAATCTACATCATCCTGACGAACAACAACCTCGAGCCGGCCACCGTACGCATGGGCGCCAAGGGGATGGCCGGTCCGAACCCGATCGTATCGACGGTAGGACGAGCGGTCACGGGAAGATTCCTGGAGTCGCTGCTTTCGCCGCAGTATACGTACTTGCAGGTCCCACCGGGAGAGAGTCGAATGATCTTCCAGGAGTACAGCGACAAGCCGGTTAAGCCGGGCGACGTATACTCGATGTTCGCGGACGTATGGATGAGCGCTTCGCTCGATTTCAAGGTCGTCGTCGTGGACGCGGACCGCGACGTCATGAGCGCGCTCCCGGACTTGACCATTTTGCCGAGCAACGACCGGCACGTTCGCGGCACGTTCGACAACGCCAACCGCATCATGTACGTGAATCAGACGCTCGGCGCGGAGAATAGCCGAATGGTGCTGGCCGACAACGTGATCGACACGAGAATATCCGGCATCGACAAGACGACTTTGACGCCTGTTCTGAACGCCGGCAACTACGGCGTACTGTATACGATCCAGCTGAACAACGTGCTGCCTCGTACGGCGATCGTGCTCAGCCCTCGCGGCGGGCATTATGCCGGAGCGTTCACGGTAAACGGAGAGGTCGTCTACACGACGAACACGAGCATTCTGCGCAATACGAACGAGCTTGGCATGCTGTACAAGACAGGAGACGCGTCGGAGTCGGTGACCATCACGTTCACGCCGGCCAACGGAAGCATGCTGCCTATCAATCTCTTATTTATGCCGCTGCCGACTCACTAGATTGGCAGAGTCGCAGAGGATCGAAGCGGCCTTGGGGAAATCCCGAGGCCGCTTTTGTCGCGTTTGAAGGCGAAGCCCGCTTGTTCCGGCTAAATGTCCAAATGTTGACACTGATAATCATTATCAATTAAACTGAAGGAAGATGGGAAAAGGAGCTGTGAATCTGCGATGCGAATATCGACCAACCCGGGGGAGCTGGCGTTTCATTTCTCTTCCGTCAAGAGATTGTCGGACGACGAACTGGTGGCGGCTCCGCTGGGAAAGGGAATTGTGTATAAGAAAGAAGCGGCCGAGGAATGGGTGGAGCTCAGCGACGGGCTGACGGAGCAAACGCACATCAACCGGCTTCAAGTCTACGAGGATCGACTGTACGCCTGCGCCAACAAAGGGCTGTTCGCTTGCGAGGAAGGGACATGGAGCCCCGCCGGACTGTCGCTGGGCTGCTACCAGTACAGGCGATTCGGGGCGGTCGGCTTGGCGGCGACGGTGTGCGGCCTCTGGTATACAGAGGGGGAAGAATGGCGGATGATGATGCGATCGGATGTCACCGTATACGATTTTCTGTACTTGCCTCATTACGTCGTGCTCGGAACGAACGAAGGCGTGTCGATCCTGGACCGGCTCACGACAAGCTGGATTCATTGCAAGCTGGATACGGCCGTCACGAGCCTGGCCGTGCATCGCGGCGTCATCATCGGCGCAACGGAGCACGGCGAGCTGCTGATCGGCAATCAGCGCGGCGGCTTCGATCGTTATCGGATGTCCGGCGCCTTTATTTTTTCGATCGTTGACCGGGGATCGGAAATTTTCGCCTGCACCGATCGCGGCTTGTATCGGGTCGGCACGATCGGCGGCCGGGTTTCATTAATGGCATTAAAGATAGGCTGCCAGGTGACGGATGTCGATGCGGACGACCGGCGCTATTATATGGCGACGCTATTCGAAGGCATTCAGTGCATGGCCCGTTAATCGTCGGCAGATGAAGATCGAGAACGGTCCGGGGCAAGAGGAAAATCGACGATAAACGCGCTGCCCGCCCCGAGGCTGCTCTTGACGCGGATCGATCCGCCGTGAAGCTCGGCCAGCGAACGGCTGATCGAGAGACCGAGGCCGGCCCCGCCGTTCTTACGGACACGGGAACCGTCGACGCGGTAGAAGCGCTCGAACAGGCGGGGCAAATGCTCGGGAGCAATGCCCGGTCCGTTGTCCTCGACCGTCAGTTCGATTCCGCGCGGGCAGGGCCGTACGGCGATCGAAATGACGCCGGCCGACGGATCGGTATGCTGCACCGCATTATGGAACAGGTTCAGGGCGATCTGCTTCGCCTTGTCGACGTCCAGCGGGATCCGGGCGGTCTGCTGCAGATCGAACTTGATCAAGCGCTGGCCGGCCAACAGCTTGAATTGAGGCTCCATCTCGCGCAGGATGGAGCTTAAGTCCGTGGGCACGAGCTGCGCCTCCCAGTCCCGGTCCGCCTTGGCGAGAAGGAGCAGGTCCCGAACGAGCTTGTTGATCCGTTCGGACTCCCCGTGCATGCTTCGCAGCGCCTTGTCTAGCTGCTCGGGATCCGTCGCGGCTCCCCGCAGCAGCACTTCAAGGAAGCCGTGAATCGACGTGAGCGGCGTCCTCAGCTCGTGCGAGGCGTCCGAGACGAACCGGCGCATGCGCTCCCGGCCTTCCTGTTCGGCGCGAAATGAATGTTCGAGCCGCTCCAGCATCCGGTTGAACGAGTGCGACAGCCGATCGATCTCCGTCGGACCGGCAGGCGTCGGCAGACGCTCGTTCAGCTTGCCGGAATCGATCCGCTCCACGGTATCCACCATGCGGGAGAGCGGCGTCAGCGTTCGGCGGATGGCAGGCAGGAACAGCAGCAGTGCTCCGACGAGAGCAGCGAACGCGATCGCCAGATACAGCTTCAACTGGCGGCGGAGTTCGGCCTTCAACGGTCCCGTTCCGGTGGCGACCTGCACGACCCCGATATTTCCCTGGAACGATCGGACCGGCTGCAGGACGACCAGCTGCTGGCCGCCCGCCCCGTTAACGATGCGGAACAGCGGCCCGTTTCTGCGCGATCTTTCGGCCGCGAGCCGGTAATCGGCGTCCGTCATTCGGGGAACGTCGCTCTCGCTCTCGGCTCCGTTCGTCGTTAGAACGGTAAGCTTGCCCTGCTTGTTCAGGTAGGCGACGGACGAGGAAGGGAAGAAGACGAACGGCTCCAATGGACTTCGACGGCCGGAGGAAGTCAGACGCTCCCATATCTCGCCGGGCACCGAAATCACTTGCCGCTGAATGGCGGCGGCCCGGTTCTGGTAAATGAAACGCTCCATATACCAATACTGCGACAATCCGATGACGAGCAGCAGCCCCGCAAGGATGAGCAGAATGCGGGACAGCAGCTGGTCGCGAAGCGAGCGGGGGAACAGCAGGGGACGAAGCTCGCTGAGCCAGGACGACCGCCGGTTCATCCTAGATCCACCCGATAGCCCGCGCCCCGGATCGTCCGGATAACCCGATGCTCGCGATCCTGCAGCTTGTCCCGAAGAGAGCGGATATAGACCTCCACGATGTTGTCCTCGCCGCCGAAGTCGTATCCCCATACCCGATCGAGAATCGCGCTTTTGCTCAGCACATGTCCGTGGTGGAATACGAGATGCTTAAGCAGCTCGAACTCCGTCGGAGACAGCTCCAGCGTGCGGTCGCGATAGCGGAATTCCTTGCGAACGGCGTCCACCGTGAACGGTCCGACCGATACTTCCTCCAGCAGCTGGGGAAATTGATTGCGCACCCTCGCCTGAATTCGCGCCAGAAGCTCCGCAAAGCTGAACGGCTTGGGCATATAGTCGTCCGCGCCGATCGACAGCCCCTTCACGCGATCCTCCACCACTTCTCTTGCTGTGAGCATAATGACGGCTACAGGCCTGGCGTTCTTCAGCGCACGGCAAACCTCGAATCCGTCCATCCCCGGCATCATGACGTCGAGAATGACGACGTGAGGGGCGAAGCGATCCGCGACGGAAAGTGCCTCCAGACCGTCCTGAGCGGTCTCCACCTTAAAGCCTTCATTCACGAGCCCCAGCTCCAGAAACTGCAAAATATTCGGCTCGTCGTCAACGAGCATCACTTTGATTCCTTTCCCTTGCAAGGCCATTTCATATCCTCCTGCGGCATCTCTTCGTCATTTTCATTATGAAGGATTCAGCTTAACCTGCGCTGAGAGAAAACTGAAAGAATGCTGAAAGGCATGCTCAGCAAACATTCAGCGCGGCCTCATCTGAAGCTAAGGTTCTGCTCTCATAATAGGCGGCAAGATTAAGCAAAGCGATGGTGAACGAGACGGATGAAGAGGAAAATTGTGGGATGGACAGTATCGGTCGCCGTCATCGCGGCAGGAGCATGGGGCGGCTACCGGTACTTCGACGGCAAGGAGGAGCCGCCTCTCGCGTCCGCGATGGCGACGGCGCCGGTACGCAAAGGAACGATCGAGGTCAAGGTGGGCGGAACCGGCCAGATTCAGCCAGCCGACAGGCAGACGGTTACGGCCGGCAAGGGCGGCACGGTCCGCAAGGTGCACGTCAAGAAGGGAGATACGGTCAAAAAAGGGGATCTGCTCGTTACCTACGAGGAAGAGGACGTCTCCGGTCAGCTGCGGAGCAAGGAGATCGAATTGAAGAAAAAAAAGCTCGAGCTTCAGGACTTGCAGACGAAGTTCAAGTCGGCTCCCGACGACGAGAGCCGCGAGGAGGTAGCGCTCAGCATTCAGAAACAGGAGCTGGACATCGAGAGCGTGCAGGCGGACATCGCCTCGCTGCAGACCGATAAGGGCGTCGATCCGATCGTGGCTCCGATCGACGGCATGCTGACGTCGTTCGAAGTGAAGGAGGGGGATTCCCTGAATCCGAATTCGACGGTCGGGGAGATCGTCGATTATGCGCAGCTGCAGATGGTCGTCGGTATCGACGAGCTCGATATTCCGAAGGTCGAACTGGAGCAGGAGGCAGCCATTCTGGTCGAGGCTCTGCCCGACCAAAGCTTCGCCGGCAAGGTCGTGGCTATCGCCGACGAAGGGACGTCGAGCAACGGGGTCGCTTCCTTCGACGTGACGATCGCTCTGTCGGAAGCCGCCAACCTGAAAGTCGGCATGTCGGCCGAAGCGAGCATTCTGACGGCGCAGAAGACGGACGCCCTATACGTGCCTGTCGAAGCGGTACAGTCGTCGCAGGGCAAATATTTCGTGCTCGTCCCCGCCACCGCGGCCGAGGCGCCTTCCGCCGCTCCTTCCGCGGAGGCGGAAGCTTCGCAGAGCGGGGCGGAAAGGCAGACCGGAGAAGCCGGGCAAGAGCGGAGCCGGAACGGACAAGCGCCGGCCGGCGCTTCCGGGGAGCTCTCCCCGAGAGGAGCCGCTCCGGGAGAGGGCATGCCCGGAAATCTGTCTGAGGAGGAGAGGGCGGCCATGCGGGAGCGGTTGGCGTCCGGACAGGGGCCAGACGGTACAGCCGCCGGAGCGACCCAGACGGCTAGGGTGGAGGTCGCAGTCGGCGTCAACAACGAGGATCGCATCGAAATCGTGTCAGGTTTGAAGGAAGGGGATCTCGTCGTTCTCCCGACGGCGACAGCGGCAAGCGCTTCGCGAACGAACATGCAGAGCGGCTTCCCCGGCCTAGGGGCCGGGGGCGGCATCCCCGGGGCGGGGGGAGCCGGCTTCAGCGGCGGAGGCGGAATGGCCGGCGGCCGGCCGGGCGCGGGCGGTGGACGCTGATGAACGAACAGAAGTCCGCTTCGGCGGATGCGCTGATCCGCATCCGTCGTCTGACGAAAATTTATCGCATGGGCGGAGAAACGCTGAAAGCGCTGGACGATGCCAGCTTGACGGTGAACGAGGGAGATTTCCTGGCGATCGTCGGCCCTTCGGGCTCCGGCAAGTCGACGCTGATGAACGTCATCGGCTGTCTGGACACGCCCTCCTCCGGGGAATACTGGCTGGCCGGCGAGGAAGTCAGCCGGCTGGGAGAGAACAAGCTTGCGGAAATTCGCAACCGCAAAATCGGTTTTATTTTTCAAGGCTTTAATCTGCTGCCCCGGCTAACCGCGGTCGAGAACGTGGAGCTGCCGCTGATCTACCGCGGCGTTCCCGCCAGGCAGCGCCGGCAGCATGCCGTGGAGGCGCTCGGCAAGGTCGGCCTGGCGGACCGTCTGCACCATCGGCCGGTCGAGCTGTCCGGCGGCCAGCAGCAGCGCGTAGCGATCGCCAGGGCGCTAGCCGGCAACCCGCCGATTCTGCTGGCGGATGAGCCGACCGGGGCGCTCGATACGAAAACGGGCATCGAGGTGATGGGCTTCATCCGGGAGCTGAACGCACTGGGCCATACGATCGTGCTGATCACGCACGATCCGGGCGTATCCCGGCAGGCCAGAAGAATCGTCCGCATTCAGGACGGCCGGCTGCAGGAAGAGGAGGCGGGACCGGTATGAGCGTGACGCAAGCCTTCAAGATGGCGATCAAGAGCATTCTGTCCAACAAGCTGAGATCGCTGCTGACGATGCTCGGCATCATTATCGGAGTGACGGCGGTCATCTCGCTCGTCGCTCTGGGACAGGGTGCGACGAAATCCGTCACCGAGCAGGTGCAGAGCCTCGGCACGAATCTGCTGACCGTCAACATATTGGGACGCGGTTCGACGAATTCGCTGGACGTCGCGGAGGCGACCGCGATCGGCGAAGAGGTCGAAGGCGTTCAATATATCGCTCCGGCGAATACGCAGAACGCAACGGTTAAATTCGGGTCGTTGAGCGCAAGCGTCAACGTGGTCGGAACGAATGCCGACTATCTCTTCGTTCGGGAATATCAGCTGGCGGACGGGCGCTTTCTCGCCCAGATCGATCTGGACGTGTACCAGAAGGTGGCCGTTCTCGGCTCTGCGACGGCCGAAGAGCTGTTCGGCTTCGCCGACCCGGTGGGCGAGTACGTCCGGATTCAAGGCACCCGCTACAAGGTGGTCGGCGTGCTTGCGGAGAAGGGCAGCTCGATGACGGGGTCGAACGACGAGGTCGTCCTCATTCCGGAGACGTCCTTCGAGCGATTGTTCAAGACGAGGGGCGTGCGCACGATCTATGTGCAGGTCGAAACGACCGAACAGATGGATTCGGTCGTCGCGAGTCTGGAGCAGGCGCTGAGCGAGCGCTTTAGGGGCGACACCGACAGCTATCGGGTGTTTAACCAGAGCGAGGCGCTGTCCGCGCTGACCTCCGTATCCGACACGCTCACGCTCGCGCTGGCCGGCATTGCCGGCATCTCCCTGCTCGTCGGGGGGATCGGCATTATGAACATTATGCTCGTGTCGGTGACCGAGAGGACGCGGGAGATCGGCATTCGCAAAGCGATCGGCGCCAAAAAGCGGGACATTCTGATTCAGTTTCTGATCGAATCGATGGCGCTCAGCGGGCTGGGCGGGCTGCTCGGCATCGCCATCGGCGTCGGAGCGGCGAGAGGCGCATCGTCCGCCTTGAATATGGAGACCGTGTTCTCCGCGAACGTCATTCTGATCGCATTCGCGTTCTCGGTCGGAATCGGCGTCGTGTTCGGCATGTTTCCGGCGAACAAGGCCGCCAGACTGAAGCCGATCGACGCGCTTCGATTCGAGTGACGGCCGCCCGGCTCTTCGGCTGGATGTCGAGCGTTGGTCGCGGGCCGTCATGCAGGAAAGGCCGCAAAGTCTGCTGTCGGAACGCTGATTTTGGAACCGATCGTCGCGCCTTCCCGTATTAGAAGGGAACATCGGATACGGGAGGCTGTCGAATATGGCTGCTAACATCTTGATCGTCGACGACGATCCGGATATCGTGGAGTTAATGCGTTTCTATCTGCAAAGAGAGGGAATGAACGTCGAGGCCGCCGTCGACGGTTGCGAGGCGATCGAGGCAGCCTCGGAGCGGCTGCCGGATCTGACCATCGTCGACATTATGATGCCGGAGATGGACGGGTGGACGCTCTGTCAGAGATTTAAAGCCGATTATCCGGATATGCCGGTCATGATGGTAACGGCCAAGGGGGAGACCGGCCACAAGCTGAAGGGCTTCCATCTCGGAGCGGACGACTATCTGGTCAAGCCTTTCGAGCCGCTGGAGCTGGCCGCCCGCGTGAAATCTCTGCTAAGGCGCTATCGCATTCAGTCCCAGATGAAGGTCCAGATCGGCAGATTGCTGCTGGACAAGCACCGTTACGTCGCCGTCCTCGGGCAAGAGGGCCAGGCTCTGCCGCTGCCGCTTCGGGAGTTCGATCTGCTGTTTAAGCTGGCCAGCTACCCGGGGCAGATTTTCACGCGCAACGATCTGATCGAGCAAGTGTGGGGCGCGGATTTCGAGGGCGACGACCGTACGGTGGACGTCCATGTCAAGCGGATCCGGGATCGCTTCGCCGGACTGGACTGCGGCTTCGTCATCGAGACGAAGCGAGGGCTCGGCTACAAGCTCGAGGTTGCGGAATGATCAAGTCGCTGTACGTGAGAGTCGTCCTCTCCTACATGATTGCCGTCCTCATCGGACTGGTGTCCACTTATTTTTTGACTCTGCTGCTGCTATCGTCCGTTGGAGACCGGTATGCCGCCAAACTTCAAAGCGAGCTGACGAAGGACAGCGAGGACATTCGCGAGCTGTATCGGGCGAACGGGCTGGAGCGGGCGCGGGCGGAGCTGAGCGAAAGCCGTCTGGAGGACAAATACGAAGTTCTGATCTACGACCCGTCCGGCCGAATGGTGGCGGACACCGACGGCAATGCGCCTGCCGAGCTTTACAGCATTTCCAATCAGGCGATTCGCGCCGTTCTGAACGGGGAAACCTTCCTCGGATCGGACATCTCCACGGAGGAGATGTTCATAGGCCTGCCGTACGAGCATAACGGAGAACGCTACGCGCTGTTCGTTCAGGTTTCCGAGCAAAGAGCTTTGTCGCTGGCCTCGCAGCTGCTTCTGTTCGCCCTGGCGATCAACCTCCTTGTCGGGGGGCTGATTATTCTGGTCGCCGCCCGCTACATCGTGAAGCCGCTGCTCGGTATGAAAGCGGCAGCGGAGCGGATGGCCAAGGGAGAATTCAACATCAAGCTGAAGTGGGCCAAGCGCAAGGACGAGCTCGGCCAGCTGGCGAACAGCATTAACGGCATGGCCAGTCAAGTCGGCCAGCTGGAGACGATGAGACAGAACTTCGTGTCGAACGTCTCTCACGAAATCCAGTCTCCGCTGACCTCGATCTCCGGGTTCTCCAAGGCGCTTCAGCAGAGCGGCTTGACGGAGGAGGAAAGAAGCCGCTACTTGACGATCATCCAGAACGAGAGCGAGAGGCTGTCCCGCCTGTGCGACAATCTGCTGAAGCTGGCGTCCCTGGACAGCCAGCATCATCCGTTCGAGCCGCGCGTCTACGATCTGGACGAGCAGCTGCGCAAAGCCGTCGTCGCCTCCGAGCCGCAGTGGTCGGCCAAATCGCTCGAATGGCAGCTCCATCTCCCGAAGACGAAAATCGAAGCCGACGAGGACCAACTGAGCCAAGTGTGGGTCAACCTGCTCGGCAACGCGATCAAGTTCACCCCCGAGGGCGGGCGGATCGGCGTCCGGATCGTTCAGCACGCCAGTCTCGTCGAGGTGCTCGTATCGGATACCGGAATCGGCGTTCCGATCGCGGAGCGAACCAAGGTGTTCGAGAGATTTTACAAGGCGGATCCGTCCCATAACAAAAAGAAGACCGGAAGCGGTCTTGGTCTGGCCATCGTCAAAAAGATCGTTATAAGGCATAAAGGCTCCGTCGTCTTAAGCGGAAACGGAGATGGGGGAACGACTGTCAAGGTCGTTCTGCCTCACCGGATCGATTAATCGCCGCCCGAAGCTTTCCCGTCGCTTGACGCCGGGAAGGCTTTTTTTTCGTTTTCTCTCCTTATGTCATAGTTTGTTCATATTGGCGGGTTACAGTAGAGGACGAGCAGGAATGTTTTCCCAAGCATAGAAGGGAAACACGGCATTCGACAGGCGGGAGGACCATTCGTTGAAATCGTTAATCCAATTTTCCATGAACAAAGCGGCGGCCATGATGATCATGATCGCGATCGTATTCGGGGCGGGCAGCTACGCGGGCAGCTCCTTAAAAGTCGAGAACATGCCCGACGTCTCGTTCCCGGTTCTCATCATATCGACGATGTACCAGGCCTCCCCGCAGGACGTGATGAGCCTGGTGACGAAGCCGATCGAGGACAAAATCGCCAACGTGGAGGACTTGAACCTGCTGTCTTCCACTTCCGGTGAAGGCTCGTCAATGATTATCGCTCAGTTCAAGGACGGCGTGAACATCGACAAGAAAAAGCAGGAGCTCGAAAGCCTCGTGCAGGACGTCGGAATTCCGCGTGATGCGGGCAGGCCCCGCGTGTCGACGGTCGGCTACGCTTCGATACCCGCCTACTACCTGACGGTATACGCCGACGAGTCGATCTCCCAGTCGGAGCTTGACCAGCTCTACGACAAGCAGTTCAAGGCCGGATTCGAGTCGATCCCCGGCATCGACCATATCGACACGATCGGGGCGCGCACGACATCGCTCGACATTCAGCTCAACGCCGATACGCTCCACGCGTACGGGCTGTCGCCGGCAGCGGTGAGCGCCTCGATCCAGTCAGCGCTGTCGAACGGCTCGGTCGGCGTCGTCCAGATCGAGGGCAACACGCAGATTGCTCGGGTCAAAGGTCAACTGGACAGTCTGTACGAGCTGGAGAATCTGGAAATCGCGTCCCCCTACGGGCAAGTGCTGCTGCTGCGGGAGATGGCTGACGTCGTGGCCGTCAACGAGTCGGAGTTTGTCGCCAGAATGAACGGAATGCCGGCTATCGGCATCCATCTGTACAAGACGGGCGCGATGAACGCCGTCGACTTCTCCAACCAGACGAACGAACTGATCGACGAGTGGGAAGCGCAGCATCCCGGCGTCACGTTCAATAAAATATACGACAGCGCAGACGAGGTTAGAGAGTCCATCAGCGGGCTGCTGCGCGAAGGCATGCTCGGCATCGCGCTCGCCTCGCTCATGATTTTGCTGTTCCTGAAAAACGTCAGAATGACGCTGATCGTCGTCGTCTCGATACCGCTCTCGATTTTGATGACGCTGATCCTTATGAATATGATGGATATCTCGCTTAATATTATGTCGCTCGGGGGCATGTTCATCGCCGTCGGACGGGTCGTGGACGACAGCATCGTCGTGATCGAGAGCATCTACGCCAACCTGCAGAAGGCGCAGAAAAGAAACGAATCCGTCATCCTGACGGCGGTCCGGCAGGTCGCCATGGCGATCAGCTCGTCGACGTTCGTCACCATTGGCGTGTTCCTGCCGATCGGATTCGTCACCGGCATCGTCGGCGGATTTTTCCGGCCCTTCGCGATTACGGTCGCCTGCGCTTTGCTCGCTTCTCTGCTTGTCGCGCTGACCGTCATTCCGATGATGACGAAGCTGATGGTGCTCCGTGACCATAAGGCGGGGCATGCCGAGCATGCGGAGGGGAGAACGGTCAAGCTCTACGAGCGCGTGCTCGTCTGGAGCCTCAACCATCGCTGGAAAACGCTGCTGATGTCCGGCGCGATGCTGATCGGGACGATCGTCTTTACGCTCCCGAATCTGCCGACCGCCTTCCTTCCGGAAGGCGAACCGGACAAGCAGATGAACTTCTCGGTCCGTCTTCCGTATCAGACGTCGTTCGACAGTACGAACGAGCAGGCGATGCAGATCGAGGCGCTGCTGAAAGAGGCGAAGAACGAGGCGGGAGAGCCGCTGTTCACCTTCGTCGAAGCGTTGGTCGGCTACGGCTGGGGAGACAAGCGAGTGCCCTACATGCTGGAGATCATCACCGAGACGAGAGAGGCGGACTCCGAGGCGGTGAAGGAGCGGTTTCAGCAAATCATCTCCGCCGGGCTGCCCCGGGATTCCGAGGTTGTGACGGGCTCGCTGGCGGGCGGAAGCGGATATTCGCCGATCGACTTCACTTATGTCATCTTCGGGGAAGACCAGCAGGTGCTCGAGCAAGCGGCTGCGGCGATTAAAGGCAAGCTGAGAGAGTTCCCGGAAATGAAGGAAATCAAGGACAACCTGGGGGATGCCCAGAAGGAAGTGCAGATTACGGTGTTCCCGTCCAAAGCGCGACAATTCGGGCTGGACGTCTCGCGCGTGCAGGAGATGACCGCGATGTGGATCGCCCGACAGGAGCTCGGCAGCATTCGGCTGGACAACACCGTCTACACGGCGGCCGTCGAGCTGGCTCCGAAGCATAAGGATTCTCTCGAACAGCTTGGCCGAATGCCCATTCCGACCGGCGACGGAGGCATCGTGCTGCTGAACGAGGTGGCCAAGCTGGAGGAGGTCGACGCACCGATGGCGCTTCAGCGGGACAGCCAGAAGCTGATGCTCCAGGTGACGGCCAAGATTGACGCGCCGGACAAGGCGTCCGTCAGCGCAAGGGTGAACGCCGAGCTGGAGCAGTTGGAGCTGCCGGAAGGCGTAACGACGACGCTTCGCGGGGTGACGGCCGAGATGGACGAGAGCTTCCGGCAATTGTTCTTCGCGATGGGAGCGGCTGTCGCTATCGTCTACTTGATCATGGTGCTGTGCTTCGGCAATGCGGGCACGCCGTTCGCGATTCTGTTCTCGCTGCCTCTTGCCGTCATCGGCGGGCTGCTGGGGCTGTGGATTGCCCGCGAGTCGATCAATGTCACCTCCCTGATCGGATTCATGATGCTGATCGGGATCGTCGTCACGAACGCCATCGTGCTGCTCGATCGAACGCAGCAGCTGCGCAAGGAGGGCTACGTCGCCCGCAGAGCGCTGATCGAGTCGGGCAAAGTGCGGCTGCGGCCGATCGTGATGACGGCCGGAGCGACGATCGCGGCGATGGTGCCGCTGGCGCTCGGCCTGTCCCACGGCACGCTGATCTCCAAGGGGCTGGCGGTCGTCGTCATCGGCGGTCTGATCACGTCCACCGTGCTGACGCTCGTTGTCGTTCCGATCGCATACGAGATGGTGGAGTCTTTCAAGGCGAGAATGGGCCGCTTATTTCGCAAAAAAACGAGCCCTCAGGTGAACCAAGAGATCGGCTTGTAACAGAACAGTCGGGAAGGAGCTACAGCATATGAAAAAACGGAACATTCTCCGGAGCGTCCGCGTGAAGGCGACGGCGATCGGGCTGCTCGCGGTATGCGCGTCCTTGATGGCAGGCTGTGCGGCGTCGTCGCCCCAAGCCGCGGATACGGAGGGGGACGCGGCGCCCCGGATCAAGGTGGAAACGGTCGGCAGAGCGGTCATCGGCGAGCCGCGCGAGCAGATTGCGGAGGTGAGCGCTTCGATGAGATCGGACGTCTTCGCCGAGTCCGGCGGCATCCTGGTCAAGCTGCTGAAGCGCAGCGGAGAACGGGTGGAGGCCGGAGACGCCATCGCGGAATTCGAGAGCAAGAACGGACGCATCGAGCGGGAGCGCGCCCGGGCGGCGCTTAAGAACGCTGAATCGTCGCTCAGCCTGTCGACGGCCGAGCTGAGCGCCAATCGGCTGCAGCTCGCCAATACGGTGGAGAAGCTGCAAAATTTGCTAAAGCAGCAGACGATCGACGGGGTCGAAGGAGAAGCGCTCAACGAGACGAAGCGCAGCCTCCAAGCGGCGATGAAGCAGCTGGACGCGTTGAACGGCGACGCCTCCATCTCCGCGCTGGAATCCCAGGTGGAAGCCGCTAGATTGGCGCTGGAGCAGGCGGAGTCGGCCTGGAACGGAGGCCGGCTGATCGCCCCGGCCAGCGGCGTGCTGACCGACGTTAAGGCGGAGGAAGGGATGACCGTTCAGCCGGGCAGCCTGTTCGGCATCGTGCAGAATACGGATAAAGTCAGGCTGAAGGCGCAATTAACCGAAGCGTCCGCGCAGCTCGTTCAGGGCAAGAAGGAGCTGGCGTTCATGCCTACCGGCGGCGAGGGCTCTCCGCGCAAGGCGACGGTGATCCACCTTGCCGAGGTGCCGGACGCGGCGACCCGGCTGTACGCGCTCGAGCTGGAAGCCGACAATAGCGACGGCTCGCTCAAGCCCGCCTCGCGGGCCCACCTGCAGCTGACGACGCCCGAGGAGGAGAACGTCCTGGTCGTTCCGTCGCTCGGCGTCGTGAGAGAAGGCCGGGATACGTTCGTCTTCGTGGCGAACGGCAGCCAGGCGGAGAAAAGGGAAGTTCGGCTGGGGCGGATTAACGGCACGGTACAGGAGGTGCTGTCGGGACTTCAGGAAGGCGAACGGCTGATCGTGTCCGGACAGCACGCGCTGGAAGACGGTCAATCGATCCAGCCATGAACGCGCTCCATATCCAGACGCTCCCGCCGACTCGCGAGTCCGAAGAAGCCGGACCGCGGGACATCAATGCCGCCTATGAAGCCTGGATCAAGCCTCACCTGCCGGATCTGGCCAAATACTGCCGCTACTTGGCCGGCTCCGGGTGGGACGCCGAGGATTTGCTGCAGGATACGCTGCTGAAATCCTATGTCTATTTCGGTCAGGCGAACCCTGCCGGAGATATGAAGCCTTATATTTTCCGCATGGCTCGGAACCTGTGGATTGACGTTTGCCGCAAGCGCCAAAGACGGCGGACGGCGGAGACGGAACTGCCCGATGCGGTCTGGACCGATCTTGATTATGCCGAAATTCGCGGTTCGCTGGAGTGGCTTGCCGAACGCCTGCCCCGGCGGAGCATCGAGATGCTGCTGCTGTTCGATTATTTCGGGTATTCGATGCGCGAGGTGGCCGATGCGACGGGAACGTCCGTCTCGAGCGTCAAATCCTTGCTGTTCCGGACGAGAAGCGTTCTGCGCGGCAGACGAGAGCTCCGAGCCGGCCGGAAGCCGAGTTATCCGGAGGTGGAGCGTTGGTCGGTAGCGGTGATGCGGGACCGTCCACGCTGCCTGTTCGCCAGCCAGCCGGAAATTGCCGTCGACAAGCCTTGAGCCGTTTCGGTTCAGGGCTTCGTCTGTGTTATAATCTCTTCATACTTGATAGGGAAAGTAGGGAGTCGGCTCTCAAATGAATATTCAGCCGCGTTTCATCGTTCTCGTTGCTTTGCTGCTCACGGTTTATTCGGGGATTAACTACTACATCGGCTGGCATCTTCTGGAGTGGGCCGACGCCGCCGGCATCGGGCTGTCGCCGTACGGATTCTGGATTCCGTTCGCGCTGATCGCTTACGGTTTCGTGATCGGCCGTATTCCGCTTCCGATTCCGCTGAAACCGGTCGGCCGCCTGTTGAAGGTGACGGGATCGGTATACATTTTCGTGATGGAGATCGGATTGCTGCTGTTTCTCTTGGCGGATGCCGTCCGTCTGATCCTCTGGCTGACGGGAGGCGTGCCCGACGCGTACACGCTTTACTCGGGCGGCGGCGTGCTGGGAGCGATCGCCGCGCTGCTGCTGTTCGGCTCCCGGAACGCCTGGAGTCCGGTCGTCCGCTCTCACGAGCTGCGGGTCGACAAGCGCGGACTCGAAGGCCGGACGGAATGGACGATCGCCGTCGCATCGGACATTCATCTCGGCAATCTGGTCGGCCGCAGGCATCTGCGCCGGCTGGTCGAACGGATCAATGCGATGAAGCCGGATCTGATTCTGCTTCCGGGCGACGTGATCGACGATTCGATCGAGCCGTTTCTGCGCAACCGCATGGGCGAGGTTCTCGGACAGCTCCGGGCCGAACACGGCATCTATGCCGTTCTCGGAAACCACGAATATTACGGCGGGCATACGGAACATTACGTGGAGGAGATGAAGGGGCTCGGCATACGGGTGCTGCAGGACGAAACGGCGGAAGTGGACGGCAGGCTGTACGTCGTCGGACGCAAGGACAAAACCGCAGAGGCGTCGGGTCCGGACGGACGTCTCTCCGTTCGGGAGCTGCTTCGGGAGCTGGATCTGCGCAAGCCGGTTCTGCTGATGGACCATCAGCCTACGCAGTTCGCGAAAGCGGAGGAGGCCGGGGCCGACGTGCTGCTCAGCGGACATACGCACCGGGGCCAATTCTGGCCGAATCATCTGTTCACGAAGCGGCTGTTCGAGCTGGACTGGGGTTACATGCGCAAAGGCGCGATGCACGTCGTCGTCTCTTCCGGCTTCGGCTCGTGGGGACCTCCAGTGCGGCTGGGGAGCAGGAGCGAGATTATTCGGCTGAAGCTGATCCTGCAGGCTCCCTGACGTCGAAGCCGGACGAGGGCGCGGTACCTCGCCCGCCTTCGTCCGGCCTCCGAAGAGGGACGAACGCCGCTCCGCCGCCAATCACCCCGGCGCTGATCTACATAGTTTCGCCGCCTCCGCTTCGATCGTATCGTTAACCCCAGACTATGCAACCCATCAACGTGACCCCGCCAATGTAACCATACCTGCGTAATCCCGCCAACTTGCCCCTATCAACGTGACCCACTAACGACTCCGTCTGCGTAATCTCTGCCTCAGTAAAGACGGGAGCTTCCTTGACTCGGCGACAAGGTCGGATTCAGAGATTGCAAATGGATAGTAATGGATAACAATGTGTCACAATACAACTCTTTTTATTTTAATGATATGTAAATTTAGAAAAAAATACAGTTTATATTGTGTCATAATTAACAATATGATATACATTATAAGAGAATGGAAGCGTATTGGGAGGGTTCGATATGGAGAGGGAATTGGCACTGGAAATCGTTCGGGTGACGGAATTGGCGGCGCTTGCCTCCGCTCCTTGGATGGGACGGGGAGACAAGATCAATGCGGACGGGGCGGCGACATCGGCGATGAGGGCGATGTTCGACTCGATCTCGGTCAGCGGAACGGTCGTTATCGGAGAAGGGGAGATGGACGAAGCGCCGATGCTCTATATCGGGGAGCAAGTAGGCAGCATGAACGGGCCGGAGGTCGACGTGGCCGTGGATCCGCTTGAAGGCACGGAGATCGTGGCCAAGGGGCTGAATAACGCGATGTCGGTCATCGCTATCGCGAACAAGGGCAATCTGCTTCATGCGCCTGACATGTATATGGAGAAGCTGGCAGTCGGGCCGCAGCTCGTCGGCAAGCTGAAGCTGACGGATCCGCTGGAGCTGACGCTCAAGAAGGCGGCGGAAGCGCTGAACAAGAACGTCTCCGAGCTGACCGTCATGATTCTGGACCGCGTCCGCCACGAGTCCACGATCAAGACGCTGCGCAAAGTCGGCGTCCGCATCAAGTTCCTGACGGACGGGGATGTCGCCGGAGCGATGGCGCCAGCCTTCCCAGAGGCGGGTATCGATCTGTACGTCGGATCCGGAGGAGCGCCCGAAGGGGTGCTGGCGGCGGCGGCGCTGAAATGTCTCGGGGGCGAGATTCTGGGACGCTTGATGCCGTCGGACGCCAACGAATATTCCCGCTGCATCCAGATGGGCATCGAAGATCCTTACCGCGTGCTGACGATGGAGGATATGGTCGGGACGGAGGATGTCATCTTCGCCGCGACGGGCGTCACTCCGGGCGAATTTCTCGGCGGCGTGCGCTACTTGCCGGACGATCGCGCGGAGACGCATTCGATCGTCATGCGGGCCAAAACCAGAACCGTTCGCTTCATCAAGGCTTTGCACTACTTGCCGAACAAAAAATTCATCTCTTCCTGAACGGTTGAACGACTAAACAACTGAACGACTGAACAACAGAACGACGCATGAGGCTGTCCCGCAGCCGACCCTGACGTCCCGGCTGCCCGTCGGTCCGCGCGCGATGCGCAGCTCCGACGACGGTCGGGGCGTCTTCTTGCTCAGGGATTGCGAGTCCCCGCGTGCCTCTAGCCCGGATCGTGCGTGCGCAACGAGAAGGCAATGCGTCACGAAAGCGGCGTGGGCGAGTCCGCGTGCCGCGAGCCCGGATCGAGCGGGCATCCACCTCGACGGAGGCGCACGAATCGGTACAATGCGCGCGGCGATCGGCGGTCTTCGGAGAAGCTTTTCCATCGAGCCTTTAACGTAGTTGTCTGTCCGGCTGTTATTTTTGTTTGTGTTTGATTTTAAAGTATTCAAAAACAAACGGATATGATAAAATACATTCAAAACAATCAAAAACCAACATCCGGAGGTAATTTCATGGTACAAAGCTTGTGGGAAGCATCGAAAGCGGCAGAGCTGCAGTCCGGTCTGGATCAGCTTGTCTATCGTTCCAACATTATCGGCGCCGATCGTCGAGTCTGCAATTACGGAGGAGGAAATACGTCCTCGAAGACGATCGTGAAGGATTTCCGCGGCCGCGACGTCGAAGTGATGTATGTGAAGGGCAGCGGGTCCGATCTGGCGACGATGAAGGCCGGCAACTTCACCGGCCTGCGCATGGACGACATCCGCCCGCTGTTCGAAAAAGCGGAGATGTCCGACGAGGACATGGTCGCCTATCTGGCGAACTGCATGATCGACCCGAAGCATCCGCGCGCCTCGATCGAGACGCTGCTGCATGCGTTTCTGCCGTTCAAGCATGTGGACCATACGCATCCGGATTCGATTATCAGCCTGTGCTGCGCCGATAACGGCAAGGAGCTGGCCCAACAAGTTTTCGGCGACCGCTTCGTTTGGGTACCGTACATTCGTCCGGGCTTCACGCTGTCGAAGATGATCGCCGAAGGCGTGCTGAACAACCCGAAAGCCGAACTCGTGCTGATGGAGAAGCACGGTCTCGTCACTTGGGGAGAGACGTCCGAGGAGTGCTACGCGCAGACGATCAAGATCATCAGCGAGGCCGAAGCGTTCATCGAAGCCCGCATCGACGAGGCGAAAGTGTTCGGCGGCGCGAAATACGAGACGCTGCCGGCCGACGTTCGCCGAAACATCGCGGCCAAAGTGATGCCGACGATCCGCGGCGCGGTCAGCGACGCCAAGAAAATGATTCTCAGCTTCGACGACGCCGACGACGTGCTGCAATTCGTCTCCGGCCGCGATTCCGCGAAGCTGTCCCAAGTGGGCGCAGCCTGCCCGGATCACCTCGTTCACACGAAGGTCGTGCCGCTGTTCATCGACTGGACGCCTAACGCGGACGATATCGACGGCCTGATCGCGAAGCTGAAGGAAGGCGTCGCAGCTTATAAGGAGCAATATACGGCCTATTTCGAGCGCAACAAGAACGAAGGCGACGTCATGTTCGAAGCCGCGCCTCGCGTTATCCTCATCCCGGGCGTGGGCATGATCAATACCGGCAAGAGCTGGGCGATGTCCCAGGTGAGCGGCGCGCTCTATCACCGCGCGATTGCCGTTATGAGAGGGGCGACCGCTCTCGGCAACTTCGTCTCGCTGTCGGAGAACGAGTCCTATAACGTCGAGTACTGGCCGCTGGAGCTGTACAAGCTGTCGCTGGCTCCGCCGGAAGCCGAGTTCTCCCGCCAGATCGCCTTCATTACAGGCGGCGCGGGCGGCATCGGCAGCGAAACGGCCCGCCGTCTCGTATCGGAAGGCGCTCATGTCGTGCTGGCCGACCTGAATCTCGAAGGCGCGCAGAAGGTCGCGGACGAGATTAATGCCAAATGGGGGGAAAACCGCGCGCTGGCCGTCAAAGTCGACGTGACGAGCGAAGAGCTGGTGCAAGCGGCGTACGACGCTACGGCGCTGGCGTACGGAGGCGTCGACATCATCGTCAACAACGCGGGTCTGGCGACTTCCAGCCCGTTCGACGAAACGTCTCTCAAAGAATGGAACCTGAACATGAACGTCCTGGGCACGGGCTACTTCCTCGTCGCCCGCGAAGCGTTCAAGGTGATGAAGACGCAAAGCATCGGCGGCAGCATGGTATTCATCGCTTCCAAAAACTCGGTCTACGCCGGCAAGAACGCCACCGCCTACAGCGCAGCCAAGGCGCTTGAAGCTCATCTGGCCCGCTGCATCGCGGCCGAAGGCGGAGAGTTCGGCATTCGCGTCAACACGATTTTGCCCGACGCGATTCTGCAAGGCTCGGCGATCTGGAACGGCAACTGGCGCAACGAGCGCGCCGCCGCTTACGGCATCGAGCCGGATCAGCTGGAAGAGTACTACCGCAAGCGCACGACTCTGCTTGTAAATATCTATCCGAGGGACATCGCGGAAGGCGTCGCGTTCTTCGCTTCGTCCAAGTCCGCCAAGACGACGGGCTGCATGCTGACGATCGACGGCGGCGTACCTGCGGCGTTCACTCGGTAATTATCGGAGGGATCGTTCCTATGCATAGGCCGCAAGGCGAGAAAGTCTGGTATATTCCGGACGGCTACATTCCCGAGATCAGTTCCGGACAGCTGACAAGCCACGAATCCATCTGCGTGCTCAATACGGCGTCGGAGGACGCCCTGCTGAAAATAACCATTTTCTTCGAAGACCGCGAACCGATGGAAGACATTATGGTTGTTGTCGGGGCCAGACGGACGAAGCATATTCGAACGAGCTCGCTGCACAAGGATGGGGCGCCGATTCCGGTCGGCGTTCCTTACGCGATCGAGGTTGTAAGCGATATCCCGGTCATCGTGCAATACAGCCGGCTCGATTCGACGCAAGCCGAGAACGCGCTCATGTCCGTCATTGCTTATCCTATCAAATAAACCGAAGTCAAGGAGGAAACGGCGCATGCAACAGACAACCGTGAATAATTACGAGGCGGCCAAGCAGCTGTACGCGAAGCATGGCATCGACGTCGACCGAGTGCTGGAACGGCTGGCGCAAATCAAAATTTCGATGCATTGCTGGCAAGGGGACGACGTCAGAGGGTTTCTGAACCGGGAACAGGACTTGACCGGCGGCATCTCCGTCACGGGCAACTATCCGGGGGCGGCAAGAACGCCCGACGAGCTGCGCGCGGATCTGGAGAAAGCCTTCTCGCTCATTCCGGGCAAGCACAAGGTTAATCTTCACGCCATCTACGTCGACACCGACGAGAAGGTCGAGCTGGACCAGCTGGAGCCGAAGCATTTTCAGAAATGGGTCGATTGGGCCGCGGAGCAAGGTCTGGGCTTGGACTTCAACCCGACCTGCTTCTCCCATGAGAAATCCTCAGACGGCTTTACGCTGAGTCATCCGGATCCGGAAATCCGCCGCTTCTGGATCGACCACTGCAAGGCGTCGCGCAAAATCGGCGCCTACTTCGGAGAGCAGCTCGGCCAGACCTGCGTCACGAACGTATGGGTGCCGGACGGCTTCAAGGACGTGCCGGCCGATCGTCTCGCTCCCAGACAGCGCTTGAAGGACGCTTTGGACGAAGTGTTCGCCGAGGAGCTGAACCCGGCGCACAACCTGGACGCCGTCGAGAGCAAGCTGTTCGGTCTCGGCTCGGAAGCGTACGTCGTCGGCTCCCACGAGTTCTACATGGGTTACGGCCTGCGCAACAACAAGCTGATCTGTCTCGACGCCGGCCACTTCCATCCGACGGAAGTGATCTCGAACAAGCTGAGCTCGCTGTCGCTGTTCTCCGAAGGCATTCTGCTTCACGTCAGCCGTCCGATGCGCTGGGACAGCGATCACGTCGTGACGATGGACGACGAGCTCATCGACATCGGGCGAGAGCTCGTGCGCGGCGACTTGCTCGGCAAGACGCACATCGGCCTGGACTTCTTCGACGCCAGCATTAACCGCATCGCGGCCTGGGTCGTCGGCACGCGCAACACGGTCAAGTCGCTGCTCCGCGCCATGCTCGATCCGATCGATGCGCTGAAGAAAGCCGAGCTGGAAGGCGACTACACGACGCGGCTGGCGCTCACCGAAGAGTTCAAATCGTATCCGTTCGGGGCGGTCTGGGATTATTACTGCGAGAAGCACGGCGTTCCCGTGCGCGAAGAGTGGCTGAGCGAAGTGAAGGCATACGAACGAGACGTGCTGCTTAAGCGCGGCAATTAAACTCAATCGAGGATGATGAGAGATGTCGAGCATACTCGCGTTCGATCTGGGCGCCAGCAGCGGAAGAGCGCTGCTCGGACGGCTGACGGACGGCAGGATCGAGATCGAGGAGCTGCATCGCTTTCCCAATGACCCCGTGCAGGTGGGCGACCGCCTGTACTGGGACATTTTGCGGCTCTATCACGAAATCAAGCAAGGCTTGCTGAAAGCCAAGCACCGGGGCATCGAGCTCAGAAGCATGGGGATCGATTCCTGGGCGGTCGATTTCGGTTTTATCGGCAAGAACGGAGAGCTGATCGGCAATCCGTACCACTACCGCGACCGTCATACCGAAGGGGCGATGGAACGATTGATGGGCGAGATTCCGGCTTCGGTCATTTTTGCCCGGACCGGCATCCAATTTCTGCCGTTCAATACGATCTATCAGCTCTACGCGTTGAAGCAGGCGAAATCCCCGCTGCTGCAGGAAGACAGCCGGCTGCTGATGATTCCCGATCTGCTTCGCTACTTCCTGACGGGAGAAATGCACAACGAGTTTACGAACGCGACGACGACGCAGCTGTACAATCCGGTCGAGGATTCGTGGGATTCGGAGCTGCTGAGGCTGCTCGAGCTGCCGAAGAGCTGGTTTGGCAGCGTGCTGAAGCCCGGGGAGCTTGCGGGCAAGCTGAAGCCCTCGGTGTGCGAGGAGCTGGGCGTCGGATCGATTCCCGTCTACACGGTGGCCGAGCACGATACGGGCTCTGCGGTGGTCGCCGTTCCGGCCACGGAGAAGTCGTTCGCGTACTTGAGCTGCGGAACGTGGTCGCTGATGGGGACGGAAGTCGACAAGCCGGTCCTTCACGATCTGGCGCAGAAGCTGAACTTCACGAACGAGGGCGGCTTCGGCAATACGTTCCGGCTTCTGAAAAACATTATGGGCTTGTGGATTTTGCAGGAGTGCCGGAGAGAATGGGAACGGGAAGGCCGATCTTATTCGTTCCCGGAGCTCGTTCGCCTCGCCTCGGAAGCGAAGCCGCTGGCGACGTTCATCGATCCGGACGACGACCTGTTCCTGCCTACGGGAGACATGCCGGAGAGGATCGCGGAATACTGCGCGCGCACGGGGCAATCGGCTCCGGACGGCGTAGGCGCAACGGTCCGCTGCATTCTGGAAAGCCTCGCGTTAAAATATCGCTACGTGTTCGAGATGACCGAGCGGCTGTCGGGGCAAAGCTTCGGAGGCTTGCATATGGTCGGCGGCGGCATTCATAATACGCTGCTCTGCCAGTGGACGGCCAATGCGATCGGCAAGCCGGTATGGGCCGGACCTTCCGAGGGCAGCGCGATCGGCAACTTGGCCGTGCAGTGGATCGCCCAAGGCGAGTTCGCCGACATCTGGCAAGCGCGCCAGGCGATTCGCGAATCGTTCCCTGTCGAGACGTATGAGCCGAACGATCGGGAATCGTGGGCCGAGGCTTACGAAAGCTTCTTGTCGCTCACGGGGCTGACGGACTAAATTCGGGTTGCGAAAAGAGGGTGCACATGCTGGTTGCGGAGCGCTATGAGAAAATCGTAAGCTTGGTTAACGAAAGAGGAAGCATCCGGGTAACCGAGCTGAGCGAGCTTTGCCAGGTGACGGAGGAGACGATCCGCCGCGATCTGGACCGGCTCGAGCGCGCGGGCCGGCTGCGCCGCTCCCACGGCGGCGCGATCAGCGTCAAGGAGACGGCGCTGCACCCGGAAATTCCGTACGCCGAGCGCGAAATTACGAATGCGGAGGAGAAGAAGCGGATCGCTCTGGAGGCGATCAAGCGAATCTCGCCGAAGGACCGCATTTTGCTGGACGCCAGCTCGACCGCCTGGTATATGGCGGCCGACGTGCCCGACATCGACTTAACCGTGCTTACCAATTCGATCAAGGTTGCGACGGAGCTCAGCAGCAAGGAGAAGATCCAGGTTATCTCGACGGGCGGCATCCTCGCCCAGCGATCGCTGTCATTCGTCGGCCCGCTGGCGGAACGGTCGCTCGACGCCTATCACGTCGATAAAGTGTTTCTGTCCTGCAAGGGCGTGCATCTGGAGCGCGGCATCAGCGAGTCCAACGAGCTGCAGGCCCGGATCAAGGAACGGATGATCGGCATAGCGGACGAGGTCGTTCTGCTTGCCGATTCGAGCAAGTTCGGCGTGCAGGCGTTCACGCATGTAGCCGACTTGTCGGAGGTCGACACGATCATTACCGACCGTCGCATGCCGAGAGAAACGATCGAGCAGTTGGAAGGCCGGGGCATCTTTGTGATTACGGTATAGCGGCGAAGAACGCGGTTCCCGGGAGGAACCGCGCTGCGGAATGCCGCTGACAGCAGCGGGAAGAGGCGGCGCGGGGCCCCCGGGCCCTTATTTTTTAGTGATTCCTTATCTGAATCACCTCCGACAAAAACGCGCTTCAGCGTCTAGAGGACGCCGAAGGCGATTTTGCATGGGCAGGAAGCATTAATCGGTTGTCAACATGTCTGATAACCTGATAATATGAAAAGAGCAAAGTCACGATAAAGGGGTGCGGCAGCATGAAGGTTTCCTTATTTATCACTTGTCTAAGCGATACGATGTTTCCCCGGGTAGGGGAGGCGATGGCTCGATTGCTGGCCAGGTACGGCGTCACGCTCGAGTTTCCCCCGATCCAGACCTGCTGCGGGCAACCGGCTTTTAACAGCGGGTACTGGAAGGAAGCGAGGGCGACCGCCGCAACGATCATCGAAGCGTTCGAGGACAGCGACTTCGTCATCGCGCCGTCGGGCTCCTGCACGGGCATGATTCACCATTATCCGAAGCTGTTCGAGAACGAGCCAGCGATGCTGGACAAAGCGAAGGCGCTGCAAAGCAAAACGTACGAATTCACCCAGTTTCTCGTCAACGTGCTCGGCGTGACGGACGTCGGCGCGACGTTCCGGCATAAAGTGACGTACCATCCTTCCTGCCACGGCAGCCGTTTGATGGGAATCAAGGACGAGCCGATGGCGCTCATGAACAAGGTGAAGGGGCTGGAGTTCGTTCCGCTTCCTTATGCCGAGGATTGCTGCGGCTTCGGCGGCACGTTCGCGGTCAAAATGTCGGACATTTCCGGCGCGATGGTGAACGAGAAGAGCGATCACGTCAAAGAAACGGAAGCGGAAGTGCTGGTCGGCCTGGATATGGCCTGTCTGCTGAATATCGCCGGCAATCTGCGTTACCGCAACGAGCCGGTCAAAGTGATGCACCTGGCCGAGCTGCTGTATGAAGGGGTGAAGTAAGATGAGCCACGGACATGCGCCCAAGGGCGGAGCAACGGTGAAGGAGCGCGCCGGTCTTGCGCTGAATAACGACTTTCTGCGCAAGGCGGTCAAGTTCACGACGGAGCGGCTGAAGAACGGCAAGCTGAAAGCGATGGAGGAGCACGGCAACTGGGAGGAATGGCGCGAGAGAGGCCGCCAGATCCGGCTTCATACGATCGCGCATCTGGACTATTACTTGAACCTGTTCGTCGAGAACGCCCGGGCGAACGGCGTTCACGTGCATTTTGCGGAAACCGCCCAGGAAGCGGTCGACATCTCCATGGCGATCGCCGAAAGGAAAAGCGCCAAAACCGTCGTCAAATCGAAGTCGATGGTGTCCGAGGAGCTTCATCTCAACGCCGCCCTCGAGAAGATCGGCGTGGAAGCGATCGAGACGGACCTTGGCGAGTACATTATTCAGCTGGCCGACGAAGCGCCATCGCATATTATTATTCCGGCCATTCACAAGAACCGGTTTCAGATTGCCGATCTGCTGTCGGAAGATGCGGGCGAGAAGCTGGAGGCGGACACGAAAATATTGGCCGGTTACGTGCGCAGAAGGCTGCGGTCGAAGTTTCTTGAAGCCGACATCGGCATGACGGGCTGCAATTTCGCGATTGCCGAGACCGGTTCGATGGTGCTGTTCGAGAACGAGGGCAACGCCCGGATGGTGACAACGCTGCCGAAAACGCAAATTACGCTGATGGGCATGGAGCGCATCATCCCTTCGTGGGCCGACCTGGAGGTGATGGCGACGCTCCTGCCCCGTTCGGCGACCGGCCAGAAGCTGACGATGTACATGTCGGGCATAACGGGGCCGCGCCGCGCCGAGGACGCCGACGGACCGGACGAGATGCACATCATTATCGTCGACAACGGCCGTTCCCTGCAGCTGGGCGATCCCGAGTTCCAGGAGCTGCTGAACTGCATTCGCTGCGGCGCCTGCCTTAACGCCTGCCCGGTCTACCGTCATATCGGCGGACACGCGTACGGCGGAACGTACAGCGGCCCGATCGGCGCGGTGCTGACCCCGTCCCTGAACAAAAATATTGCCGAATGGGACGACATCGCCAACGCCTCCAGCTTGTGCGGGGCGTGCTACGAGGCTTGTCCGGTCAAAATTCCGCTCCACGACATGCTCGTGTACTTGCGCAGGCGCAAGGTGGAGGCGGGACACGGGAACAAGCTGGAGGACGCCGGAATGAAGGGCTTCGCCGCGCTGTTCTCCAAGCCCGGACGGGTAAGCACAATGCTTAAGCTCGGCAAGATCGGCCAGAAGTTCGTGGCCAGAGACGGCGGAATCCGGCTGAAGGTCGGACCGCTGAAGGGCTGGAATTCGTACCGCGTGCTGCCGACGCTGCCGAAGAAGAGCTTCCGCCAGCAATGGCCGACGCTCGACGCGGAAATCCGCGAGGGGCTGAAGGAAATGTCGCCGGACATTAAGCAGCGGATGGAGCAGGCGCTCCGCAATCGCAAGAACGGAGGGACTCACGGGCATGGACACGGCTAAATCTCACGAGCAGTGGCTGCAAGAGATGGAAGAGAAGTCTCGCGCCAAGCAGCTCAAATTCATCGGCGGCATTTCTTCCAAGCTGAGAAGGCCTATGGTCGCGGAAGCGCCGAAGCATCCGTACCGCGGAGCGCCGGATTTCTGGAACGCCTATGAATGGAGCGAGCAGGAGCGCGTCGACAGGTTCACGGAAAATTTTAAGAGCGTGGGCGGGCATGTCGAGCGGCTTGCGACGATGGAGGAGGTTCAGCGCTTCATCGCCGGCAAGGCTGACGAGCTCGGCGCAAAATATATCGTTCGCCAGAACGAGCCGGAGCTTGCCGACCTGGGGCTGGAAGAGCGTCTGCCGGAGGCGAAAATCTCGGTCTGGAACACCGACGCCGAAGAAAACTGGAAGGCGCGTTCGGCGGAAGCCGACATCGGCGTCGTGCTCGTCGACCACGCGGCGGCGTACACGAGCTCGATGGTCGTGCTGTCCTCGAAGGACAAGGGGCGCTCGGTGAGCTTGCTGCCGACCGTGCTGATCGCGATTATTCCGATCGATCGCCTGAAGACGAGGCTGGGCGAAGTGATGGCGATTTTCGACGGGAGCGGACGAGAGAGCTTGCCCGCGGGCATCCATTTTATTTCGGGTCCGAGCCGGTCCTCGGATATCGAGAACGACTTGACGATCGGCGTGCACGGTCCGGGCATCGTATACGCTTTGCTCGTCGGATAGGCTGGAGGTAAGCGAGCGAATGGAAATGACCCGGTTAACGAAAAGGAATCATTACGAGGAGATCAAGGACCAGCTCATGCGGATGATCCTCGACGGCAAGTTCAAGGTCGGCGACAAGCTGCCTTCGACGAAGGAGATGTCGGAGAGCTTCGGCGTAGGCCGCTCGACGACCCGCGAAGCGCTAAGCGCGCTGAAGGCGATGGGTCTGATCGAGATTCGCCAGGGCGGCGGCTGCCGGGTCATCCATAACGTTCCTGCGGAGGTGGCCGTGCCGGAGCTGGATTCGCTCAGGCTGAACCGCAGCGTGCTGCTTGAGCTGCTCGAGGCAAGACAGTCGCTGGAGGTGTCCAACGCGGCAATTGCCGCCGAGAAGCGCACCGAGGCCGATCTGGTCGAATTCGAAGCGCTCATGCACGCGATGAAGCAATCGGTCGGTCAGGAGCTGGAAGGTGAGCGGACGGACGTGCTGTTCCATCTCACGCTGGCCAAGGCGACGCATAATTCGATCATGGTTCGGCTGTTCGAATCGATCGTCGGACAGCTGGAGACGGCGATTCGCGATATCCGCAGAGTGGAGATCTACTCCAACCAGCGGGTCGCCGAGCAGCTCTACCGGGAGCATTCCGCGATCTTCGAGGCGGTTCGCCTTCGCGACCCCGAGCTGGCCGCGCAGACGATGAAGAGCCACTTGGAGCATGTGGAGAACATTTTGACGAAGTATATTTAGCGTTAGGGGGGGCGGGTCCTTCCTCGTCGGAAGACGAGAGGATCGGCCCCGTTATGTATTCAGATGGTTCAACATCGGGTTTCACTCCTTGCTCTCTGTCTTGGCTTCATTGCTCGTCGATTGTCGCAAAATTACAAGCGGTATGTCGCGAACCTTTATTCGAATGACCCCGAAAAACAAGTACAATTAAACTCGATAATGAGAATCATTATCATAATTGAAATGAAGGGGTTCTGAGAGTGAAAATGGCTAAATCGATTCAACACGCAACGTGGTTCATCTGTTTCGCGCTTCTGCTGGCGGCATGCGGCTCCGGAAACAGCGGCGGCCAAAGCGAAAGCCCGCCAAGCGGCACGCCCGAGCCGTCTCCGTCGGTGACCGAGAGCGCTTCTCCGACGTCCGAAGATAAAGCTCCTTTTCCGGTGACCATTACGCATATGAAGGGCGAGTATACGCTGGAGAAAAAGCCCGAGGTGATCGCGGTTCTGGATACGAAGTTCGTCGATCAGCTGATCGCGCTTGACGAGCAGCCTGCGGGAAGCGTGACGGCAGCCGGCTCCGACACCGATTTTCCGGAGTATTTGAGCGACCGGTTAGGGAATGTCCAGGTATTGGGCACGCGCGACGAGCCCAATATAGAAGCGGTTCTGGCGTTGAACCCGGATTTGATTCTGATGACGGACTTCCAGGAGAAGGCTTACGACAGCATCAGCAAAATCGCGCCGACCGTTGTGCTTGACTTCTACGAGGACTGGCGCGCAACATTGGAGACGATGGGTCAAATGACCGGCAAGCAGGCGGAAGCGCAGGCCGTGCGGCAAGCGTATGAAGACAAAACCGCCGCACTGAGGCAGCAGATTGCCGAAAAGCTGAAAGAGGAAACGGTCGCGCTGATTCGTCCAAGAACGGAAGGCATTCGCATCCATACGCCTGATCATCGTACAGGGTCGATCCTCTATACGGACTTGGGCTTGAACGTTCCTGAATCGGTAGCCGCGGTAGACGACAGCGCCTACGAGATTTCCCTGGAAGCCGTCCCCGACATTGGCGCCGATCATTACTTCTTGCTGTCGGATGCGATGTTTGCGGAATCGGTCAAAGAGCTCGAGAGCACGACAATATGGAGCTCCCTGGAGCCGGTGAAGAACAATCGCGTCTACCCCGTCGACACGACCTTGTGGATTGCCTATTACGGGCCGATCGCGAACGGCCTAATCGTCGATCAGGCCGCGGCGGCATTGCTGGGTCAGCCCTGACGAATGGATCCCTTCTTGACGTCCGACGCCTGGAAGGAGCTTTCCGGCGATTACGGCTTGTCTGCCGGAGAGGCTTCCTCGCACAGCATCAAGTCGCTGGCTTTGAGCGAGCTCCTGAAGGAAGAGGCCTGCAAAACGTACATCGAGTGGCTTAGGGGACATATCGGCTCTCCGAACCTCAGCGTGGCGTCGTCCATGCTGGTAAAAAGAGTGGCCCACCTGCTCGTCGCTCCGGTTCTCTCGGCCATGACCTACTATGACCGGGGGATCGGGGCGGAGTTGGAGCGTTGCCGGCTTTTTCATCCGGAAGCTTCGGCTGCCGGCACCGCTTTTCCGTTTTTGGCTTTGTCCGGCGCAAGGGTAACGGCGCCGGAAGCCGGAAATCGGGAAGCGTGGCGGGCGGAGGTGGTCGGGCAATTGTTCGCCGAACGTCTGACTCCGCTCATGAAAACGATAGCCGCGGCGGGCTCGGTGCCGATGGCGACGTTGTGGGAGAACGTCATGGCGCGCATCGCTCCCGTGTACGCCTGCCGCGAGGGAGAAGACGGGGAGCGGAGCCGGAGAGCTCGGGACGACTTCTTCTTTATGGCGAAAGGCTCTTCCGGGGAGCTGTTCGGCATGAGGAAAAATCCGCTCAGCTCCTTCACGGAGCTGGACGAAAGCCGCAGACTTACGGGGCGGAGCAGACGGCTGACTTGCTGTCTTTACTATCAGATGGCGCCCGAATATTGCTTGAAGTGTCCCAAGCTCTAGACTGTTCGAAGCCGTCCGGCCGCTGCGGAACGCAGCGGCCGGACTTCTTTCTGTGCGGATTGGCGGCAGATGCGGCGCCTGAAATTGACTGTGAGAATCGTTATCAATTAAAATGGCAGAAGGGAAAAGAAGCGGAGCAATAGGCTTCCTAATGAAATCAGGTTTGGAGATGTGGGTGATGCCGCTGCAAACACAGTTGTCGCAATGGAACGATACGGTGGTCAGGCTGCTGGACGTTCGGCGCCTCAGACTGCTTCCCGGCCACGACCTGCGCCATTTCGACATGCCGGCAAATCTGCTGTTATTGGCGAGAAGCGGGCACGGAAGGCTGCTTGTGGACGGGGTGACTTATCCGATCTGCCCCTTCTTCGTATGCCATGCGGGCGAAGACGCCGCTGTCGATCTGGCGGCCGTTACGGAGCCGATCGAATGTATCGCCGTATATTACAAAACCGGAGTGCTGCGCATTGCGGAAAGTGAACTCGCTTCTTCGCCTGAGGGGCGCGAGCTTTTGCAGCTTTCGTTCGGGTTCGTTCCGGCCAAGCGGTTGGCGCTCCATCAGCTTGTGGAGCAAATCGAGCAGAAGTGGAACGCACGGCAGGGACTTGAAAGCTTTCATGCCAGCGCGCTTCTGCAGAGCTTGCTCTACGAGCTGCTGAAGCAGCTGGAGGCGGAAGGGTATCAAACGCCTTCGGAAGCGGTTAACCTCGTGAAGAAGCATATTGACGCCCACTATAACAAGCCTTTGCAGCTGAAATCGATGGCGGAGCTTGTCCACTGCAGCTCGAGGCAGCTGCAGAGATGGTTTAAGCAGCAGATGGAGCTGGGCCCGATGGAGTACGCGATCAAGGTGAGAATGAGCCATGCGGCCCGCCTGCTGCAGCATACCTCGGCCACCGTTCAGGAAATCGCCCAAAGCATCGGATATCGCGATATCTATTATTTCAGCAGCGCCTTCAAGAAATATTACGGGACGGCTCCATTGGACTTCCGCCGCTCCGCCTCAGCCGAAGATAACCTCGCGTCGGCTGCGGTCCCGCCCGGCACAGCCGTATTCAGCTATAGGGCGAATGACGGTATCGTCGTCAAGCACGCCAGGGGAGAGCTTCGCTTGCAGCATTCGCCCAAGCGTATTGCCGTGCTGGACGTTCAGTATGCGGACCAGCTGATTACGCTTAATGAGCTGCCGGCCGGCAGCGTCGGCATCGGAACTTCGGCGATCTGCTGTTTTCCCGACTATTTGCAGGATAAGCTGGGGCAGTTCACCGCGATTGGAACGTGCGAGCAGCCGGATCTCGAGGCCATCGCCTCGCTGCGTCCCGATCTCATCGTATGCACCCAACTGCACGAGGGAATCTACGAGAGCTTAAGCCGGATGGCTCCGACCGTTATGTTTCATCGAAACGAGGACTGGCGCACGGTGCTGGGCATTTTCGGGGAAATGACGGGCAAGCGCCGAGAGGCGGATCGGGTGCTGTCGGAATATCGCGACAAGACGGCCCAATTGTCGAACAGGCTTGCGGATAAGCTGCAAGGCCAGCGCGTGGCTTTGATTCGCCCCCGGGATACGTTTATTCGCGTTCATACGTCGAACCATCGCACAGGGGCCATTCTATACGAGGATTTGGGGTTGCCGGCGCCGTTTTTTATTTCAGGGAATTTCGTCTCGGACAGCGCGTACCATATTTCCCTTGACGAGCTGCCCGAGGTCAACGCCAACCATTATTTTCTGCTTTCCAACGAGCTGTTCAAGCAACGGGTGACCGACATGCAGAGGAGCGCGGTATGGCAATCGCTGGGCGCGGTGAAGAAACGGCATGTGTACACGGTGGACGCTTCGACTTGGATCGGGTCCTACGGTCCTCTGGGAATTAGCCGCATTGTCGAGGACGTAGCCCAATCTTTGCTTGCGTGACGGCGATGGATATGGATCGAAAGGCGAGCTTATTCGGACTAGCGTTTTCGTTTCTTACAGACGGCTGTTCAGCACCTGCGTCAGATGGCTCATGGCCTGGCGCGAATGGCGATAGAACGTCGTCCGGCTCATATGGAACGTCTCGGCGAGCTGATTTTTGTTCAGATCGCCGCGAAGGAAGCTTTCCTGCAGAATGCGCTGCTCAAGCCGAGTCAGGGGAAAGGGAGGCGTCTCCGCGCTCAGAATGGACCGGATTCGGGCTTGAAGGTCCGTCCCCGACAGTCCCAGCCGCTGCAGTTCGTCGGGATCGAGCCGACTGCGCAGCGCAGCTCGAATGTCGTCTTCGCTGAGCGGATCGCCGCCGATCGTATGCCGCCCGTGATCGGCCAGCTCCGGATGCATCTGACGAATGACGAGCCGTACCCATTGTTCGAACGTCGTATGGCGGAAATCGAGCTCCCATCGAGTCAATTCGGTTTCGTCCGCGGAGTCCCGGCGAAAGCGGCCCTGATCCTGAAAGCCCATCAGCGCAAGCAGACTGTTCAACTGCGGATCGGCCGACACCATCATTCCCCGCCAGCCGGCGGTCATGTGGATCAGCCACTGCTGCATGAGCAGCGCGCCAAGCTCCTCCGGGCGATAGAGGGACTGCCCGGTATCGACGGCAGCAAGCAGCACGCACAGGGTGTCCGACGCCTCGGAAGAGGCGTCGGGCACCCTGTTCCGTTCTTCTCCCAGCATCGGCAGAAAGGATGGAGCGTACCGTTCCAGCAGAGGCGCGGCCGACGCATCCAGGCGAAAGCCCGCGCAGAATGCGATAGGCTTCCCGTCGTCGAGGCGCAAGACGCAGATCCCTTCCGGACTGTGGCGCGCGATTTCGTCCAGCACGGCGTGGCAGTCCTCTGCCCGAACCAGCTCGGAATGCCAATTGGACTGCGCCAGCGAGTCCGCCAGAAACCGGTGCAGGCTGGGCAAATCCTCCGGCCGGTACAACGGGAGCTCGCCCGGCCGGAGAGAGGCCGTGAAGTCGGCATAAGCATGGGAGGAAGGCAAATATTCGCGGTAAAGCTCCAGCACGTGCGCGGCGACGTGCATTTGCGTCCGCCGGTCGGCATCATGAAATCCGTCGGCCATCCGCTTGAAGGCCGTATGGCGCAGCGTCTGGAATTGGGCCGGATGGCGGTGCGCATAATCCAGCCGAAGCAGACGGGACACGACCGGATGCAAGGCGAGGCCCTGCGGCGTGCTGCGGATGAAAGACAGCCTGCCCAGCTCGTAATAGGCCGCTGCGTCGAGCGGTTCGTCCAGCAAATCGTTTAACGTCGACTGATCGGCTGCCGGGAGCAGCGACAGCGCGGTCAGCGCCCGATGCAGCGCCGGAGAAGCGGCCTCCCGCAGCCAATCGCCGCTAAGCATCGCCGGGATATCGCTCAACCGGCTCCAGGCGTCCCTTCCCCCGGAGAGCAGCAAATCGACGGTCAGGGCGAGGAGAAGAGGATGCCCTTCCGTTCGCTGGGCGACTTCCAACTGCACGCCGTTCTCCAGGCCGCTGCCGCGCAAGTAGTCTAGCGACTGCTCTCGGGTGAACAGCTGCAGCGGGAAGGATTCGATCCGGCTGCCCCAATACGGATTCACGTGCCACTTGGGAGGCAGTCCGTTGCGCGACGCGACGACAACAAGCACGCCCGCAGATTGAAGCCTCGGCAGGAAGCTGGACAGCAGCCAGCTTTCCAGCCGTTCAATCGTCTCGCCGTTGTCCAGCAGCAGCACGGTCCGCTGCTTCGCCAGCTCGGCAACGATATAGGGAAGAAGAGCGGCGTCCGGCGCTCTTCGTCTTCCATATTCGCTCTCCAGGCTCGACTCGAGGCTGGAGAGGAAGGAGCCGGACGAAGCCAGCTCGCCCCGTCCGTCCACCCACAGCGTAAGCGCGGAGGAGGTTCTGCACAGGCGGGCCATCTCCACAAGCAGCGTCGTTTTGCCGATTCCCCCGATGCCCGTTATCGAAAAGAGCCGCGTTTCGGCGAGCGGGTCCGTCAGCCAGCGCTCCAACCGGCGCAGCTCCCGATCCATGCCGACGATGCGCCGGCGGGGCTCCAAGGTGTCTGCTCTCCTTTGATCGTCCATTCGGCACCCGCTCTCCCCAGGATGAAAACATTAAAAATGAAACAAAAGTGAAACACGGCTTGTCCGCTCTTTATTTTACACTATGGAATACGCACGAATAAACTCATTTCCGATTGAACGACGCAAAGGAGCAATCCCGACATGAAACGTCTTCCTCTTCCCTTTCACGCGCTGCTAGCCGTTTCGATTCTGATCGGCCTGCTGGCGCCCGCGGCGCCTGCCGCGCAAGGCTCCGCCGATTCTGCGCCCTCCGAGGAATCCGGATGGGTGCTCGTCTCGACGGCCGGCGAACTGGCTTATATTAACCGGAACCAGGCGCTGTATATGGATCGACAGATCCGTTTGACGAACGATATCGATATGTCCGGCTACGAATGGATCCCGCTCGGCGGGAATGACTACGAGGCGTTCAGCGGCGTCTTCGACGGCAGGGGACACCGGATTGAAGGCGTGTCGATCGAAGGCGGCGCGCTGCAGGAAGTCGGCTTCTTCGGCCGGGTAACGGGGACCGTGCGGGACGTTGGCGTCGCGGTGCAGGCGACGGGCGGAAGCTATGCGGGAGGCTTGGCCGGTTACCTGGAAGGGGGCACGATCGAACGCGTCCATACGCGAGGCGCCGTGACGGGAGGCGCCAGCGGTCCGGCAGAAGTCAGCGTCGTTGGCGGAATCGCGGGTGCCGCGGCCGGCCACTCGACGATCAGCCGCGCGTACTCGTCCGTTGCCGTCCGGAGCGGAGCAAGCGGCAACCAATTTGCCGGCGGGCTGGTCGGCTCGCAGGGAGCCGGAGAGATCCGCGACGCTTATGCGATCGGCCCGGTGACTAATTCGGACGGTCTCTATTATACGGCCGGCGGGCTGACGGGCCATCTGATCTACGCATCGGTGAAAAACAGCTATTCGGCAGGGCCGATCACCGCAGCCGGCGACTCTCCCCATCTGTCGATCGGCGCATTCTCCGGCCATATCGCAGACGGCGTCTCGATTGCCGCTTCCTATTTCGACTACGCTGCGGCGGGGGTCTCGAACGGCACGGGAAATTCGCCGAACGACCCGATTCAGCTCACGGGCCGATCGACGGCCGATATGAAGGTCGAAGCCCACTTCGGCGAGCCGGGCAGCGAATGGGATTTCTCAACGATATGGGCCGTTCATCCCGACGTGAACGGCGGCTATCCTTACTTGCGTCCTTACGTGCTGACGTCCGAGCTGCCGCAAGCGGTGAGGGACGCACCGTATTCGTTGACGCTCGAGGCGTTCGACGGCGCGGGAGGGGGACTGAGCTGGAGCGCCTCCGGTCTTCCGGCAGGCATGCAGTTGACCGCGGACGGCGTGCTGCAGGGCGCTCCTTCGGTTGCCGGAGCGTTCACGGTGACGGTCATGGCGACCGACGCCGGGCAGAGAACGGCGAGCGCCGATCTCCAGCTGCGCGTCGAGGCCGCGGCGCCGGACATCGCCGGCTTCCGAATCGGTCCGGGACAGGCGTACGGCACGGCGGCGGTGACGGCGAGCCCAAGCGCGCCGGAACACCGGTTCGCTTATCTTCTTGACGGCTCGGCGGGCGCAAGACCGCTGCGGGGCGCTCCGCTGCCCGACGAGGCGATCCTGTACCCGCTCGGCTCCGACATTCCCGTAAGCGAAGATCAGATTCTCCGCATCTACGAGACGGATGAGCATCTGCGCATAGCCGCATGGACCAGCGTGCGGATCGAAGCGTCTCACCGCCAGGATCAGATTCGCGTTACCGGCGTAAGTCTGGATGCAGCGGAGCTGACGATGACGGCAGACCAGCCTCCGCAGAGGCTGACGGCCGTCGTCGAACCGGGGAATGCGACGAACCGGAAGACATCCTGGAGCTCCGGCAACCCGGCTGTGGCCGAAGTGGACGAGAACGGCAACGTGACCCCGGTCGCCGAAGGAACGGCGGTCATTACCGTGACGACGGAAGACGGGTTCTATACGGCCAGCGCGACGGTGACGGTGCGGCCGATCGAGCCGACCGCAGCCAGCGTGACCGGCTCGGTATACGGCACAGGGGGCGTCCCTCTTGCCGGTGCGGCTGTATCGGCGGACGGGAAGATCGGAAGGACGAATGAAGAAGGCCGGTTTACGCTGACGAACGTTACCGCAGGTGTCCATACGCTCTCCGTCACGGCGCCCGGCTATGTCGCCTACTCTGCGGCGGTGACGGCTGTCGCGGGGGAAACGGCCGATGTAGGACGAATCGATCTGGTCGCAGCCTCCGCCTCCGGCCCGTCGGGCGGGTCGGGGGGAGGGGCAAGCGCTCATCCGGCCCCAACGGCCCCCGAGCCGGATGAAATGACTCTGACCGTTAACGGTCGGGAGGTGCGGTTAACCGTCATAAGAGAGCGCGAGAACGACGGCCGGACGGTCATACGCTTCGCACTCGATGCCGAGCTGCTAAGATCGCTGTACGCCTCCGGCGGGGAAGCCGTCGTTGACATCGACAACGGGGACCCGGTCGTGAAGGTGGATCTTCCGGCGGGGGCGCTGCAAGACATTTCCGCGCTCCGGTCGGAAGCCTTCCTTCGGATCGGGGTGAACGGCGCCAGCTACCGTCTGCCGCTCCGCCTGGCGAACGGCGTCCCGCACGATAGCGTCGTCACGGTAGCGATCTCAAGATTGACGGAAGACGCGAGGCGCGCGTTGAATCGCACGCTGACCGGGCAAGGCTACGGCATGCTGGCGGAGCCGGCGGACTTCACTCTCTATCGAGACGGGGAAGAGTGGGACGGGAACGAAGGGGTGTACACCCGGCGGACGCTTGCGCTTCATACCGAGGCCGAATCCGATCGCTCGACCGTCGTATGGGTGGATTCGGCGGGGCGGCTGCATTTCGTCCCGGCGGTGTTCCGGCGGAAGGAGGCGATTTTCTATGCGCCCCACAACAGCCTGTTCGCCGCGATTCGGTCCGAGCGGGCGTTCGCCGACGCGTCGGGTCATTGGGGGCAAGCGGACATAGAGCTTCTGGCGAGCAAGCTCATCGTCGACGGCACGTCGAAGCGGACGTTCGATCCCGACCGCACCGTGACCCGCGCCGAATTCGCCGCGATGCTCGTGCGCGCGCTGGGACTCGTCGAGATGACCGGACGCGCCGCCTATTCGGACGTAAGGCCGGGAATCGACTGGTACGCGGGAGCGGTGGAAGCCGCAACCAAACGGGGGCTGATCGAGGGCTATGAAGACGGCACGTTCCGTCCGAACGCCTTCGTCACGCGCGAGCAGATGGCCGTCATGCTGGCCCGCGCCATTCGCTTCGCCGGAGAGCTGCCGCAGGCGGACTCTGGCGCGCTGGAACGCTTCGCCGATCATACCGCCGTCGCCGGCTGGGCCAAGGAGGCTGCGGCTCAGCTGCTGGCGGCGGGCGTCGTCGAAGGCGTCGGTAGAACGGCGTTCGCGCCGAAGCAGCCGGCTACCCGAGCCCAGAGCGCGGTCATGCTGACGAGAACGCTGCGCTACTTGACATTTATCGATTAGCGGAGCTCAGAAGCCAGCCTTCCGCTTCTTCCTGATCTTCGTACATTCTAAAGTGGCGGCCCTTGTTCGTCTCCAGAGCCATCTCCCGGAAGCGGCCCTTTTCCATGATCGCTTGCGGGACGAGCACAACCGTCTTGATTCCGTAGTTGACCAGCTTTTGGACGATATCGCCCGCGATACGGGTTTTCAGATTGAAGAAATCCGGCGACAAAGCGGCATAGCGGATCATCAGCAGGCTCGTCTCCTGCTCGCCGCACAGCGCGATCAGGTCAAGCGCCTCGCTCTCGGTGCTCAAGGGGGGAGAGGCCGAGAGGAGTTCGACATATTTTGCCTTGGGCAGTTCCTTGACTTGATAATTCATGGCAAGTTCTCCTCTACAGGTTCGGTTTCGGTCAGCTTGCGGCGGGTTTCTCGAATCCAGTTCAGCTCGTTCCGACAGGTCGATAGAACGTTCTCCGAAATCATCTCCCAAATCCAGCTTTCGCGGGCGCTTCGATTCGGCGAATGCAGCGCCCGCTTCCTTTTCTCCCGATGCATCGCCAGCTGAGCCTCGACCTCGCTCTCGTACTTCGCAAGCAGCTCCTGCAATTCCTGACCGCTTAGCAGATCCGACCAGGCGAGCTGCACGAGAAACGGCTTTTTGAGCTCGGGTGCCTCAGGCTGAGACATCACCCACTCCTTCAGAGCGGTCACGCCATGCCCGGTCGCGGTATAGACCTTCTTGGAGGGCGAACTCGTCTGATGAATCACTTCGCTGACGACGAGCCCTTCCTGTTGCAGTTCAATCAGCGCCTTGTAAATTTGATTGTTGTTGCCGGACCAGTAAAGGAACGACGAATCCTCGAACATCTTCTTCAGCTCGTATCCTGTGGCCGATTTCCAGCTCAGAATGCCCAGAATGGCATATTTGATCGACATCTTCTCACCTCATTCCGCTACGAACATAGGTTAACTGTAACATATGTTATCGTTGGAAGTCAAAACGAAGGTTCAGCTCGATAGCGGCATAAAGGGCTCCGGCGTTCATGGAGCTTTCTTGCGCGAACTCCGAAAATCGCTTTACAGGATGCCGATTTATGAATATCATGTGATATATAACATATGATCTATTAAGAAGGAGAGCAGGAATTCGTATGCCGCCTAAGAAGAAGTTTTCGGCCGAACAAATCGTGGAGGCTGCCTTTCACATTGCGAAATCGAAAGGACTCGACAGCGTTACGATTCGAAATGTGGCGGATCAGCTGGGAAGCTCGATTGCGCCGATTTATGTGAATTTCACCGACGTGGAGGAGCTGAAGCGCGCCGTGATGAAGAAGATCAACCAATTGGGCTTGGACATCCTGAAGGAGCAGAATACGGGGAGTCCCTTCGGCGATATCGGCGCCGCGAGCCTTCAGTTCGCCTTCGAGCATCCGGTACTGATCCGCGATCTGGTCATGAAACCGAACGATTATTTACAGGATTTTGATCGGGAGATGGGCGCAGAGCTCGTCCAACAGATGAAAACCGATCCGGAGCTGGCCGGGTTCGGAGAAGAGGAGCTGACGGCGATTCTCTTCAAGATGCGAGCGTTCCAGACGGGCTTGACCGTCTTGGCTGTCAACGGGCAGCTTCCGTCAGCTTGCGACTTGAAGGGGATGAAGGACATTCTGAACAGCGCCGCCGAAGACGTCGTGCTGGCCGCCCGATGGCGCAGGCAGCGGGACTCGGAAGGGAGCGGACATACGCAAAATGAAAAAAGCGGAGGGAAGCGCCATGAGAGCTGAAGCGACGGGGAAGGAAATCGAGCGGCGGCTGGCAAGTCAGGTAAACTCGGATCCGAAGCTGCATAACGTCTATCTGCTGGCGCATTCGGATCGGCTGAACATCCATTGGCCGATGGCGGCAGGAAGCACGAACGGGGTGCCGGCGCATCCGAACCAGCCCTTCCATACGGCGAGCGTCGGCAAAACGTTTACCTCCGTCATCATGGCGGCTCTGGTCGAAAGAGGTCTCGCCAAGTACGAGGATCGCATCGCCGAATATTTGCCGTCGTCGCTGGTCGAAGGTCTGCATATCTACAAAGGCAGAGACTATTCCTTCGATATTCGAATCAAGCACCTGGTCAGCCAGACATCGGGTTTGCCCGATTTTTTTGAAGAGAAGCCGAAGCGGAACAAGCCTCTGCTGCAAGAGCTGCTGGATCAGCCGTCCCGCTTCTGGACGGCCGAGGAAACGGTTCGATGGTCCAAGGAGAATCTGAAGCCGCGCTTTCCTCCGGGAGAAGGAGTTTATTATACGGACACGGGCTACAATGTGCTCGGATTGGTCATTGAGTCGATCGCTTCCAAGCCTTACGAACGGGTACTGCACGAGATGATCTTCGAGCCGCTGCGAATGGAAAATTCCTATTTGTCGCAATATTCCGAGCCTGCCGTACGGAGCGAGCATCCGGTGGCGAATCTATATTTGGACCGAATCCGAATCGACGTCGAGGAATACCGCAGCTTCAGCAGCTTCTACTCCGGCGGACAGACGGTGAGCACCCTGGAGGATTTGCTGCTGTTCATGAAAGCGTTGACCCGCGGCCGGCTGCTGCAAGAGGACAGCTTGCGCGCGCTGCAATCATGGAGAAAAATGGCGATGGGCATGGAATACGGATACGGCCTCATGAAGCTGCAGTTTCTTCCGTTCACGCAGAAATATACCGTATGGGGGCATCTGGGGGCCAGCGGCTCCTTCATGCTGTACGCTCCGGAGATGGATCTCTATCTCACCGGGACCTTTAACCAAACGGCCTACCGGAGGAAAAGCATGAACTATATCTTCTTTCATGTGCTTCGTCGACTCGCGAAGATCGCCCCATAGCTTCGGGGATTGGAAGGAGTTCCTCGCGATCCCGAGCGGAGAGAAGAAAAATGAAACCAATCCGCCGCCCGTTCCGTCATATGGTATAGTAAGAAGATCGTTGAAATACGTCGAAATTATGCATCGAGACGCGTCTGCAGAGGAGGAGGAGAGATGAGAGAACGCGGAATGCCCATACTATGGCTTGTTCTGGCGCTGCTGCTGTTCGTCGCGCTGCCGCCGCTTCCGGCGGAGGCGAACATGCTGAATCGGATCAGGGATATCTATAAAGCTCCGGACCAAGTGGACGAGCTTCGCGAGCAGTACGAGGAGACGGCCCGAACGCTGGAGGAGCAGCGCCGAAAGCTGATGGAGGCCGAAACCTCTCTGGATTCCTACGCCTCCGAGCAGCGCAAAATACGGGAGGAGAACGAGCTGTACCGGCAGCAGAACGAAGAGCTGATGGCGCAGAACCGCCTGTTAACGGAGAGGCTCGAGCAGCTGGAGAAAGACAAATCGGACAAGCAGGCTCTGTACCGCAAGTGGATGACGGCGGTCGGGGCCGCGGTCGCGCTGATCGCCGGTTACGTGCTGTCGATCCGGTTATGGCGGTATTCGGTATGGCGCAGCAGAAAACAACCGGACGGAGGAATATGAGATGCGGGTGGAGGCGCCGCCGAATACCGGGCACGTGAGGATCGAGCTGGAAGGGGAGGACGCGCTGCATCTGCTGCATCCGAAACGCTGCTGGCTTTTCAAGGGAACCCGGGACTGCGCGACGACAGATGGATGGATCTGTCGGGGATGTACCGGAAGAGGAAGCTGATCCGTTCCTGTCTTCGCGGGCCGTCCCGGCTCATCCTCGGCATGCCTCCCAACTGCATGCTGGAGATCGTCGACGTGCCGGAGAACAACCATTTGCTGTTCGATTTTCGCCACGTGCTTTTTTACACGGACGGGATGACGATGAAGAGCAAGCTGCAGACGTTCAAGAACGCTTGGATTACGCGCGAATGGGTGCGAATGAGATTCTCGGGACCGGGGCGGATCGGTCTGCTGTCTTCCGGCTCGATTGCGACGCTGCAGCTCGACCCGGAAGTTCCGCTGTTCGTGGAAGCCGGCGCTCTCGTCGCTTATCCGGAGAATGCGAGCATTAAGCTGTCCGTCTACGGCAACCCGCTTGCCACCCAGCATATGAACGTGCAGTGGGAAATGAAAGGAGCCGGTCCGATCCTGATGCAGACGGGCTTCCGGGACGGCCACCTCGAGGACCAACTGCACAAGGACAGCCTCGTCAGGCGCACGCTCAGGGAGCTGCTCCCGTTCGGGGGCGTCTACATCCGGTAAGGGGGCGCTGCGCGGCACAGCGGGGAACGAGCGGAGCCGCGCCTTATCGGGCGCGGTTTGTTCGTGATCCAGAAAGGATCAAATTCGCTATCCTGATCTGAATCACCTCCGACATAAACGTTATCCCGCCGATCCTAAGGACGGCGTAAGCCGTTTATGCTTGGCATGCGGCGAGGCGGCCGCTGTTATCCTTGCTATTCCCCCTCGTTTTCTTTATGCTGAAGTGAAAAAAGAACCGATTTCGAACGGAGAGCGTTAGCGGAACCGATTCGCGGAGGGGGCTTATTCGATGAATTTTGCCAGCAGGCTGGTGCAGAAAGTGAAGGATCGATTCGTTCAACATAAATTGAAGGCTTACGCGGACAAGCTGAAGGCGATCGCCGCGCTGGACATGACGGGATGGGACGACGGACGGTTAAAGGCCGAGGCCGCCGCCCTGCAGGAGAGAGTGAGGGCCGGAACGCCGTTAAACGACGTCATGGCGGAGGCGTTCGCCATTGCCGGGGAAGCTGCAAGCCGCGTGCTCGGCATGCGTCCGTACGATGTGCAGCAGATGGCCGGAGCGGCCCTGCACGACGGCTGCATGGTCGAGATGCAGACCGGGGAAGGGAAGACGCTGGCCGCGGTCATGCCCGCTTATTTGAATGCGCTGCAAGGCAAAGGCGTGCACGTGCTGACCTTCAACGACTATTTGGCTGGCCGGGACGCGCAGTGGATGGGGCCCGTCTACCGCTTCCTGGGTCTTACGGTAGCGGCGGTGAAGGAGGAGATGACGACGGAGGAGCGTCAGAGAGCCTATGCCGCGGACATTACGTACGTGACGGCGAAGCAGGCCGGATTCGACTATTTGCGGGACACGATCGCGATGACGGAGGGCGATATCGTGCATCGGCCCTTTCACTATGCGATTGTGGACGAGGCCGATTCGCTGCTTATTGACGAAGCTCGCGTTCCGCTCGTCATCGCGGGAGAAGTCGCCTCCGGCGGCAACGACGGCGGTCGAATGGCGAAGCTGGCGAAGGAGCTTACGCTCGGCGAGGATTACGACTTCGACGAGAACAAGCGCAACGTTTTCCTGACCGAGTCGGGCTCGGAGAAAGCGGAGAAGCGGTTGGGCTCGGGCAACTTGTACGAAGCTCGCAACAGCCATTTGTTAACGGCGTTAAATTGTGCCTTGCACGCCGAATCCCTGCTCAAGGTAGACGTCGATTACGTCATTCGGGACGGCAAGCTGGAGATTATCGACCCCTACACTGGACGAGTGGCCCAGAACCGGCACTGGCCGGACGGTCTCCAGGCGGCGGTCGAGGCGAAGGAAGGCATCGAGACGCAATCATCCGGCAAAATTCTCGGTACGATTACGCTCCAGCATCTGCTCAGCCTCTACCCGAAGATCAGCGGCATGACGGCCACGGCGCAGGATTCCGCGGACGAATTCGAGGAGACGTACGGCTTAAGCGTCGTACAGATTCCGCCCAATCGGCCGCGCATCCGCATCGATCATGAGAGCCGGATCTATACCCATAAGGAAGCGAAGCTTAAGGCGCTTGTAAAGGAAATCGCGGAGGTGCACGGGACGGGTCGCCCGATTCTGATCGGAACGAGCAGCGTCGAGGAGTCCGACATGCTGGCCGAAGAGCTGCGTAAGGCCGGCGTGGCCTGCCACGTGCTGAACGCGAGGAACGACGAGAAGGAAGCCGAGATCATCGCCCGGGCAGGGGAGCTCGGCGCGGTGACCGTGTCCACGAACATGGCCGGCCGCGGCGTCGATATCCGGCTCGGAGCGGGCGACGCCGCGCAAGCGGAGAAGGTGGCCGGGCTTGGAGGCTTGTACGTCATCGGCACGCATATGAACGAGAGCTCGCGCATCGACAATCAGCTCAGAGGCCGCGCAGGCAGACAAGGCGATCCCGGCTCTTCCCGGTTCTACGTCTGTCTGGAGGACGAGCTGATCCACCGCTTCGGCATCGAGAAGGCGATTCCCGCCGCCTATCGAACGGGACGGCAGGAGGACGAGCTGTCGGCATCCGTCTTCAGCAAGAAGATCGAGCACATTCAGCGCGTCGTCATGGGCCAAAATTTCGAGCTGCGCAAGACGCTCAACAAATATTCGGACATGGTGGAGGAGCAGCGGCGCATTCACCACGAGCAGCGAGAGGCGGTACTGCGCGACCGCAGCGGAATGAGCGAGCGAGAGAAGCATATCCGGCTCTACTTGATGGATAAGGCATGGGCGGACCATCTGGCCTACGTGTCCTATATTCGCGAAGGCATTCACCTGGAAAGCCTCGCGAACCGCAACCCGGTCGACGAATTTCATCATCGGATCATTCACGCCTTCGAGCAGCTGCCGGATAAACTGGAGAAGGAGACGGCCAAGGCGCTCGGAAGGCTGGAGGCGGCCGGCTCCTCGGACCGGGAGGAATGGGAGCGGCTGGGCTTCAAGCCCCCTTCGAGAACTTGGACTTATCTGATTCAGGATCAATTTATGGAGAAAAAGACGAGCATCTTCAACTTCTGAACGAATTTGTCGCGACGGAGGCTTGCGCATGAATGTGCGAAAGATGAGATTGTACGATACGGAGAACGTCCATTCCGGGGACGACCGAGACGAGTTCGAGAAGGATTACGCGAGGCTGATCCAGTCTCCGGCCTTTCGCAGATTGCAGGGGAAGTCGCAAGTATTCGGGGCCGGCTCGGGAGACTATTACCGGACGCGGTTGACCCATTCCCTGGAAGTGTCCCAGATCGCCAGGGAGGTCGCCAGAAGGCTGGGCAAGCTGTACCCGTTCCTCGTGTTGAAGGAGCACCCGGGCCTCACGATCGACCCCGAAGTGGTGGAATGCGCCTCGCTCGCCCACGATCTCGGACATCCGCCGTTCGGTCACAAGGGCGAAGAGGTGCTGGACCGACTGCTTCGGGAGGCCCACGGTCTGAAGTACGAGGGCAATGCCCAGAACTTCCGGATTCTGATGTTCCTCGAGAAGCGCGCGGGCAGCGACAGCGGCCTGGATCTGACGGCCTCGGTGCTGCTGGCGATCAACAAGTACCCGTTCTGCATCGACGATCCCGGAAGGCATAAAGGCGTATACCGCAAGGAGTGGGAGGGCATCGAGTTTCTCCGCCAGACTTGGGAGATGCCCGATGGCTGCGCCACGCTGGAAGCCCAACTGATGGATCTGTGCGACGATATCGCGTATTCGACGCACGATCTCGAGGACGGCATTCGCGCCGGGAAGATTCAGATGGATCGCGCCTTCTTCGAGGACGACCGGGTCGTCGCCCACGTGCTGCAGGAGATTACGGAGGATCCGAGCTATTCCGCGGCCAACTGGGAGGGCGTCGATCAGGCGGCGATGGTCAAGCGCGTGCTGCTCGAATTTTTCGAGCAGTGGGCCGAGATCTACGTGGAGTGCGACCGCGAGCCTTCGCGGACCCGCCGGGAGATGAAAGCCCGCTGGGTCCGGAAGTTCGCCAGCGAGGTCGGCATCATCGACGATCCGGCGACGGGCTGGAAGAAGGTGACGCTCGTGCAGGACAACTGTCAAAACTCGGACCTGCTGCGAACGATGGAAATTTTGAAGAAGCTCGCCTGGGTAACGCTGATTAAAGACTTCCGCGTACAGCGGCTCCACAAGCGGAGCGAGGTGATGATCGAACGGCTGTGGGGCAGCTTCAAGACGTACGAGACCGGACGCCTCATCATTCCGCCGGACTGGCTGGAGAGCTACGAGTCGCAGAAGGCCCACTGGCCGTGGGAGCGGCTGGCGGCCGACTATATCTCGGGGATGACCGATGCGTACGCGGAGAAGGTGTACGCCGAATTTTTCGCCAGCCGTTCCGGATCGATCTACGAGCGGGACTAGACGGTGAAGAGAGAGGGCTGAGATCTGGCTATCGGCCGTTATCCCTTAGCGTCGTCTTTCTTCTCCGGGCGGATGGCGAACAGGTTCAGCAGCGAAGCGACCAGTCCCGCCGCCGCTGCGGTCAGGAACAAGGCGCTCGACGAGACGCCCATCAGCAGGGCGCTGACGGGAGGTCCGGCGGCAACGCCGATAAACCGCATGCTGCTGTACAGCGAAGTGACGGTGCCTCGCTGGCTTTTGTCGATGCCCTCGGTAATGAGCGCATCCAGACTGGGCAGCGCCGCCCCGATGCCCGAGGAAGACAGCGTCAGCATCGACACGGTCCACCAGATGCCGTCCCGGTTCGTCAGTCCGAGCGCGAGCAGGGCGGCGGTCGAGATCGTCAATCCGGCCAGGCTCGTCCATTTCATCTTCGCTTTGTTTTTCCCGATCCATTTGCCGCTCAGGAAGGCGACGAGACAGAGCCCTCCGAGGGGGATGGCAAGCACCAGCCCTTTATTGACGGACTTCAGCCCGTGCTGCTCCAATGTCTCGGACAAGTAGAAGAGGCTTCCGAATATGGCGAACATGCTGATGCCGCCGATGGCGAAGATGCCGTACAGCCACTTGCCCTCGGTCCGAATCAGCTTCGCCACCGATCGCAGGAACTCGCCCAGTCCGGTACGTTCGGGCTTTTCGCTGCCGGAGCCTTTCGGCGGCTTAACGAACAGAAGCACGAGCAGGAAGGAAATGACGCCGAAAGCCGGGATCGCGAAAAACGGTGCGTACCATGTCCACATCGCAAGCGCGGAGCCGAGGATCGGGCTGACCACTTTGCCGAACGTGTTGGACGTCTCGATCAGGCCCAGACCCTGACTGACGTCGTCGTCTTTCTTGAACAGGTCCCCGACTAGAGGAAGGACGACCGGGAAGCATCCGGCGGAGCCGAGCCCCTGCAGAAGCCTCGCCCCCAGAATGAAGCCGTAGGCGTTGGGCGAGCCGCTAATCGCGGCGAAACCGGCCGCGGCTCCGGCTGCGCATACGAGCAGCAGCGAAGGAAGAATTACCGCTTTCCGGCCGTATCGGTCGGACAAGTAGCCGGCTAGCGGAATGAACAATATGGCCACGGCCGCATATGCCGTTATGATCCAGCTGGCCTGCAGGGAGCTGATGCGAAGCGCTCTCTGCATGGCGGGTAGAACGGGAATCAGCATTGAGTTGGCCAAAGTCATCGTCAGCGGGACCGTGGCGATGGAGAGGATGTCCCTTTTTTTACGGGTTTCCATGCAGTCCTCCTGATCAAGATCAGTTCTAATCGGTCGAGCAGCTGTATTCCGTCAATTCCGCCCAACAAAGTGGGTTCCGTTCTAGTATAGGCTACCGAAAGGACCGCTAATCGTCGGTTACGGCGTAATGACGGGAAAGAGCTGGCCGCCGCTGGCGAACGAGGCTTTCCCGGTTTCTTCGGACACGACTAGAACGATCGCGTCGCATCTTTCCGACAGGCCGACCGCAGCGCGATGGCGAGTGCCGGTTATTCGCTCGTTCTCTTGCGCCGAGGCGAGCGGAAGAACATGCTTGGCCGATACGATCTGATCCGCCCGGATAAGCACCGCGCCGTCGTGCAGCGGGCTTCCGGGATAGAAAATCGCTTCCAGCAGCGCATGGCTGACCGGAGCGCCGACCGGAATGCCCGGCTGGAGAAGAGAATCGAGCGGATCGCCGCGTTCGACGGCGATCAGGGCGCCGTGGCGTCTGTCGGACAAGCTGCGGATCGTCAGCGACAAATCCATATATCGATCCATGAACGGAGAGAGATAGCAGTTCAAATAAAAGGTCGCCGCATTGGACTCGATCTGGAAAAATCGTTGTTTGATCTGCTCCAGCTCGCCAAGCAAGCAATTCCCTTCATGATCCAACGACTGCGCCAGCTCGCCGAGCTTGGCGATCACATGCCGGATGTCGGCAGCGATTCTCCTCTTTATGGGGGAGAAATCGCAATTCGGAGAAGCGTTCGTCATTTGGGCTCACGGCTCCTTGAACGTACTCCTGTTAGCATGCAGATTCACGCGCTTATGTATGCAGCGACGACCAAAGATGACCAACGGAGGAACCGCACATGAAACAAGCTTTTATCTTCGATATGGACGGCGTGATCATCGACAGCGAACCGCTGCACTTCGAGGTCGACATCGAAACGATGCGGCACCTGGGGGCAGCGATTACTCAGGAGGAGCTGGAACGGTTCGTCGGGATGACCAATCCGGAGATGTGGAAAATCATTCGCGAAGAGCGTTCTCTTCCTCAGACGGTGGACGAAATAATTGCCTATCAGCTCGCGGCCAAAATCAAGGCGCTGCGGGAATCGGCTTACACGCCGATCGACGGGATCTTGGAGCTGCTGAACGGCTTGAAATCGCGGGGCATTCCCGCCGGAATCGCTTCCTCCTCGCCCCGATCGTTTATATTGGAGGTGCTGGCCAAGTTCGATATCGCGTCTTTCTTCTCCTGCGTGGTGAGCGGGGAAGAGGTGCATCGAGGCAAGCCCGCGCCGGACGTCTATCTCGAAGCCGCCCGCCAGCTCGGCGTCGACCCCAGGCGCTGCGTCGTGCTGGAGGATTCTCGCCACGGCATCGCCGCGGCGAAAGCCGCGGGCATGGCGTGCATCGGGTACGTGAACGAAAATTCGGGCAACCAGGATTTGTCCGCAGCGGACCGCATCGTGCGCTCTATCCGCGAGATCTCGGTTGACGAGCTGTAAATCTTCTAATCATGTATCGGCAATCGTGTTGGCCGGATACGGGGTATACAACCTGATTCAAGCGGGAGCGCATTGGATGTAGCGGAAGAACGGGAGGATTGGCTTGCATTTGTTGGCGCGATATAATGAAATCAGCTGCCTGAATACGCGATTCTGCGTCTAGAGGACGCCGAAGCGGTTTTTGCCTGTCTCATTGGTTGGACCTACAAAGCATTGGAGGCCGTCCTCGTGAACCACACTTATGAAATCGCCGTTGCCGTTCGGGAAGATCTCGATCGAATTGTCGACATCTACAATACGACGATCGCCAGCCGCAGCGTGACGGCCGATCTAGACCCGGTCACGGTGCAGGACAGAATCCAGTGGTTCGAGGAGCATTCGCCCGATCGTCGGCCGATCTGGGTCATGAAGGACGGGGAAACGATTATCGCGTGGCTCAGCTTCTCCAGGTTTCACAGCCGAGCCGCTTACGACGCGACCGCCGAGATCAGCGTCTATATCGATCCCGATTACCGCTCCAAAGGAATCGGCAGTCTGTTTTTCCGGAAAGCGATCGCGGAGTGTCCGCGACTGGGCATCCGCAACGTCATCGCGCTCGTATTCGGACATAACAAAGCGAGTCTGGCGCTGCTGCGAAAATTCGGCTTCGAGCAATGGGGGCTGCTGCCCGGAGTGGCGACGTTGGACGGGATCGACCGGGACGTCGTCTACATGGGGCTAAAAGTTCCGTCACAGTAAAAAAGCAAAGGGGAGAGAGCGATTGACTCTGTTTATCGCGATCGTGCTCGTCATCGGCTTGGCGGGCATCATCGGCAACCAGTATTCCGGTCTGCAAAGGATGAGCAAAATGCAGCAGACGCTGGAGGAAATCCGGGTCGCTATCCGCGCGAAAGATGGCCGCTGAACAGGAGCGCGAGGGAGCGCAGCGCGCGCACGAATAAAGGACCGATGCGATCGGAGGGGGCGGTGGTTTCCCTCGGCGCACCGGTCCTTGTCGGCTTAAAACACCTTTGTCGTCCAGGTCTCGCAGTTCCAGACGTCCGTCGCCACTTCGCGGTAAAATTCCGGTTCATGGCTAATCAGCAGGACGCTGCCTTTATACGCTTTAAGCGCGCGCTTGAGCTCCTCCTTGGCGTCGACGTCGAGGTGGTTGGTCGGCTCGTCGAGCACGAGCAGGTTCGTCTGCTTGTTGATCAGGTTGCACAATCGGACTTTCGCTTTCTCGCCTCCGCTGAGCACGGCCACCTTGCTTTCGATGTGCTTTGTCGTTAACCCGCACTTGGCCAGCGCGGCCCGGACCTCGAACTGGGTCATGGCGGGGAAGTTTTTCCATACCGCTTCGATGCAGGTTTCGTCGGCAAGCTCCTTAACCTCCTGCTCGAAGTAGCCGATAAACAGATTGTCGCCTTGCTTCGCTTCTCCCGCCAGAGGAGGGAGTTCGCCGAGCAGACTGCGCAGCAGCGTCGTCTTGCCGATGCCGTTGGCGCCGACAAGGGCGACTTTCTGGCCGCGCTCCATGAGCAGGTCGATCGGGCGGCAGAGCGGCTCGTCGTAGCCGATGACGAGGCTTTTCGCCTCGAAGATCAAGCGTCCGGAGGTGCGGGCTTCCTTGAAGTTGAACTCCGGCTTCGGCTTCTCGCGCGCCAGCTCGATAATCTCCATACTGTCGAGCTTCTTCTGCCGCGACATCGCCATATTGCGGGTCGATACGCGCGCCTTGTTGCGGGCGACGAAGTCCTTCAAATCCTCGATCTCCTGCTGCTGGCGCTTGTACGCCGACTCGAGCTGCTGCTTCTTCGCTTCGTACTGCTGGACGAAGTTGTCGTAATCCCCGACGTAGCGATTCAGCTCCTGATTGCCCATATGGTACACCAGGTTGATGACGCTGTTCAGAAACGGAATGTCGTGGGAGACGAGAATAAAGGCGTTCTCGTAGTTTTGCAGGTAGCGCTGAAGCCAGGTAATATGCTGCTCGTCCAAGTAGTTCGTCGGCTCGTCGAGCAGCAGAATGTCGGGCTTCTCGAGCAGCAGCTTGGCGAGCAGCACCTTCGTGCGCTGACCGCCGCTCAGATCGTGAACGTCGCGGTCGAGGCCGATGTCGCCGAGCCCGAGGCCGCGGGCAATTTCCTCCACCTTGGCGTCGATCAGATAAAAGTCGTTGTTCGTCAATATGTCCTGGATCGTTCCGACTTCCTCCAGCAGCCGCTCCAGCTCTTCCGGCTCTGCGGAGCCCATTTTCTCGTACATGCCGTTCATCTCGGCTTCGAGGTCGACCAGGTAGCGGAACGCGCCGCGCAGCACGTCTCGTATCGTCATGCCTTTCTGCAGGACGGAATGCTGATCGAGATAGCCGACGCGGACCTTTTTCGCCCATTCGATTTTGCCGGCGTCCGGCTCAAGGCTGCCGGTAATGATGTTCATGAAGGTCGATTTGCCTTCGCCGTTGGCGCCGACGAGACCGACATGCTCGCCTTTAAGCAGGCGGAAGCTGACGTCGTTGAAGATGGCCCGGTCTCCGAAGCCATGCGAAAGATTCGTAACGGTTAATATGCTCATGAAATAGACACCTTTTTTCCTTTATTGGCACGCTAACGTCCATTATAAGCGGTGAACGGGGAAAAACTCAACGCTTTCGAAGCTCCGGCTCGAAGCGGCCGCCGATAAGAAGATCAAGCATAAGGGAGCGTTTCTATTGAAGCTGAAATGGTTCATCGTAGGATTGGCCTTTGCGGTTGCAGGATGCGCGGGACAGAACGGCGCCGGCGCGCCGTCCGCAAGTCCGGACGTTCCGCCGTCGGCTGCCTCTCCGAGCGCGCTGCCGTCCCGGGAGCCGGGCGAAAGCGCCGAAGCGCCTGTGCCTTCAGAACGCGTGCTGGATACGGAGCGATTGTCTCCGCTGTTCGGATTCGCAGACGAGCAGGGGGGAAGGCTGATGGCCTTGACAGCCGGGATAGAGCATTCGGGGACGACGGACGAAGCCTCCTTGAACGGATACCGGCTGGCGATCGGAGAAGGCGGCCAAGTGCTGCGCATCCGTTACGACAAGCATCAAGCCCGTTCGGAGCAGGATAACGGAAGGCAGGCCGCGCATAACTTCGATCAGATGGAAGGGGACGTCTACACGATCGAGGAGGGAAAGGCGAAGCCGAACGAGAGTTACTATCTGGTCGGCGAGGAGCAGTTCGACGTCCGGGCGTTGATTCCGCTCCAAGCGACGGCCGATCGCAAGCTGCCGGAGGAGGCGGCCAAGAGGATCGCCGAGGCGAAAGGACGAGAGATCGAGCAGGGCTGGCTGCTCGCGCGCGGCGAAGAAGGCCAGCGCCTCTATGCCGTTCAGTTCCAGCGGCAGGGAGAGGAGATGCTGGCCAGTCTCGTATGGCAGGACGAGGAGCGCTTCGTGTTTATGGACTACCCGGCCGTCTATGACGAATATTCGACCTGGAGGGTCGACGACGGGGGGCAAATCTCGCCCGACATGTTCCGCTTTCTGTTCGCCGCCCGTAGCGAAGACGGCGTCGTCCTGGGCGTGCAGTGGATGGGCGCCGAGGGAGAGAATCTCGACATTCTGACCTCGTCCGGCGATCGTTTCGAGGAGACCGGCCTGTCGGCCAGCCGTTATCTGTCTCCTATTTGAGCTTATGATAGCCTCTGTCTCCGAACGGCTGCAGCTTGTCGATCCATTTTTCCTCAAGCTGCTTTAATTCGTCCTTGACGTTCACAAAAGGATTGTCGCTCGGCTTCAGCACTTCGAGCACTTCCATCGCGAACGCGTCTTCCCCGAATTCGTCCCATTCCCGCTGAAGCTCCTTGTTTGGATAAGTGCCGAGGTTCAGGCTTCCGGCTCTTCCGTTCAAGGACTTCAGATTCGGGGTCGTATCGACCAGCACTTTGCCGTTCACTTTGTTGCGAATCTGATAGACGCCCGCTTCGATCGGAATCTCCTTGTACTGCGCGATCAGCCGCGCGCGTTCCTCTTTGCTTATCGTTTTCATTGCGAATCCACTCCGTTCCTAAGTTTTAAGCCAGTACTGACTGCCGTCCGGCAGCCGTTCCATGAAGCCGTATTCGATCAAATATCGTCGGAGCACGGCGTAATCCTCGTAGGCCGTAAGCAAAATTTCGTTAACTTCCTTTTCCTTGTACGTGCGGCCGCTCTCGAACCGCTTGGCGATCTCGGCCAGAACGATCAGCTTGTGCTTTTCCTTCAGGTCGAACTTGGCCAGCCTGCCGCTTCGGCCGTCGGGGAACTGCTTGGCCAGCACGCTTTCAACTTCGTCGGCCGTAATCCGGTACCTGTCGTCGATCATGCGCGCCGTCTTGTGCAGGTTGACGATTTCCGGCGCATGCTTGTCCTTCTCCTTCAGCAGCTCCATCAGAACGAGACAGACTTTGGCCTGACGCTCCTTCTCCTTCAGAACGAAGCGGTGATTGCGGATGGTCGACGCGCTCCCGATCTCCAGCTCCCGGCGAATCTCTTCGTCCGTTTTCCCTTGGTAGAACAGGCGAAGCAGGCTGTTCTGATGGTCCGTCAGCCCGGTCAGCTTCTTATCCAGGCCGATCAAATATTCGAATACCGAGCCGTGGCTCTTCGCAATATGGACGCGCATCGCCTTCTCCGCATCGTAGTATCGGTCGTCCTCCGGATAGACGACGCCGAGCTCCGTCCGGCTGCCGCACAATAAACAGACGTAATGCTCCCCTTCGCGAACATAGCCCTGCTTTAGCTCCTCCACGGAACTGCTCCAGAACACATCCGTATGATCCACAAATAAACACATCCCATAAATGTTTGTATTATGATAGACAATATACACGATCGTCTTTATTCGGTCAACTTTTGAATGGAGAATGCGGAGGGGGAAGCGGACAAGCGATCTAGACCCGAGAAGCGCGGGCAGGTATAATCAGGAGAAAAAACAGTGGAGGGGTCCGACTTGTGAGCCAGTATTGGAGCGAATTGACGGCGTCTTTGGAGCCTTACGTTCCGGGAGAACAGCCGAAGGACCGGCGATACATCAAGCTGAATACGAACGAAAACCCGTACCCGCCTTCTCCGAAGGCGCTTGAAGCCATTAAGGAGGCGGCGGGGGCCGATCTGCGATTGTATCCCGACCCGACGTGCGACGCCTTGCGGGAAACGATCGCCGCCCGTTACGGCGTCACGAAGGAGCAGGTCTTCGTCGGCAACGGCTCGGACGAGATTCTGGGGTTCGCTTTTCCGGCGTTCTTCGCGGGGAAAAGGCCGATTCTCTTCCCCGACGTCACCTATTCTTTTTATCCGGTCTATGCCCGCCTGTACGGAGTCCGGTACGAAACGGTGCCAACGGACGTGCAGTTCCGAATCGATCCCCGCTCGTACGCGATTCCGAACGGCGGCGTCATTGTAGCCAATCCGAACGCGCCGACAGCTCGCTATTTAATGCTTAATGGCATTAAAGAGATACTCGACGCCAACCGGGAGCAGGTCGTCGTCGTCGATGAAGCGTATATCGATTTCGGCGGGGAGTCGGCCGTCTCGCTCCTGCCCGACTATCCGAATCTGCTGGTCGTTCAGACGCTGTCGAAGTCGAGATCGCTGGCCGGTCTGCGGGTCGGCATGGCGCTGGGCCATCCCGATCTGATCGAAGGGCTGAACCGGATCAAAAACAGTTTCAATTCCTATACGCTGGATCGGCTCGCATTGGCGGGGGCGCTCGCTTCGCTGGAAGACACGGCGTACTTCGAAGAGACGAACCGGAAAGTGACGGAGACGAGGGAGAGAACGACCGACGCCCTCCGAGAGCTGGGCTTCGAGGTCGTCGATTCGCTGGCGAACTTCGTCTTCGTCACCCATCCCGCCAAGGAAGCGCGCGAGCTGTTCGCGGCCTTGAAGAGCAGGGGGATTCTCGTTCGCTACTTCAATAAGCCGAGGATCGACAACTACCTGCGCATCACGATCGGCACCGACGACGAGATGGAGGCGCTGCTGAACGCCTTGCGGGACATTCTGCCTTAACGGCGACAGCCTCCCGCCGGCCGCATGTCCGGCTGACGGGAGGCTGTCGCTTTCTAGGCGCTGCTGCTTCCGGGGTTCATAAACTTGTAGCCGACGCCCCAGACGGTTTTAATATATTGCGGCTCCTTCGGATTTTTCTCCAGCTTGCGCCGCAGATTGGTGACGTGAACGTCGATCGCCCGGTCGTTAATGAACGAATCGATGCCGCGGACGGCGTTGATCAGTTCCTCTCTGCTGAAGACGCGGTTCGGATGCTGGTAGAAGAGCTTCATAATCTCGTACTCGGAGAACGTCATCTCGATATGTACTCCGTCCAGAACGATCGTTCGCCGCTCCAGATCCAAGGTCAAGCCTTCGGAGGAGGCGGAACCGCCCGGCGCCGGACCGTGACCGATCGGCTCCGCAACCGGTCTGACGCCGGGGCTCGAGCTTAACGTTCGGCGAAGCACGGCCTCCATGCGCACTTTAAGCTCCTGCATGCTGAAGGGCTTCACGAGAAAATCGTCCGCGCCGTTGCTGATCGCCTGGATGCGGACGGTAACGGACGGCTTCATGGAAATGACGATGATCGGCACGGCGGTCAGCCGTCTGAACTCGGCGCAGAGCTCGGTACCGCTGGAGTCGGGAAGCATCAGATCGAGCAAGATCATGTCCGGGCTGAACGTATGAAGGGCAAGCTTCCCGTCACGAGCGGTCTCTACCCGTTGAACGTCGAAATTTTCTTCAGAAAGGTAGAGGGTGAGCATCTCTCCGATGATGGGATCGTCTTCAATGACAAGCACTCTCGTCAACGTCAAGGTCACACCCTTTTAGTAAAGTGTTAGGAATGCTCATATTTTGCTAACATTTGCCCATGCATGTCTATTATATAATGACCCTTGTCGTTCGTCTAACTCCTTTTTTCCTTCAGCACATTCCTCATCGCCTCGATGCCTTGCTCCAGCGAGCGGCAAAGCCGCTTTGCCGCTTCCTCGACCTGTTCGTTGCCGCGAAGCGACCGTTCAAGCGCCGCCGCGGACTCCTGGATCGCCCGCGCCCCCAGATGTCCGGCCGCCCCGCCGAGGGAATGGGCGAGACGGATGGCGTCGTTCGTCTTGCCTTCGGTGCGGAGCCGCTCCAGCTGATCCGGGAACCCCGCATACTGCGCCATAAATTTGTCCAGCAGCCGCAAGTACAGCTTTTCCTTGCCGCCGATCCGCCGCAGCGCTTCCGCCGTCTCCAGCTCGGGAAGACGGGGCCGCTGCCCGGGCTTCGCCTGGGCGGAAGCGATTGGCGCGGGCGCGGACGTGCGGTCGGAGGGCAGCCATTGGCCGATGCAGTCGTACAGAGCGTTCGGCTCGATCGGCTTGGTAAGAATATCGTTCATGCCTGCGCTTCGGCAGCGCTCATGCATTTCGCTCGTCACGTCCGCCGTGACGGCGACGATCGGCAGCCGTTCCCGGCCGAGCTGCTGGCGGATGCGAATCGTCGCCTCGATGCCGTCCATGTCCGGCATATGAAGATCCATTAAAATCAAATCCGCTTCGGCCTGGTTCGATTCGATCAGCGAGACCGCTTCGGTTCCGCTTTCCAGCAGCCGCACCATATAGCCTTGCGAATCGAGCAGCTGCTTCAGGACGATCCGATTAATCGCCTGATCGTCGACGACCCAGATGCTCGAACGGACGTGATCGCCGTTCCGAGCGGGCGCCGGGCCGCCGACTTCGGGCGGCTGGGAGGAGGCGCGGGAGGCCGCCGTCCGAGAAGAATCGTTCAGCACTTGCAGCGCTTGACGGATTTGCAGGGCGGAAGAGGGCTTGACCAGCACGATCTCCGGACGGTAAACGTCGGGAAGCTGGTAGAGCGCGTCGCGGCCGGAGAGCGTAGTCGACGCGATCGCTTTGACGCCGGCGGCGTCCAGCTCCGATTTCCATTCCTTCCAGGTATCTTCTCCGTGCATGTCTCCGCACTCCATATCGACGACAAGCGCGTCCCATTCGGACTCGCGCAGCAGCGCCTGAGCCTGACGCCACGTGGAGAGGGCCACCGCCTCGCAGCCGAAGGAGGTGAGCGTCATGCGCCAATGCTCGGCCACCGCATGCTGATCCTCCAGCACGACGACTTTCAATCCGGGAAACTGCGGCTTGAAGGCCGGCGCCCGATCCGCGCACACCGGGAACGTCAGCTCGAAGGAAAACTCGCTGCCGACCTGGTACCGGCTCGCGACGGCTATCTCGCCGCCCATCCGTTCGACCAACGTGCGGGAAATGACAAGCCCGAGTCCCGTTCCCCCGTATTTGCGGCTCGTCTTCTCGTCGGCCTGCACGAACGGTTTGAACAGACGCTGCGTCTGTTCCTCGGTCATGCCGATACCGGTATCCTTCACGGAGAATTTGAGCCTGGCCTGGCGATCGCTCATCTCCGAGACGGCCACCGAGAGTTCAATCAGGCCGATGTTCGTGAATTTGATCGCATTGCTGCCCAGATTAAGCAAAATTTGCTTGAGCCGGGTAGGGTCGCCGATCAGCCAGTCGGGAAGACGGGGGTCGGAGCGAATAATGAAGTCGACCGGCTTCGGACCGATGAGCACGGAGAATAAGCCGCTCAGCTTCTGCAGCAGATCTTCAGGCTCGAACGGCACGTTCTCGATCGTCAGCTTGTCCGCCTCCAGCTTGGAATAATCCAGAATATCGTTCAGCAGCCGAAGCAGATTGTCGGAAGAGAGCGAAATCTGCTTCAAGTAGTTCGCCTGGAGCTCGGTATGGTCCAGCCGCAGAAGAAGATGAGTGAGGCCGATGATTCCGTTTAAGGGAGTGCGGATTTCATGGCTCATACGCGCGAGGAAGGAGCTTTTCGCTTCGTTCGCCCGATCGGCTTCTTCTTTCGCGTGCAGCAGCTGAAGCTGAATTTCCTTCTGTTGGGAAATGTCCCGCACGATCGAGGAGTAGTAGATTTCCTTCTCGTCGCCCGTCCGGTGGGCTACGACGGTGATGGAGGTCGTCTGCAGACGACCGCCGGCGGTCGTGAAATCGATCTCTCCTTGCCAGTAGCCGTGGCTCCGCGCCTCTTCCAGCCCCTCGGCGAAGCGGACCGACATCGAAGGAGACAAATATCGGTCCAGTCCGCTGTTGTCCGAATTCAACGCTTCAATATCGAGGAATTCCAGCCCGGCCTTGTTCAAGTAGAAGATTCGCCCTCGCGCGTCGAAGGAGGCGATCATGTCGTGAGCGCTGTCCATAATCTCGAACAGTCTCGTGTTGGTGGCGGCCGCTTGTTTAATCTCGCTAATATCTCTGGCGATCAGAACGTATCCTTTGGGGCTGCCGTCCGGAAGGCGGATGATGCTCGTGTTCAGCGACACGAGCATCCGCGCGCCTTTCCGGTCGATCCAGGTCCACTCCCAGTTGGGCAGAAAGCCTTTGCGCGGCATCAGGAACAGCACGGATTCGTTCGGCTCCACCCGAGTCTCCAGCTTGCGGGAGTAATAGGCCGCCCGGTCTCGCAGCTGTTCCGGGTCATGCCACAGAAGCAGCGCCTGCCTGCCGAGAACTTCCCGCTCGGCGTAGCCGAGCATTTCTTCCGCTCGCTGGTTAAAGGAGGTGACTGCGAAGCTCGAATCCGTCACGATCATCGCGTATTGGTTGTGGCGAATGAACGCCTGATAAGGCTCGAACAGCTCCTGCAAATTGTCGATCATGCCGTTGACCGAGCTCGCCAGCGTTCCCATCTCGTCCCGGCTCTTAATCGAAAGCGGGCGAGGGTAGAAGTCGCCTGCGGCCACTTTCTGGGTCACCGCAACGACCTGCTTCAGCTTGCTCAGAATCGACCGGTGCGTCACGCCGTAGAGGAACAAACTCAAGAGGAGCTCCGTGGCGCCGATCAGGCCGATGTTCATCCAGAGGGAGCGCAGCAGCGGCGCTTCGAATTCGCTTTTGGAGACGGAGTATACGGCATACCAGTCCGTGTTCGGCACCTTCACGTAGAAGAGCTTCAGCACGCGGCCGAACAGCATTGTTTCGCCATAGCCCTGTCCGCTGCTCTGAAGCTGCTTGGCAAACTCGCTGACGGCCGGGTCCTCCGCCAAATAGTTCCGTTTCAGAATTAGCGACGTGTCCGAATAATGAAGCAGATTCGTATCCCGGTCGATCAGCACCGTCGCGCTGTCCTCGAATTCGCCGTCGCGCGAGTTCAGATGGCGGCCGAACAACAGGGGAGCGTCGAGGGCAAAGCCGACGACGCCCGTCAGCCGATTGTCCGGGTTCAAGTAGGGCACCATCAGCCAGAGCACGGGATAGTCCTCCGAATCCCGCCTCATCTCGGCGTAAGCGCTGCTGCCCCGGACCGCCTGGCGAAAGGCGGACATATCGGAGACAGAAAGGGACTCTCCCGTCGTCAGCGTAAGGTTGCCCGCGAGCGAAGCGATGCCGATGTGCCTGACCGGCAGATCGGTCTGGCGCACCGCATTATTCAAATAGACCAGCCGTTCCTCCGTCGTGCGCAGACGCATCGGAACGGAGTGGCTGATCAGCTCGGCTTCCTTCATGCGAAGCGAGAGCATCGAGCTCAAATGGGTTACGGTGCTGTTTAAGCTGGACAGGCTGTGGCGAACGAGCTGTTCGTTCATCTGCTTGTTGGAGGTTTCGTAGTTGATGTAGCTGATCGCGAAAAAAGAGAGAGAGTTAAGCAAGAGGAGAGCGACGACGATCTTAAAGCGAAGTGAACGGAAGATGGAAATTCCCCTCCACATATTAGGATGAAGTATTAGGCTTTTTCATACAAAACAAATACAACCTGCTTAAATCTGCTAATACATTGATTCTATCATAATCGATAGAGAGTAAAACGGAAGACATCGTCGGGAGGACCCGGCGCAACTAGAGGCACCGCATTCAACAAGCTTGACTTCCGGCAGGAGAGGAGATTCGGCAAGTGGCAACGATGATGGCGGATTGGGAGATCGTGATCGCGGACGATTCCCGATCCGCTCGAATGTGCGAGGCGTTCGGAGAGCGGTACGGATTGACGGAGGAAGAGGCGGCGGCGCTTAAGCTGTGCCTGTTATACGGATTGTCGGACGAGGAGATCGCCGGCCACTTGAAGATCGAGCCGACTGTGCTGGCCAACCGCTTCGCCTGCATGCTCGGCAAGACGAGAGCCCGTTCCTTGCGCGAGCTGCAGGCTTTATTTTTCCGCTTCCTGATGAACAGACTTTTGGTCTGACCGCAAGAAGCCGGCCGGGACAATCGCCTCGATAGCTGGCCAGCGGCGTACCTGACGGCGAAGCTTTACGAGGACGGCAGCTCGACGGTAAAGGCGGCGCCGGTAGGTCTTCGGTTGCTCGCAAACACGGTTCCACCGTGCATATCGACGATTTTTTTGACGATCGACAGGCCCAAGCCGCTGCCGCCTCCCGCGCGCGTCCGGGCTTTATCCTCTTTGTAGAACCTTTCGAAAATATGAGGGAGTGCCGCCTCGGAAATGCCCGGACCGTTGTCGGTAATGAGCACGCGAATTCGGTCGTTGAGCTTCGACAAGCGAACGCCGATCGTTCCGCCTTCGGGAGCGAACTTGATGCCGTTATGAAGCAGGTTGACCCATACTTGGCTCAGCAGGTCTTCGTCCGCGGTGACGGCGCATTCCGGCAAGTCGACGTCCATTTCCACATTTTTTTCCCGCCACAGAGGCTCGCAGCTCAGAATAAGATGGCGAAGCTGCCTGTCCAGCCGATAGGCTTTTCGGTCGAACGGATGCTGCCGGGATTCGAGCGACGTCAGCTTCAGCAGGTTGTCGCTCATGCGGGACAGCCGCTTGCTCTCCGTCTCGATAATGTTCTGATAATGCTTGCGCGTCTCGGGAGCCAGATCGTCGCGCTGCAGCGCCCGGGCGAAGCCGGAGATTGACGTTAACGGAGACTGGATCTCGTGAGAGACGTTGGAGATGAACTCCTGCCGCATCTGCTCCATCCGGTTCAGCTGGCTGGCCATCTCGTTAAAGCTGGTAATCAAAGGACCGAATTGGCCCATGAAGCGCGGATTCGCGTCGAGGTTCACGTTAAAATTGCCCTTGGACAGCTGTTTCATCGCATGGATCATTTGCATGAACCATTCCATCTGGCGGCGAAGAGGCGCGAAGAACAGCCGAATCAGATTCGCGCTAACGAACAGGAAGATCAGGGTCAGCACGAACGTAAAATACTGGCGAAGAAGCGTATCCTCATATTGCGGAAACCACTTGGCGTAGACGGCGTCAAGCACGAGATGGGAGAGCAGCCAACAAACCGCCAGTCCGACATGGAGCTGCGCGAAAATGAAGATCAGCCATTTCCGGGAAGGCCGAAAATCCTTCCCCAGCTCCTTCATTCGCTTCCTGTGCTCCAGGTTTTCCCGGAATACGTTGAAATACCGTCGTCCCCGCCCGCGCCCGGAAAATTCGGGCCTGCCCCTGGGAGGAGCGCCTCGCCGGGTCATGGCGATACCTCCAAGCGATAGCCCAAGCCCCGGATCGTTGCGATGCGGAAGCCGTGCCGGCCGTCTGGAAATTTCTCGCGCAGCCTCTTGATATGGACGTCCACCGTCCGCTCGTCCCCTTCGTAATCGAACCCCCAGATTTGCTCGATCAGCTGCTCCCTGGAGAACGTTTTGCCCGGATAGCTGGCCAGCTTGAACAGCAGCTCGAATTCTTTAAGAGGAAGCGTGAGCGCTTGGTCGCCGGCTTGCAGCGTATAGGTGTGCCGATTCAGACAGACGGTTCCGACCGTTACGTTCTGCGAGATCGCTATCCGGTAACGCTTGAGCAGCGCTTTGACCCGCGCGACCAGCTCGACGGGCTCGAACGGCTTGACCATGTAGTCGTCCGTCCCGAGCTGGAAGCCTTTGACCTTCTGCATCGTTTCTCCTTTGGCGGTCAGCATGAGCAGCGGCAGATCGTAATGCTCGCGCAGCTCCTTGCACAGCTCCCAGCCGTCAATGCGCGGCATCATAATGTCGAGAATGACCAGATCGACCGCTGTCGACTCCAGCACCTCCAGCGCATGCATGCCGTCGACAGCGGCAGCGACCTCGAAGCCTTCCTGAACGAGGAACAGCTCGACCAGCTCGCGAATGTGAGGATCGTCGTCGACGACGAGTATTCGGGTCATCGCAGCGGCTCCCTTCTCATGCGTTTATTTTATCCATTATCCGATGTTGGAGGCCGAAATGCCAGCTAGCGCTCGACCAGCGTCGCGGTTCGCGTCGAGGCTGCGCAACAGGTTCGGCCGACCCTTCTATTGTGCGATCGGAATATGAACGGAATATGAACGGAGCGGCAGCTGCGGGCAGACGGGGTAGGGAAGGGGAAACAAGGAACTGAAGGCAGGCGTAGGAACTGCGCACTCGTCCATGGTACAATGGGCGTATCAGGAGCGGAGGGAACAGATGACGATGGATAGTTGGAACGGCAACGACCGGTTAAGCGCGCAGCTCGCCTTTCTGGTGGAGATCGACAAGCTGAAATCGGTGCTTCGCAAAACGTATCTGATTGACAAGAGCCGGCTCGAAAATTCGGCCGAGCACAGCTGGCATGTCGCGCTGGCGTCCTTTCTTCTGCTGGAGCACGCCAACGAGCCGTCCCTGGACTCGGCGCGCGTCGTCCGAATGCTGCTGCTGCACGACCTCGTGGAGATCGACGCGGGCGACACGTTTGCCTACGACTCGGAGGGCTATCAGGATTAGGAAGCGCGCGAAAAAGCGGCGGCGGACAGGCTGTTCGGCCTGCTGCCGGACGATCAGCGGGAAGAATGGATGGCGCTGTGGCGGGAGTTCGAGGAAGGGGGGACGCCGGAGGCCAAATACGCCGCCGCGCTCGATCGGCTTCAGCCGGTCGTCCATAATTATTACACGGGCGGGGTCAGCTGGAGGAACAACCGCATCGTCCGCTCGCAGGTGCTGAAACGGCTCGAGCCCGTCCGGGAAACTTCCGACACGCTGTGGCGCTATGCGCAGGAAATGCTGCAGAAGGCGGTCAAACAGGGCCTTCTGCTGGACGACTCGAATACTGGGGAGGGCTGAGGATGCCTCGTCTGTTGGGAACGAGCATTATGTTAAGGGAATACCGCAGGGAAGATCTTCCCTGGATTCGCCAGTGGGTGAACGATCCGGACATCGTCGTTCACCTGTCCGACATTTTTCTGTACCCGCATGCGGAGCAATCGACGGAAAGCTATGTGGAGTCCATGCTGGAGGGCCGTTCGGACAGCAAAGGCTTCGTCATCGCCGATCTGGCCACGGAAGCTTACATCGGACAGATCAGTCTGGACGCGATCGATTGGAAAAACCGCGTCGGCAAAATCGGCATCGTCATCGGCTCTCAGGAGCATATGGGCCGCGGCTTCGGCACGGAGGCGATGAAGCTGCTCGTCGACTTCGCGTTTCGGGAGATGAATCTGAATCGGCTGGAGCTCGAGGTGTACGATTTTAACGAGCGGGCTATTCGAAGCTACCTTAGCTGCGGGTTCGTCCAGGAAGGAAGACTGAGGGAGCGCCAGTACAAAAAAGGCCGCTATTGGGACGTCATTCAGATGGGATTGCTCAAGTCCGATTGGAAAAAGGGGACGGACAGGCCATGAATCCGCAGCTTCGGCCCATCGCGCGTTCGCCGCTGAGGCTTAAGGCCGGCAAATGGTATTATACGGTTCGCCGCTATGGGGAATGGATGTTCGGAGGGGTCAGGTTCGCCAAGAAAAGAAGCCCGGATCCGCTGCCGTTCATCGTCGCGAAGCACCGGACCCCGCTCATCCGGAAGCTCGCCGACGCCGACATGCAGCTGCAGATCAACAAGGTCGCGAACTTGAAAACGGCCTTGCCCCGGCTGCACGGGCTGCTGCTGCATCCGGGAGAGACGCTGTCCTACTGGCGTTCGATCGGCAGGCCGACGCGGCGCAAAGGTTACGTGGACGGCATGATTCTGTTCTGCGGCCAGGTGAGGTCGGGGTTGGCGGGCGGCTTGTGCCAGCTGTCCAACCTGATTTACTGGATGACGCTCCATACGGAGCTTACCGTGACGGAGAGACATCGGCACAGCTACGACGTTTTCCCCGACGATCGGCGGACTCAGCCTTTCGGGAGCGGCGCTACTTGCTCTTATAACTATTTGGACTTGCGGATCGCGAACCGCACGTCGTCGACCTATCAGCTTCAGTTAAGCCTGGACGGGGAATATTTGTACGGGGCATGGCATGCGGAGAGGCCCGAGCGTTACCGCTACGAGGTGCGTGAGCGGAACCACCGCATTACGCTGGAGTCTTGGGGCGGCTACGTCCGGCACAACGAGCTTTACCGCGACGTTTATACGGCCGACGGGGAATGGCTGATGGAGGAAGACATCGCCGAGAACCATGCGCTGATGATGTACTCGCCGCTGCTTCGCGAGCCTTCGGGCGGAGCCCCGGATGCGGCGGAGTGAGTTCGGGGCGGCCGCGTGCGGCGCGGGAGCTTTGAACATTTCGCCGAGGAAGCGACGGAACGAAGCTGGCCAAAACCAAGAGAGGCCGCGCCCGAAACGATGAAAACGCAGGAAAGTGGGAACAAGCTTGTCATTTGATTCAATCTTGCAGCGGTATTTCCCCGACGAACGCTGGGACGTCGAGCAGGGTCACTCCGGCTGGAACAATACGACCCGTTTCGTGCGAGCGGACGGGCGCAGATGGGTGCTCAGAATTTACGAGACGCACAAGGACGAGGAGAAAATCCGCTTCGAGCATCGGCTGTTAAAGAAACTTAATGAGGTTAATCTTTCGTTTCGGGTACCGAGGCCGATTGCGTCCGGCGACGGAAGCACGATCGTGCGGCTGGAGGACGGGACGGAGCGTCTGGCCTGTCTGTTTGCCTATATCGAGGGAGAGAGGCCGGCGGAGGGAGAGGTCGCCGCGGCGGAAAGCTTGGGCGGCGCGACCGGGGAGCTGGTGCATGCCTTGGCCGCTCTGGAATTGCCCGGAGCGCCCGCCTACGCCCCATACTACGAGATGGAGTCGTCATACGCTTGGTGCACGCCGGTCAAGGTGGCAGAATTTTGCGAGGAGCCGCCTGCGGAGCTGCGGGAAGAAGCGGCCGCGCTGAGGCTGATCGGGGAGGAGTTGACCGCTTTCCGCGCGTATTTGCCGCGTTTTCGTTCGCTTCCTCATCAACTGATCCACGGGGATATCAACTTCTCCAACTGTCTCACCAGGGAGGACGGCGCGGGAGCGATCGGGGCGATTCTCGACTTCGAGTTTTGCACGCGGGATCTTCGGGCGATGGAGATCGCCGTCGTCGTCTCCGGATTTTTGGACGCGCACAACGGCCCGGAGCTGATCGAGGCGTTTCTGCGCGGCGCGGGAAGGCGGCTGCGTCTAAGCCGGGAAGAAGCGGAGGCGATTCCGGGCTTAATCCGGCTGCGGACTCTTGACGTGTTTTTACACTTCCTGAATCGTTATTTCGACGGCGTCGACGGCATGGGAACGCTTCGGGAGCAGACGGCTTCGGCAGCGCGAAATTTGTTGAAGCTAAGCGAGGAGAGCGAACGGTTGGCGAGTAAAGTCGAGAAGTATTTAATGTCGTAAATTGTTGCTCGTCAGGAAGGAGGAGGAACCGTCATGTATCTGGTTACTGCGGCAGAGATGCGGAAGATCGACCGCTGCGCGATCGATGCGATCGGCATTCCCGCCATCGCGCTGATGGAGAACGCGGGAAGAGCCGTGGCGGATGAGGTCGAGAGACTGCAGGCGGGGGCGGGAAAAACGGCGCAAGCGCATGCGGGCATTCCCGGCGTCCGACAGCCGAGGTGGCTCGTTCTGGCCGGCAAAGGAAACAACGGCGGAGATGGACTCGTCTGCGCGAGACATCTGGCCGACCGGGGCTTCGAGGTTCGGATCGTATACGCGGTGCCGAGAGACTCGCTGACCGGAGAGGCGGCGCTGCAGCGGGACATCGCGTCTCGCATCGGACTGCCTCAAGAGGAGTATTCGCCCGGCTCGATCGATTGGACGCGGTGGGACGGCGTCGTCGACGCGCTGTTGGGCACGGGAACGGCAGGCGCTCCGCGCGAGCCGATGGCTTCTCTGATCCGGGAGGCGAACGGCAGCGGTCGGCCGATCGTGGCGATCGACGTGCCGAGCGGAATCGACTCCGATACGGGAGAGACCGCGGAGCCTTGCATACGGGCCTGCGTGACGGTTGCGCTTGCCCTGCCTAAAGTCGGCCTGCTCGCTTATCCCGGAGCGGACGCGGCGGGTGAGGTAGTCGTGCGGCCGATCGGCATTCCGGAGGCGGCTATGAAATCGGAGAAAGTGCGCACCTTCGTACTCGATAAGGCGTCTCTTGCCGTCCGTTGGGGGATTGCGCTGCCGCTTGCAAGGAAAGCGAATTCGCACAAAGGCACATACGGCCATACGTTCGTCGTCGCCGGTTCTCGCGGCATGAGCGGAGCCGGGCTGCTGTGCGCCAAAGCGGCGCTTCGGGCCGGCTGCGGACTGGTCAGCAGGGCGGTGCCGAGTGCGTTGGTCGGTTCGCTGACGGGCCACCTACCCGAAGCGATGCTTGTCGGCGTTGCCGACGGCGGGCTTGGGGAGTGGCGCGGAACGAGCGGCAAGGAGGTGGCGGCGAACGCGTCGGGCAAGCAAGCTGTCGTTGTCGGCCCGGGCCTCGGCCGCTGGGCGGGAGACGCGCTGTGGCTGCGGGAGCTGTGGAGCGGTGTGGCCGCACCGCTTGTTCTCGACGCGGACGCGTTGAACATGGCAGCCGAGGCGGTCTCCTCCGGAGAGTTCGCGTCATGGGGCCCTCGACAGGGCGAAACGATCGTAACGCCGCATCCGGGGGAAATGGCGAGACTGTGCGGAGTGTCCGTTCCGGAGATCGAACGAGATCGGCTCGGGGCGGCGCGTCGTCTTGCGGAACGATACGGCGTCCACGTTGTGCTGAAGGGAGCGCGCACCGTCGTCGCCTCCCCGCGCGGAGACGCGTGGGTAAACACGACGGGCAACGCCGGCATGGCGACCGGCGGCTCGGGCGACGTGCTCGCGGGCATGATCGGCAGCTTGCTCGCCCAAGGATTCGCAGCCGAGAAGGCCGCGGCGATCGGCGTCTACTGGCATGGAGCGGCCGGCGATCTCGCCGCCGCGAACCGCAGCTCGCTCGGTTCCCTCGTTGCCGGCGATATCGTCGAAGCGCTGTAGTGACGGAGCTAGCTTTTGCTCGCTCCGTCCGACGCTCTTGCGAGCTGCAGCCAAATAGATTTACATTTCTAGAAAAATAGATATACTAGGCTTATGGAAACTTTATCGATCATCAAGGCGCTGTCGAACGAGACGAGAATTCGCATACTGGAGTGGCTGAAAGAGCCTGAACGGCATTTTGGCCCGCAAAGCCATATGCCTGCGGACTGCGATTTTCAAGGGGGGGTATGCGTAGGATCAATCGCGGATAAAGCAGGACTCGCTCAATCGGTCATATCGGGCTACCTTGTAAAGATGCAGCAGGCGGGCTTGCTGGAGTCCAGAAGACATTGCCAATGGACGTATTACCGCCGCAATGAAGAGGGGATCCGCCAATTTATCGAACGGCTTCAAGCCAGTCTCTAGGCTGCGGCTTTTCCGCCTTGGCGTATATCTAAATTTATGTATATACAGATTCATTACATTGGAGGTTGTGGAGTGAGCAAAGAAACCTATAGCGCGCAGCAGCGTGCGTCCGAAACGTTGTTTAAGCCGTTCGCGTCGGAGAAGCTTCAATTGTCTAATCGGATCGTCATGGCACCGATGACTCGGAGCCGTTCCCCGGGAGGAGTGCCGGGACCGGACGTGGCGGCTTATTACCGGCGCAGGGCGGAGAACGGAGTCGGGCTGATCGTCACCGAAGGCACGATCATCGATCATCCGGCGGGGACGGGAGACCCTAACATCCCGTTGTTCCACGGCGACGCGTCGTTGAAAGGCTGGGCGAAGGTCGTCTCCGAGGTGCACGAGGCAGGCGGCAAAATCGTGCCGCAGCTCTGGCATGTCGGCATGACGCGCCAAAACGGCTCGCTCCCGAACCCGGAAGCGCCTTCGGTCGGCCCCTCGGGTCTTACTCTAGCGGGAGAGAAGACGAACGAGCCGCTGTCTGTGGAGGAGATCGAATCGATCGTGGAAGCGTTCGGTCGGGCCGCCGGGGAAGCCAAGCGCCTCGGTTTCGACGGCATCGAGCTGCATGGCGCGCACGGCTATCTGATCGACCAGTTTTTCTGGGAGCAGACAAATCGCAGGGACGATCCATACGGAGGCGATATCGTCTCCCGCACGAAGTTCGCGGCCGATATCGTCAGAGCAAGCAGACGCGCGGCGGGCGAGGACTATCCGATTCTTTTGCGTATTTCCCAATGGAAGTCGGGGTTTTACGATGCGAAGCTGGCGAAGACGCCGGAGGAGCTGGAGCGATTTCTCGCGCCTCTTGTCGACGCCGGCGTCGATATTTTCCACTGTTCGACGCGCCGCTTCTGGGAACCGGAATTTCCGGGATCTGACTTGAATCTTGCAGGATGGGTGAAGAAATTGACCGGCAAACCGACGATCACGGTCGGCTCCGTCGGCCTGGACGTCGAATTCAACGGAGCGTTCCGCGGGCAAAACTCGGACGTAGCCGACATCGGCCAGCTCATCGATCGGTTGGAGCAAGAGGAATTCGACCTCGTCGCCGTCGGCCGCTCGCTGCTGGCCGATCCGCTCTGGGCCGCGAAAATTCGCGACGGCCGTTTCGACGAGCTGCAGACGTTCAAGGCGGAATCCCTCCGGACGCTGTATTAAGCCTGGACGGAATTCCTAGGCCAACACGCGCGGAAAATCGACTCATCCATCATGGGCTGGACACGAGCGGCAGAGCGCATCGGGAAGCGAAACGCTTCGCTGGGACCGCGTTAAATGGTCGCCGTCTGCCGGCTTCGGGAGCGGAGATACGCCAATCCGCACGCGATCGAGGCGAGAACGACGACGGCCAACCCCCAGTAGATGTTGGAGAAGGCGCGGGGGAGCGTATACGTCTTCTGCCAGCCGAGGGCGCTCGCCGTCAAGGCCACGCCGAAAGCCCCGCTGAAAAACTGCAGCAGCTGGAACAGCCCCATGCCTGAGCCGATCTGCTTAGGCTCCAATATTCTGGACATCTCGTTGGAAATGCTGCTCGTCAGGAACGTAAAACCGACGCTGAGAACCATATAGGCGAGCAGGATGGCGACGTATCCCGATCCGACGAACACGGCGAACAGGACGACGGACAGCAGCATGACGAAGGGAACATAGCGGATAATCGCGTCGTTGCCCTTCGAATCGATGAAGCTGCCGACTTTCCTCGAGACGAGCATCGACAGCAGCGACCCTGGAAAAATGACCATCCCCGCTCCGATAGCGCTTAGTTCGTAATGGGGCACGAGAATTTGGGGGAGCAGGTACAGCGTCGAGAAGCTGCACAAGTAGCCGACGATGCCAACGGCTCCAAGCATCAGATAAGTGCGGTTGCGGAACAGTGCCGGAGCTACGAACGGCTCTGCCGCCGTTCTGATGCGCACGACGAAGAGCAGCAGCGACGCCGCTCCGGCCGCTAGCGCGATCCAGGACGAGCTGGTCAGGAAGAGCAGCAGCCCGGTCGTCCCGATTGCGGCGAAAGCGGCTCCCGGAACGTCGAAGGAGCCCTGCTCCGGCTTCTCCGCCGGAATGAGCGCCGCGAAGAAAGGAACGAGCAGCAGCGTGATCGCGGTGACGACGAACAGGTAGTGCCAGCCCAAGTACTCGACGATCGCGCCGCCCGCGACCGGACCGAGACCGAGGCCGAGCGAAGCCGCCGACATGATGGCGGCCATCGCTTTGCCTCTGCGTTCGATCGGCACGTACCGCGCGATCAGAACGAGCGACAGCGCCGGTACCGCACCGGCTCCGGAGGCTTGCACCAGACGCACGAGCAGCAGCGACAGGAAGCTGTCGCTGAAGTAACCGGCCACGGCCGCCAGGCTCAGCGACAAAATGCCGATCAGAAACAATCTTCTAAGAGGAATGAAATCGGAAAGCCTGCTGTACGTAATCGAGGAAATCGCGAACACGATGGAGTAGCCCGTCACGATCCATGAAGTCGAAGAGGGAGAGAGACGGAAGTCCGCGGCAACATCGGGAAGGGCGAGATTAAACATCATCGTATTCATGATGACGAGAACGACCGTTAGACCGAGAATTAAAGTCACGACGCCTTCTCTCATCGCAGGTCGCTCCGGCCGGCCGCCGGGCAAAGCTTGTCGCGGATTGGACATGTCGGGTTCTCTCCATTTCTATAGTTCGATTGTAATCGAATATTAGAAATATAGCACGGCATATGGTAAAATGCAATAAAGAGCTTGCGAAGGGGAGGCATGACAAACGATGAAGCCGCTGTACCATCCGGATAACGCTGACATCCAGCTTTCCTCGGTGCTCTATGCCTTGAGCGATCCCGTGCGCCTATATATCGTCTCCGGACTGCACAAGGCCGGAGAGCTGGCCTGCGGGAGCATCGACGTTCCCGTGGTCAAGTCCACGTTCTCGCATCACTCGCGCACGCTTCGGGAAGCGGGCCTGATCCGGGTTCGCGTGAAGGGGACGCAGAGATTGCTCTCGCTGCGGACGGAAGACCTGGAGGAGAGATTTCCGGGGTTGCTGGCGTCGGTATTGGATGCGTATGACAACTCGGGAGACAAAGCTGCGCTCGCTCCTGAAGAGTAATCGGCCATCAGCGTCAAGACCGCGAGCATCGCGGTCTTATTCCGCGTTCCACGGCGTAAAAATCCATTAAAAGAAAAAAGGAATAGGGAGGGGTCGCGCAGAAAGTTATGGTGAGTAATTAATAACGTTAAATAGAAGGGAGTGGCCGCTATGTTTCATTACCGCAACGCCACAGACGCGGATTTCCCGGTGATCGCATCTTTTCCGCTAAACGAAGACGAGGCTTTCTACATGTATCCGAAAGCGACTTATCCGTTGACTGCGGAACAGCTTCGCGCGGCCGCCGCCGACCGAAGCTGCCCGACCGTCGTTACCGATTCGGACGTCGTCATCGCATACGGCAATCTGTACGAGGTGAGCGACGGTGAAGATTGCTGGATCGGCAACGTCATCGTTCGTCCGTCATGCAGAGGCTCGGGGGCGGCCGGCTATTTGATCCAGACGCTGATCAATCGGGCGGCCGAGGAGCATGGCGTCAAGACGGTTCGGCTAATCTGTCATAACACGAATACGCGCGCGCTGTTATTCTACGCCGGCCTGGGATTCACGCCCTACGAGGTCCGTCTGCAGGAAGGCTCGCGCAAGCTCGCGGGAATCCGGATGAGCATGCCGGTCGAGGGGCAGGTGACGATATGAAGCGGACGCTGATGATCAGCGACATTCACGGCTGTCTGGAGCCGTTCGAGCGCTTGTTGGAGGAGACCCGCTACGATCCCGGACAGGATCGGCTTGTTCTGCTGGGCGATTACGTGGACAGAGGCCCGAGGAGCAGGGACGTCGTCGACAAAGTGATGGAACTGGTCGAACGTCACGGGGCGGTAGCGTTGAGAGGGAATCACGATCAGAGGCTGGTCGACTTGATTCGTACGAACGATTCGCTCGTGCGATCGAAGTTTATGGAGCATGGCGGCAAGCGGACGATTTTCAGCTACTGCGGACTGGGCCGGGACGAAATGAACGGGGACACCCTAAGCGAAGCGGTCTCCTATATCAAACGCAACTACGGGCATCATATCGATTTTCTGAGCAAACTGCCTCTTTATTACGAGGACGATCGGCATATTTGCGTTCACGCCGGACTGAATCCCGCATATCCGAATTGGAAGGATCAGCCTGTCCGCGATTTCATGTACATTAAGAAGGAGTTTTTCCGGTTTCGAACGAAGGTCGACAGGACGGTCGTGTTCGGGCATACGAGAGCCGAGGAGATCCACGGCGCGCCCGAAGTGTGGTTCCATGAAGACAAGATCGCGATTGACGGCGGATGCGCTTACGGGGCGCAGCTCAACTGCCTCATCTATGAAGAAGGCGCGTACTCTACGCTCGCGATAAGAAATCGTTCGTCATCTCTCTGATCGTATAAATCGGTGAACGCATGGCCGGTTCTGCCGTACACGCGGCAATCTCCGGGCAGCAGTCGGACGATCGCGGCCGTAGGCGTTGATCTGTCGTCGCTTGCGTGTTAAGATGGGCTTGCTATGCGATTGGCGATTTTATCCAGCTCGAAGAGGGTGAACGGATGGAAGTCCGGGAATTTGAATTATCGGCGATAACGCCGCTGCTGAGAATCTTCGACGCAGCGAAGGCGAAGGAGTTTTACGTCGGTTACTTGGGGTTCCGTCTGGACTGGGAGCATCGCCACGAGCCCGACATGCCGCTGTATGCGCAAGTGTCGCTGGGGCGCTGTGCGCTGCATCTGACGGAGCATCACGGAGACGGTACGCCGGGCTCGGCGATGCGCATCGAGACGGCAAAGCTGGCCGAATACCACCGGTATTTGACCGCGAAACATTATGGCTACGCCAGGCCGGGATTGGAACAGGCTTTTGGCTGTCTGGAAGTGCGGGTCGTCGATCCGTTCGGCAACCGGCTTACGTTCTTCGAAAGGTTGGGCGGTCGGTCTCCCGAAACTTGACGGTGATAAGCCGATCGTCTGCCGTATAGAAGGAAAGGAGCGAGGGCTTGGAAACGTTCGGAAGGGGCTGTCTTTATTTGATCGGCTTTGTCGTGCTGGTGATGATTCTGGCGGCGATTACGCAAAGCACGATCCATATTCCGTGGTTTATTCTCATTCCGGTCATCATTTTGGCGTTCTGGATCGCAAGCAAGAAGAGCAGGAAGTAGGGCGTAAGCGAGCCTTGCTTCCTGCTCTCTTATTACTTGGGATGGATCATATGCTCCGGACGGACGATCTCGTCGAATTGCTGCTCCGTCAGCAGTCCGCTGCGCAGGGCGGCCTCCTTCAGCGTTAAGCCCTCCGCATGCGCGGTCTTGGCGATCGAAGCCGCGTTCTCGTAGCCGATGTGCGGATTCAGCGCCGTCACGAGCATAAGGGAACGTTCGAGATGTCCCTGAATGACGGGGATATTGGCCTCGATGCCGACGGCGCAGTTGTCGTTCCAGGAATGGATCGCGTCGGCCAGCAAGCGCGCCGATTGCAGGAAATTGTAGATGATGACCGGCTTGAACACGTTCAGCTCGAAGTTGCCTTGGCTTGCGGCAAAGCCGACCGTGACGTCGTTGCCCAGCACCTGGGCGACGACCATCGTCATCGCTTCCGATTGGGTCGGGTTCACCTTGCCCGGCATGATCGAGCTTCCCGGTTCGTTGGCCGGGATGGTGATTTCCCCGATGCCGCTGCGGGGGCCGCTGGCCAGCCAGCGAACGTCGTTGGCGATCTTCATCAGATCGGCGGCTAACGCCTTGAAAGCGCCGTGAACGTGGACCAGCTCGTCGTGGCTCGTCAGGGCGTGGAACTTGTTGTTCGAGGAACGGAACGGCTTGCCGCTTAACTCGCTCAGCTTCTCCGCCACTTTGTCCCCGAACTGTGGATGGGCGTTGATGCCGGTTCCGACGGCCGTTCCGCCGATCGCCAGGTCCCGCAAATATTCGGCGGAGTCCCGGATCATCCGCTCCGATTTGTCCAGCATCGCGACCCAGCCGCCGATCTCCTGGCCAAGCGTAAGGGGAGTGGCGTCCTGCAGATGCGTTCTGCCGATTTTGATCACGTCCGCGAACTGCTCGCTCTTGGCTTGCAGCGTCGACTTCAGCTTGCCGATCGCGGGCAGGACGAGATCCTCCACGGCGATAAGCGCGGCGACGTGCATTGCGGTCGGGAACGTGTCGTTGGAGCTTTGCGATTTGTTGACATCGTCGTTCGGGTGGATGCGCTGCTCGGAGCCGCGGTCGGCCAGCAATTGGTTGGCGCGGTTGGCGATCACCTCGTTGACGTTCATGTTCGACTGCGTGCCGCTGCCTGTCTGCCATACCCCGAGAGGGAAGTGCTCGTCCCAATCGCCGCGCGCGATTTCGTCCGCCGCGTCCACAATCGCCTGCGCCTTGTCGGCGTTCAGCTTGCCCAGCTCCGCATTGGCGAGAGCGGCGCCCTTCTTGAGAAGGGCGAACACGCGGACGAGCTCCAGCGGCATTTTCTCCGTGCCGATCCGGAAGTTGCTCAAGCTTCTTTGCGTCTGCGCGCCCCACAGCTTATCCGCAGGAACCTGCACCTCGCCGAGCGAGTCTTTTTCAATCCGGTAATCCATCTTCATGCACCTCGACTTCTTCAGAAATTGAGCAAGAACGACCACGGCCTCGACTGTAGCATCTAACTGATGGAAGCAAAATAATCATGACCGCTTTAGAGTTCCGGCGCTCTGATGTTAAAAGGGGAAAGTCGTCCCGCTTTAAGCTTCTTCCCTGCGCCGGTCGATCGCTTCGGCCATCGTCTTGTCGGTGAGATGGGCATAGATTTGCGTCGTCTCCGGGGAAGCGTGGCCAAGCTGTTCCTGGGTTTTGTACAGATCGTTGCTCAAATAATAGTCGGTGGCGAAGGAGTGTCTCAGCTTGTGCACGGACAAGTAGGGCTTGCCGAACCGTTTGGCGTACTTAAGCACCATCGCCTGGATCGCCCGCTTCGTCATGCGAGAGCCTTCCTTCTTGCCGTTGGCGATCGCCAGAAACATCGCCTTTTCCCGCTTGGGCGCTTTATACCTCGTATCCCGCTGGGCGACGTATTCCTCCAGATCGGGAATCGTATCCTGGCGAAAATAGACGGGCGTCTTGAACGTATCGTCGTTTTTCCCTTTGCGGTAGACGTAGACGAGCCGTTTCTTGATATCGACGTCGTCCACGTTCAAGTTGACGAGCTCCGACACGCGCAGGCCCGAATTGAGAATGAGGCTGACGATGCAGCAGTCTCGGACCCGGTTAAGCTCATGAGAGTAAACCGCCTGCTTGTTCGCGGCGACGTCGTGGGCGTAATCTTGTTTAATGTAATGAATGAATTCGACGATCTCCTGTTCCTGCAGCAGCTTGCCTTCCAGCTTGGCGGCGGTATCCTTCGGCTTATGCGTGCGTTTGACCGACACTTTCGCCATCACGTTGCGCTTCAGCAGCGGGTAGAAGTTATCGTCCTCGGCAATCTGGCTCAAATAATGAAACAACGATCGGAGGGAGGACAGCTTGCGGGAGATCGTCGTTTTCGTATTGGCATGATCCCGCTTCGTCGCCAGGTGCATCCGAAAATGATCGACGCTGTCCATATGCAGGCGCTCCAAATCCTCCAGCGGCACGTCCGCCATTTTCGACGCAGAGGTCAGCCCTTCCGCCATCAGCCAGGAGAGGAAAATCTCGTAGTCTCTGACGTATTCGAGCAGAGTGGAAGGGGAGAGATCGGGCAGCTTATAGTTGATGAACTTGTCGACGTACCAGGGCATGGCCGGAATGCGCCGCTCGAGCTCTTCGCGGTCTTTGCGTTTTTGCAGATTCATGCGCTCACCTCGTTAGGGATAATTTTACTGTAAACGGACGAAGGCCCGAATTCAAGAGCCGCAGGGCTTAGTTACACGATTCAGAACGGTTCTGAGGATGTCGAAGGACATGGCGCGCATGAAGCCCTTGGAAGGGCAGCGTGGAAGAGGCGGCGGGAGGTTTCGTTTTCCTTGGCCGCGGAACGGTCATTTCGCCTGGCTGCCGGATTTTGTTACAATGAAAGAGAGTTCGAAGTCGTCTTCGAAAGGAGAGACCGCATGCACGGACCGGTGTACGTCATCGTTTGGATCGTATTCGTCGCCCTGCCGATACTGGCCGGATTCAGGAGAAGATGGTGGCCGCTTGGCATCTATGCGACCGGCTGTCTGATCATGCTGCAGGCACAGCTGCGCCACACGGGGGAATGGGACGATCTGGGCGACTTTGCGACGATGCTCGTCATCGTATTTCCGCTTTATTTAATCGGTTCAATCGTATGGGGCATCCAAGCGGCATACGATCGTTTCCGGCCCAAGAAAAATATCGATCGACCTTAAAGGTGACATAACAAAATTAAAGTAAACCGAGGACATAGCCTTATGATTAATGCCATTAATTTGAATTCGAAGCTGGAAGGAAAGGAGGGGTTGAAGTGGCAATCGTACAAGTGACGATTGTGCCTCTGGGCACAGGCTCGCCAAGCGTGGGCGAATATGTCGCGGCCGTTCACCGGGTGCTGGAGCAGTCCGGAGACCGGATCCGCTATCAGCTGACGCCGATGAGCACGATCATCGAGGGAGAGCTGGACGAGCTGCTGACCGTCGTTCGCCGCATGCACGAGGTTCCGTTCGAGTGCGGAGCGGCGAGAGTGTCGACGACGCTGACGATCGACGACCGCAGGGACAAGCGGGGAACGATGGAGCAGAAGCTTCTCTCGGTGGAAGAGAAGCTTAAGCGGTAACGGAGGCGAACGCCGATCCGTATGCGGCCGCCGGATAATTCGGCTCGTAGCGGGACAGATAGCCGGCGATCGTCCCCCGGTAAATCTGCTCGCCCGAGAGCGACTGCTCGAAATCTCCGGGCGTAATGAAGCAGGCCGGCTTGTCGACGGGACGGCAGCCGCAGCGCTCCAATACGGAAGCGACGAAGTGCGAGCAGAAATAAGCGTTCTCCCTAGGAATTCTGCGCCGAAGCAGCACGCCGATCAGACCGAGCAGATGATACTTGTAGCGTTCGGGATTTTGCTTCATCTCGCCGATGAGACGGCGGGCCTGCTCGAAGCCTCGTTCTCCGACTCGGATCCGGTATACCGCGCAGCTCGCCTGGCCGTAGAACGGATGCTTGAAGTTTTCTTGAATAAAGCCGGCGAAGAACGGATTGCGAAGCTTCTTCCGTCCGAAGCTGTACACCTCGTTAAGCTCCGGATCAAAGGCGATCGAGGCGTGATTGAGCGGCGCTTTCGTAAACCACTTGATCGTCTCGCTGAACAGCGTTCCGGTGGCGGTCAAGACGATGTAGACCTCGTTTTGGTTCATCAGGGGCAACTCCTTCCGCACATTTCTTCTGTGTTCCATCTTATCGAATAGACCGCCTGTTCATAACGCACCCGAGTTGTGTTCGCACTCAAGACGTTGGTCCGAGCCCAACCCCGACTAAAGGCGGATTCGCGGCAAGGCCGGCGGCAACTAGAATTTGGTTTTAAGAGTTACAAGATTTCGATTCGGGAAGGGGGGATGCTTGTGCACCGGATTATGATCTGCGAGGACGATCCGAAGCTGGCGGCGCTGCTGCAAGCGAACATCGAGAAGTACGGCTACGAGACCGGAGTTGTCGAAGATTTCGCTCTTGTGACCGATTTTTTCCGCAAGTACGATCCTCATCTCGTTCTCATGGACGTCAATCTGCCGAAGTTCGACGGCTTCTACTGGTGCCGCCAGATCCGCGCCATCTCCACCTGTCAGATTCTGTTCATCTCGGCGCGCGCCGGAGAGATGGATCAAGTGATGGCGCTCGAATACGGAGCGGACGACTATATTACGAAGCCCTTCCACATGGAGGTCGTCATGGCCAAAATCCGCAGCCAGCTAAGACGAGCTTACGGGGAGTATGCCGAGCGGAGCGAGGAGAGAATCGTGAAGCTGGCCGGACTTCGACTGTTTCCGGAGAGGCTGGAGCTGTCGCTTCATGGCGCGGGCAGCGCGCTGACGAAGAAGGAGGCCGTCCTGCTGGAGACGCTGATGAAGCGGTCTCCGCGGATCGTCGGACGCGAGGCGCTGCTGGAGGAGCTGTGGGACGACCAGGCGTTCGTCGACGAAAACACTTTAAACGTGAACATCGCCCGCTTGCGCAAGAAGCTGCAGGAATTCGGCATTGAAGACAGTCTGGAAACGGTGCGCGGGGCGGGATACCGGCTTCTGCCGGTCTGGGAGGCGGGCGACGGGGAATGAGATTGTTTATCCGCGAGCATCTGCCGCTCATTCTGATGCAGATTGCCCAGCTTTTTCTCGTTCTGCTGATCTACTGGCTGGACGGCTATCGCCATTTTCTGACCGGATTGTATGCGGTATTTATCGGGCTTGTATTTCTTGCCGGGTATTTGATCTATCGCTATGTCTCGCACCGGTCGCTCTACCGCGCCTTAAGCGAGCCGACGGCTTCGCTGGACGATTCGATTCACGGGCTTGGAACCGCTCCGCTGGCCGAAGCGGCCGACGGCCTGCTGCAGGCGCAATACCGCCACTTTCAGCAGCAGATCAAGGCGGCCGAGAAGTCGCGCAAAGATCATCTGATCTTCATAAACCAATGGGTGCATCAGATGAAAACGCCGCTCTCGGTCATCCGGCTTACGATGGAGGAGGAGGACGATCCGCGCTCGGCCAGCGTGAGGGAAGAGGCGGACCGGATGGAGCGAGGGCTGGAGACGGTGCTTTACGCGGCCCGTCTGGAGACGTTCGAGCGAGACTTCCAGGTAGAGCCGGTCTCGCTCAGGTCGATCGCCGAAAATGCGATTCGCGAGAACAAACGGCTGTTCATCGGCAGCAGCGTGTATCCGGACCTGCAGGTCGACGCCCGCCTGCTCGTGGAGAGCGACGCCAAATGGCTCGGCTTTCTGGTCGGTCAGCTCGTGACGAACGCCGTCAAGTATTCGGCGGATTCCCGCGAGAAAGTCAGCTTTTCTTCTTTCGTTCGGGGCACCGAGGCGGTTCTGGAAATTCGCGACCGGGGGATCGGCATTCCTCCGGAAGATCGCAAGCGCGTGTTCCAGCCGTTCTTTACCGGCGACAACGGGCGCAAATACCGGGAATCGACCGGAATGGGCCTCTATTTCGCCCGCGAGATCGCCGATCGGCTCGGCCACCGGCTCGAGCTGGAGTCGGAGCTTGGCGTCGGCACCCGCGTCCGCGTCGTCTTCTCCTCTTACCTTACATCGATGTAAGGAAGCTGAAAGACAAATCGATAGGCCGTCATTCTCTCCGCAGCTACAATGAGATCATCAAGCCGGCTTCGGACGGCCGGATAGGGAGAGAAAAAGAAATGGAAATTCTGAGCGTACGTCAACTTACCAAAATCTACGGAGGGAAGGTGCCTTCGAAGGCGCTGACCGACATCAACCTGTCGGTCGAGCAAGGAGAATTCGTCGGCATTATGGGCCCGTCCGGCAGCGGCAAAACGACGCTGCTGAATCTGGTCGCCGCGATCGACTCCCCGACGACGGGGGAGGTGCTGATCGACGGCCGGAATCCGCATAAGCTGAAGAAGCGCGAGCTGGCCCGCTTCCGTCGCCGGGAGCTCGGCTTCGTGTTCCAGGATTTCAATCTGCTGAACACGCTGACGGTGGAGGAGAACATTGTGCTGCCGCTGACGCTGGAGGGGGAGCCGGTCAGAGCGATGGAAGGCAAGGTTCGGGAGATTGCGGGCAAGCTCGGGATCGAGTCGATTCTGAACAAGAGAACCTATGAAATCTCCGGCGGCCAAGCGCAGCGGACGGCGATCGCCCGGGCGATGATCCATCGGCCGAAGTTTCTGTTCGCGGACGAGCCTACGGGCAATCTGGATTCGAAGTCGGCCAAGGACGTCATGGAAATCCTCAGCGCGATCAACCGTTCCGAACGGACGGCGATGATGCTGGTTACCCACGACGCGGTCGCCGCCAGCTATTGCCATCGCGTCGTCTTCATCAAGGACGGACAGCTGTACAACGAGATCCACCGCGGGGAGAGCAGGCAGGCGTTCTTCCAGAAAATCATCGACATGCTGTCGCTGCTGGGAGGGAACGCGCATGACCTTTCGACGATTCGCGTATAACAACGTCATGCGCAATAAGCGCACGTACGCCGCTTATTTTTTGAGCAGCGCTTTTTCCGTTATGGCGTTTTTCGTCTATGCCGTGTTCGCGTTTCATCCCGACATGTCCGGAGAGAACGTCCACAGCAACGTGTCGGTCGCGATGCATTTTTCCGAAGGGCTTATTTACGTGTTTTCGTTTTTCTTCGTGCTCTATTCGATGAGCGCGTTTCTGAAGACGAGAAAAAAGGAATTCGGCTTGCTGGTCATGCTCGGCATGAGCGACTCCCAACTGAAGACGATGGTGTTTCTGGAAAATGTGCTGATCGGCTTCGGCGCGACGGCGGCGGGCATCGGCCTGGGACTTGTGATGGCCAAGGTGATGCTGCTGGCGGCGGAAAACATGCTCGGGCTGGACGAGACGCTGAAATTTTATTTGCCGTGGGAGGCGCTCGCCCTGACGCTGGCCGCTTTCCTCTTGCTGTTCGTCGTCATCTCCGCCTTCACGGTGGTCATTCTGCGCGGCCATCGCCTGATCGATCTGATTAAAGGGAGCGCGATGCCGAAGAAGGAGCCGAAAGCTTCCGTTCTGCTGTCGCTGCTGGCCGCGCTGCTGATCGGGGCGGGCTACGCGATCGCGCTTACGGTTAAAGGCTTGAGCGTCGTCGCGGCGATGATTCCGGTGACGCTGATCGTGATCGTAGGGACCTATTTCCTGTTTACGCAGCTAAGCGTATACGTCATCCATAAAGCTCGCCGCAAGCGTTCCTTCTTCTGGCGCGGGACGAACATGCTGTTTCTGTCTGACCTCGCCTATCGGATGAAGGACAATGCCCGGACTTTTTTCATGGTGGCGATCTTGTCGACGGTCGCGTTCTCGGCGATCGGCTCTCTGGTCGGTTTTCGGACGCTGATGACGAACGCGCTGATCGAAGAAAACCCGTTCGCCATCGAATACACTCCGGCATCGCCGCGCGGCGAGACTTCGTCCGACGCCGAAGGAACGCCGGTCGATGCCGATCAGGAAAAGACGGAGCTTGCGGCGATCGAACAGACGCTGCGAAACGAGAGCATCGAGTACCGCAAATTCCAGGTGTCGATGTCGTCGCAGATGAGATCGGATTCGGAGAAAAGCGTGGTCGTCGTGAAGGCTTCCGAATTCAACGCCGTGGCGGAGGCTGCCGGAGAGAAGCCGGTCGAGCTCCAATCGGACGAGTCGATGCTGATCTACTATGCGAACCCGTCGTTATCCGGCCATCCGGTGCCCTCAGCCGAGAAGGCCGTGCTTGAGGCGGGAGCGGTCGAGCTGAATCCGAGCGGAGTGCAATCGTCCGTTATGCTGCCGATCTTCGAGCCTTATTACGTCGTCTCCGACGAGAAGTACGAGCAGCTGGAGCACCCGTCCGTCCAACGCTTCTACGCGTTCGACGTCGACGAATGGAGGAAGACGAAAAAGGCCGGCGAAACGCTTGAGCAGCAGTTGAAGGAGAGCCGCAGCCAGTTCGTATCCGTCGCTTACGAGCTCTACTTGGTCAACCAGAGCTTCGGCATCATTTTGTTCATCGGTCTGTTTATCGGCGCCGTATTTTTCGTCGCGTCGGGAAGCTTCCTGTACTTCCGTCTGTACGCGGATTTGCCGGACGACCGGGCCAAGTTCAAGTCGATCGCGAAGCTCGGTCTGACCGAGCGGGAGCTGTCCGGCATCGTCACGAAGCAGCTGATGCTTCTGTTTTTCGTGCCGATTGTCGTCGCTCTCGTGCACGGCGCGGTGGCGCTCACCTCGATGCAGAACATGTTGGGCACCTCGCTGATGACGACGTCGCTGTCGGTGCTCGGGACGTTCCTGCTCATTCAGATCGCGTATTTTCTGCTGATTCGGGCGCGTTACGTGAAAGAGGTCAGGGTATAGATTTCGTGCAAGGAACGGGGGATGCAGGGGCGCGGGCGCCGTTCCGTCCGGTTGCGAAAGAAGGGAGGGGTGTTCTATACTAAACGAATATTCGACGAAGGGAGGTTGATGGGATTGACAATCAAAGATTGTCGGACTCGCCGGACTCATGCAAAGCCCGAACCGGAGGCGATACTTTGCATGAGGCGAATTTTGATTCATCCTATCGCCCCTTAAGCAAGACGTGCATCGTTTCCGTCATTCGGCTTTGCGCCTGTTTGTACCCAACAAATAAGGAGCTGAAGTCCAAATGAGGGACGCGTTTATTGTCAATTATCAACTGAATGCCATTAAGAAGCATGCGGAATCGGTGCTGAGCGCCGTTCGGAACGCTTCCGACCGCAAAGTCGTCGAATCGGTCAAAGCCGGAGCCGAAGCCGGCATCGCCGGAATGTTCCCGCATGCGACAAGCGAGCAGCTCGGACGGCTGGGGGAGATCGTCAACATTCAGACGCCGGACGACTACGCCCGTTACGTCCGTTCTCTGGAGCCTCATCTGGCCGAGTTCCCGACCATCGACAAGGCGCAGATCACGAAGCTGTTCCCCAAAAGCAAAAAGCTGAAGCTGCCCGATCTTGCCGCGATCGACTATCGTTACGTGACTTACTTGAACTGGGTTGACATCGCGACGAACAGGCTGTTTCTCGTCTATCCGCTGGACGGAAAATTCGTCGGCATTGAAGGCAAGTATACGCCCACGAACAAAAAGAACTACTGCTTTATTTGCCGCCGGTACGACGAGCTCGCGCTGTTCTCCGCCGTTACGAGAAAACGTCCGCCGAACAGCACGCCCGACTATTACAAGGCGGTAGGCAACTATCTGTGTCTGAACGGAAGCGAATGCAACCGGAACATTACCGATCCGTCGGCGCTGGAAAGCTTCATACGCTCGGTGCTGGATTAGGCCGCCGGGCTGCAGGCCAGCGGGCCGGAAGGGCGAATCAGAATAACGACCGAGAGAGAGCGTCTTAGGCGCTCTCTCTTCATGAGCAGGTTCGGATTAGGGACGCCTCCGAATCTCCATTTTAGCTCTCATATCTATTTTAGTTTACATAATAATTATTATGTGTATTTAGCTCGCGATCCGTTCGCGGGCGTCTTGGCGTTGCCTGGCATGAGCGTCTCGGCTCCTTCATATATTGACTATACGACTTCTTGTCCGAATGGAATGGAAAGGAGGTTTGCGCGATGGATCGGATCGCCATTACAGGCATCGGCACGGCCGTTCCGCCTTACCGGCTGGAGCAGGAGGACGCTTCGCGTCGGCTGCGGGAGGCGATGAGAGAGCGCCCTGCGGACGCCAGATGGGTGCAGCGGATTTTCGCCCATAGCGGAGTGGAGACGCGGTATACGTGCGAGCCCGAATTGCTGGAGGCTGCGGACGGATGCCGCTATGTCCCGGGAGCTCCCCCGCACCTGGTTCCGACCACGGAGGAGAGGCTGTCGATCTATCGGACCGCATCCGTCCCGCTCGCCGTGGAAGCCGCCCGCAAGGCGCTCGGCGACAGCGGGGTTCTCCCTTCCGAGATTACGCATCTGACGGCGGCAAGCTGCACGGGGATGTTTCTGCCCGGACTGGACGCGGAGCTGGCCGCGCGACTGGATATGCGCGCGGACGTGCAGCGCGTCCCGCTGACGTTTCTCGGCTGCGCGGCGGGACTGACAGCGCTGAGAAGGGCGGAGGAGATCGTTCGCCGCGATCCGCTGGCGCGCGTGCTTGTCGTCGCGGCGGAGCTGTGCACCCTTCATATTCAGCCGTCCTTCGAGCGGGATCAGCTGCTCACCGCCTCGCTGTTCGGCGACGGCGCTTCGGCCTGCGTGGTGGAGCGGGCAGAAGCCGGACGAGCGGGCCAGCTCGTCCTGCACCAAGCCGAAGCGGCCGCGATACCGGGCTCCGCAGACGACATGCAGTGGACGATCGGCAACTTCGGCTTTCGGCTGCGGCTTTCTCCGGAAATTCCGGAGCGGATCGGCCGCGAGGCTCCCGAAGCGGTTCGCGCTTTCTGGACGGACGAGCGAATGCCCGAGCGATGGGCGATTCACCCGGGCGGCCGAGGCATTATCGACGCCGTTGCGTCGGCCTTCCGTCTGACGGACGAGCAGACTGCGGACAGCCGGGCCATCCTCCGCGAGTACGGCAACCTGTCGTCGGCGGCCGTGCTGTTCGTGCTGAACCGAATGAGGGAGCGGCTACGGCAGTCGGGCGGGACGGAAGAGCAGGGCCTAGCCTTGGCGTTCGGTCCCGGAATGACGGTCGAGATGGTCCGCTTCTCGTATGTTCCATGAGCGGATCTCGGGGATTGAAGCGGCGTTCTGGCCAGCCCGAACGGATGGACGATTTCTCGACCGGGGGAGAGCCGCTGCGGGAAGCGCTCCGTCATCTGCGCAGGCTGAATCGGCTGTTCGGCGCTAGCGGTCCGATAATTTATGGCATTAATCAATTATGGAAACAGGCGGGGAGACCGGATACGCTGACGGTTCTCGACGTCGGCTGCGGCTGCGGCGATATTAATCTGCGGGTGCTGAAATGGGCCGAACGGCGGGGCGTTAAGCTGAACGTCGTTCTGACGGACGTGACGGAGGAAGCGGAGGCGGAGGCGGCGATGCTGTTTCGCAACGAGCGCAGAGCGACCTTCAGGAAGCTCGATCTGTTCGCGCTCGAAGACGGTCAAGCGGACATCGTGACAGCCTCGCAGCTCGCGCATCACTTCGCCGAGGAGCGGCTGCCGGACGTCGTCAAGCGAATGCTCTCGGCTTCGCGGCTGGGCGTCGTCCTGAGCGACATTCACCGGCACCGGCTGGCGTGGGCTGCCGTATGGCTGGCCGTCCGTCTTCTGTCGCGCAACCGGTATATCCGTCATGACGGCCCTCTGTCTGTGGCCAAAGGCTTCCGGGCGGGCGATTGGCGCAGGCTGGCCGAGCGGGTCGAGCCCGACAAGCTGGCTTACCGCTGGCGGCCGCTGTTCCGCTATGCGGTAATCGTGAGAAGACAGGAGGCCGAGGACGATGCGAACGGACTTTGACGTCGTCGTGGTCGGCGCTGGCATTGCCGGAAGCGCCGTCGCGCATGCGCTGGCCAGACGAGGACGGGAGGTTGCGCTGTTCGACAGAAGCAGGTTTCCTCGCCATAAGGCGTGCGGGGAGTTTCTGTCGCCGGAGGCGCTCGGGACGCTGCGGGCGCTGGGACTGGACAGGACGATCGCCGCCCTGCGGCCGGCGGAGATTACGACCGTCCGCCTGCATGCGGACAGCGGAGGCGTATCGCTGGAAATCCCGCTGCCCGGACCCGCGCTGGGACTGAGCCGACGAGCGCTGGACGCCGCCCTGCAGCAGGCTGCGCATAACGAAGGGGCGAGCGTCTATACAGGAACGACGGTCGCCGAGGTGGCGGAAGCCGAAGGCGGCCGTCTCGTCGCGCTCTCGGCCAAAGACGGCGGAGCAAGGCTGAGGGCGCGCGCCGTCATCGCCGCGTGGGGACGTCATCCGCTCACTTCGCCGAGCGCACCGGGGAGGACGGCGGACGCCGGCAAGGCGTATGTCGGCATGAAATCGCACTATGCGACGGTCGACTCCGACGCGGCGGTCGATCTTTATTTTTTCCGGGACGGTTATGTCGGACTGGCCCCGATCGAGGACGGACGTCTGAACGTCGCGGCGATCGTCACCCTGTCCGCCTGCCGCCGGTACGGACCTGCCGACGCGCTCGGGAGCATTCTGGATAGAGCCGCAGAGCGCATTCCGGCGCTGGGCCGCAGGCTGCAGAGGGCAGTTCCCGTGCCGGGGACGCAGGCGGCGGCGGCTCCTGTGCCGATCCGCTCCCGGCCGATCCCCTGGAACGGAATCCCCGGCGTTGGCGACGCGTTGGCGGCGATTCCGCCGTTCTGCGGGGACGGCATGTCGATGGCTCTGCGCTCCGCCGAGCTGTGCGCGCCGCTGGCCGACGCTTATCTGCGCGGCGATTGCACCTATAGACAATGGGAGAAGATCTACTCGCAGCACATTCGCCGGCAATTTGCCGGGGCGCTGAGATGGGGCGGCTGGCTGGAGCGTCTGCTGACCCGTCCGGCGCTTGCCGCCTGGCTGCTCAGAGCCGGAGCGCTTCTGCCCGGGGCGGCGGAGCAGCTCGTGCGGGCGACCAGATGGAGAAACTAGTCGGGAGAGGGTATCGATGAACAGACGAGTAGCGGTTACGGGGATGGGCTGCGTCACTCCGATCGGAGCGGATGTGCCGGAGACCTGGCGCAGCGCGGTGAGCGGCGTATCGGGCATTCGGCTGCTGTCCGGCGAACGGACGGCGGAGCTGCCGGTGAAGCTGGGTGCGGCGGCCGAACGCTTCGATCCGCTGCGGACGATGTCGGCCAAGGAAGCGAGAACGACCGATCGCTTCGCGCAGCTGGCGATCGCCGCGGCGGCGGAGGCGCTGCAGGACAGCGGATTGGCCGCCGGCGACAACGCGGATCCGCTGCGGACGGGAGTGTGGATCGGCAGCGGCGTCGGCGGCATTGCGACGTTCGAGACGGGAATGACGGAAGCGCTCCGGCACGGATTCGGGCGGGTTTCGCCGTTCGCGCTCCCGATGTTTCTGCCCAATCTCGCGGCCAGCCGGGTGGCGATCCGTTTCGGCGCGAAGGGGATCACCTCTTGCACGGCCGCAGCCTGCGCTTCGGGCTCGCAGTCGATCGGGGAGGCGCTTCGCGCAATTCGCAGAGGCGACGCGGACGCGATGATCGCCGGAGGCGCGGAAGCTCCCCTCTGCCGCATCGGACTCGCGTCGTTCGCCGCGATGCGGGCGCTGTCCCCCCAAAGCGATCCGTCGCTCGGCTGCCGCCCGTTCGACAAGCTCCGGGACGGATTTGTGATGGGAGAGGGCGCCGGCGTTCTGGTGCTCGAGGCTTGGGAGCACGCCAAGGCGAGAGGAGCGCGCATCTACGCCGAGCTGCTCGGCTACGGCTCCGGCGGCGAAGCTCACCACATCGCGGCGCCGCGCCCGGACGGAAGCGACTGGGCCAGAGCGATCCGCCTTGCGCTGGAGGACGCCGGCCTGACGCCGGAAAGCGTCGGCTACTTGAACGCTCACGGGACCAGCACGCCGCTGAACGACGCGGCGGAAACCCGCGCGATCAAAACGGCGTTCGGCTCCCGCGCCTACGAGCTTTCCGTGAGCTCGACCAAATCGATGACCGGGCATTTGCTCGGTGCCTCGGGGGCGGTAGAGGCGGTGCTGTCGGTGCTTGCGCTGCGAGACGGAGTGATCCCGCCGACCGTTCACTACTCGGAGCGGGACGAGGAGCTGGACCTGGATTACACGCCCAATAAGGCGAGACGCCGACGTCTGGAAGCGGTCATGTCGAACACGTTCGCCTTCGGCGGCCACAATGCCGTGCTGGTTTTCGGACGATGACGTTCCGCCGGCTTGCGGACTTCACCATTCGGCATCGCCGCCGTGTGATCGGCTTCTGGCTCGCGCTCGCGGCCTGTCTGGCCCCGTTCGCGGCGCAGCTGCCGCAGGTGCTCGGCGATCACGGTCTGGAGACGGACGGCCCGTACGCCGAGGTTCGGGGGCTGCTGTCGCGGGAGCTCGGAGTGCCGGAGGAGCCTGTCATCGTCCTGTTCCGCAACGCGGGCGGCTTGCCCGAGGACGATTTCCGGACGTCGATCGCCGGCATGCTGGACCGGATCGGCCGAATCGGCGGCGCCTTCGTCGCCGCATCTCCTCTGGAGCGGCCGGAGATGAGGAACGGCGAATACGCCTTCGCCGCAGTAGACCTTCTCCCCGGGCGAGCCGAGGACAAGCGGCTTGCGCTGGAACGAATACGCGAGCAAGCTTCCATAGGCGGTTCCGGCATAGAGGCGGCTTTGACGGGAAAGCCGGTCGTCCAGCAGGACGTCAACCGGTTAAGCCGGACGGATATGCGCGCGGCGGAAACGATCGGGCTGCCGGCGGCCTTCGCGCTGCTGGCCGCCGCTTTGGGAGGCCTGCTGCCCGCGATCGTGCCGATCGCGGCCGGCGGCATTACCGTAATCGTCTCCATGGGCATCCTGTACGGAATCGGCGCGTACGGCGGCCTTTCTCTGTCCGTATTCGTGCATAACGTCGTGCCGATGGCGGGGATGGCCGTATGCATCGACTTCGCGCTGCTGATGGCGGGCCGATTCCGCGAAGAGCGCAGGAGCAGCTGCGCCCGGGAGGCTCTCCGGAAGACGACCGCCACATCGGGGAGAGCGGTGGCCGTGTCCGCAGGCTGCGTCGTTCTGGCGCTGATCGGCGCGTTCTTCATTCGCATGCCCCTGTTCCATACGGTGGCCCTCGGCGCGCTCGTCGTCCTCGCGGTCTCGCTTCTCGTCAATCTGACTTTTGTTCCGGCGATGCTGTATGCGCTCCGGCGCCGCCTGCCCGCCCCGAAGGCAGCCCTTCGAGCGACGCGAAGGGACACCTTCGGCCAGGCGCTGTCGAACGCGGTCATGAAGCGTCCTCTGCTCGCGGCGTCGCTAGCCTCCGTCGCGCTGATCGTCTGCATGAGCCCGCTTCGCTCTCTGGAGGTGGGCGTGCCGGGCCCCGAATCGCTGCCGCAGAGCCGGGAATCGCGTCTGGCAGCCGAGACGCTGGCTCAGCATTTTAACCCCGGGCCGGCATCGCGCGTCTGGATCGCGGTAAGTCCGGAGAACCGTTCGGGTGCCGGGCGAATCGCTTACGATCTCGAACGGGATCCGCAGGTCATTCTCGCGGAGCCGTTGGAAAGCCGGCTCGGCGAGGAAGGACATCGCTGGTTCTCCGTGTGGCTGAGAGGGGAGGAAGCGTCGAAGGAAGCGATAAGCTGGGTGCGCGACCGGGAAAGGGAGTATAAGGGACTCGAGGTAAAAATCGGAGGCGAGCCGAAATATCATCAGGAGGTGAGAGACGAAGTGTTCGGCCGACTGAAGTTCGTGCTGCTCTTCGCCGTTCTCTCCAACCTGATCGTCCTGGCGGCGGCTTTCCGTTCCCTTCTCATTCCCGTCAAGGCGGTTGCGATGAATCTCGCTTCCATAGCGGCTTCTTACGGCTTGCTCGCCTGGCTGTTCCAGGAAGGGCGCTTCGGCCTGGAGGCGACCGACATCGCGATCATGGTTCCCGTGTTCATCTTCGGATTGACGTTCGGAATCAGTATGGATTACGGCGTATTCCTGCTGTCCCGGATGTATGAAAGCTACTTGAAGACGAGGGACAACGAACGGGCGATCCGCGAGGGCATGGCCGCTTCGCGCAGCCTGATCGCGCCGGCGGCGGCGATCATGATCGCCGTTACCGCACCGTTCGCGCTGGCCGGAGTGTCGGGCGTGAAGCAGCTCGGAATCGGCATCGCTGCTGCGATCTTCCTGGATGCGACGGTCGTGCGCATGGTGTTGGTGCCGGCCTGGATGAAAGGTTTCGGAAAATGGAATTGGTGGATGCCGTTTGCGAGAAACTAATCCAGGATGTCCAATCTCTAACGGTCAAAAGGAGCCTACCCGATGAATCAGCTTCCCCAATTTCCCCAGTCGTACTGGACGTCGTCGGTCCGTCTGCCGGAATATCCCCGATTGACGAAAGATACGGACGCCGACGTCGTCATCGTTGGCGCCGGAATAACCGGAATTACGGCCGGTTACCTGCTGTCCCGCGCCGGCAAGAGAACGGTCATTCTGGAAGCCGGACGCGTTCTACACGGAACGACGGGCCATACGACGGCCAAGATGACGGCTCAGCACGGCTTAATCTACGATGAGTTCATCCGCCACTTTGGCGAGGAAAAGGCTCGTCTGTACTATGAGGCCAATCGCGACGCGATCGATTTCATCCGTGAAACTGCGGCTCGGGAGAACATCGCATGCGATCTGTCGGATGAGGCTTCGTATGTCTATACGGAGTCGGATTCGTCGGTCGACAAGCTGGAGAACGAACGGCGCGCCTACGAGAAGCTCGGGATCGAAGGCGAGCCTACGGACCGCGTCTCGCTGCCGATAAGCGTCCGCGGAGCGTTGGTCATGCACGGCGCGGCAAGGTTTCATCCGGTCGCTTATTTAACGGCATTAATTCAAAAGGCGGCCGAGTCGGGAGCGCAAATCTACGAGCATACGACGGCGATGAAGATCGAGGAGGGGAATTCTCCTGTCGTCGTGACGGAAACGGGCGTGCGAATCCGCTGCGGCCATGTGATCTGCGCATCCCATTTTCCATTTCCCGACTGGAAAGGCTTTTATTTTGCCCGCATGCATTCGGAACGGTCGTACGTGCTGGGAGTCCGAATCGCGCAGAAATACGGCGGCGGGATGTACTTGAGCGCCGACAAGCCCAAGCGTTCGGTTCGGGTTGCGCAGGACGGAGAGGAGCCGCTCATCCTGATCGGAGGCGACGGGCATAAAACCGGACAGAGCGACTGCACGATCCGTCATTACGAAGCGCTGCGATCGTTCGCCGAATCGACGTTTAAGGTGAAGGAGATCGCTTATCGCTGGTCCGCCCAGGACCTGGTCACGCTGGATAAGATGCCGTACGCGGGGAAGATCGCGCCGGGCTCGGACCGCGTGCTCGTCGCCACGGGTTACCGCAAATGGGGCATGTCCAACGGAACGGCCGCCGCCCGCCTGCTGGCCCGTCTCGTTCTGGAGCAGGAGGACCGCTACAGGGAATTGTTCGATCCGAACCGGCTGCATGCGGATCCGGATATCAAGTCCTTCGTTGTCGACAATGCGGACGTCGCCAGGCAATGGATCGCCGGGAAGATGGATATCGTCTACCGCACGCCGGGCAGCCTGATTCCCGGCGAAGGCGCGACCGTCCGGATTAACGGCAAACGGGCGGGCGCCTACCGCGATGCCGAAGGGAACCTGCACCTCGTCGATACGACCTGCACGCATATGGGATGCGAGACGAATTGGAACGACGGGGATCGCACCTGGGATTGCCCGTGCCACGGCTCGAGATTCTCGTATACGGGCGAGGTGGTGGAAGGCCCGGCCAAGGAGCCGCTCGCCAGACTGGAGAACCCGGTCATTGAAACTGGCTCTCCGACTTGACGAACGGGGACTCTCCGCTCTGGACGCCGGTGTTCAGCAGCTTGACATGGACTTGAATCGAAGAATCGGCGTCTGCGAAGCGTTTGGGCCATCCCGGCTTCCACCGCTGCCACAGGTGGGGGCGGTAACGAGAAAGCTGCTCGCCGACGCCGATCACGTCGGCCTTCTCCTTCTGCAGCCGCTCTAATGCCTCTCCTAACCGGTCTTTCGAGAATTGCGCGACTTGCTCGTTAAACGCCGCGATTTCTTCACGGGTAACGGCTTTACGGCAGCCGAGCTCGCCGATCGAGCCTTCGAGCCGAACCTGAATTCCGATCGTAAGAGCGTCTCCGCGGACGACGGGACGGATTTTCGTCCCGACCTTCAAAATTTCGAAGGAGTCCGAGAGCGAGTTTTTCCCGCCGCCGCCTTCGCAGGGCAGATCCACGACCCCGCCCGCAAATACGTTCATCAGTATCAGCGTATAAGGCGTCAAAGGAGGAGGGATGTAGCCTGACATCATGCCTCCCGAGAAGTCGACAATGGCAAGCCCGTGCGCAGTGGACAGCCTGTGATGATCCTTCTGCAGCCGGAAATACGGAACGATCGCCATGGGGACCTCGCTCTTGGAGCGAATGTCCAGGTCGGTCAGGGTAACCGGAATCGATTTGCCCGAATACGAGGACGATTTGTGTTCGATTTCCTTCAACTGCTGGCCCAGCGTCGATTCGATAAACGGCGGAATGAGCAAATAACGGCCCGCGCTTCCTTCGGTAATAATGACCGAGACGTCCCCGCGCGGCTCGTGATCCCGCGTAAAGAAATCGAGCAGCTGGCCGATATGTCTCGTCTTGGCGATTTGGTCGCTGATAAGCAGAGCTCTCATATGGCTCAGCTGAAGCTTTCTGCCCAGATCGTTCGTTGCGTCCCGGACGGCGCCCAGCAAGGAGCGGTTTTCCGTCATAATGGCGATATAGGAGTTTTGGCTGCTGGGCGTCGGCGATTCCTTCATCGCGCCGCCGGGCTTGTAGACTTGCGTGGTGAGGCGGTAGCCGCCCAGGCCGGGAGCCGCATCGATCGCCGCAGCCTGCACGAATCCGCGGTCGGTCAGCTCCATATTGCTCCAGCATCCGGTCAGAACGAGCGCGGCGGCTCCAACGGTCAGCATCGAAACGAGCGGTTTCATGCACGGCAAGCTCCTTCGCTTCAGGATTGGTTTTGTCCGCTTCGGCGCAGCTGCCGGTTGCGCGGCGATCGCAGGAACGCCTTCAGCGGAACCCGAATGAACAGATCCCGGAAATTTCTCGGCTTGAGCGGGGCCAGCGTGGACAAGTACGGCTGACCCAGCGTATGCAGCCGGGTCATATGGAGAAGCGTGAGCAAAGCGACGATCATGATGCCGAAGCCCCCCAGCAGACCGGCGGCGATGATCAGCGGAAACCGGATGATTCGAAGAGCGACGCCCATTTCGTAATGCGGAATGGCGAACGAGGCGATTCCGGTCAGCGCGACAACGATGACCATGATCGGAGAAGCGATCTGGGCCGTAATCGCCGCCTGGCCGATAACGAGCGCTCCGACAATGCTGACGGCGGATCCGACCGGACGCGGCAGGCGAATGCCCGCTTCCCGCAGCAGCTCGAACAAGATCTCCATCACCAGCGCTTCCAGGAAAGCCGGGAACGGGATGCCCTCCCGAGTGTCCAGAATGGCCAGAAGAAGAACGGTCGGGATCAGCTCGGGATGGAAGGTCGACAACGCCACATACATGCTCGGCAGCGTCAGCGCGATGAAGAAAGCCAGCAGACGAAGCAGACGAATGAGCGATGAAATAACGGTACGCCCGTAATAGTCTTCGCTGGTGCCGAAGAAATCGACGAACACTGACGGACAGATGAGAATGTTCGGCGAGTGGCTGACCATGACGAGAATTTTGCCTTCAAGCAGCGCCGCAGCCGCCGTATCGGTACGTTCCGTATACCGGTATTGGGGAAAGGGCGAGTAGGTGGAGTCTTCGATCCAGTCCTCGACATAGGAGGTTTCCGGAACTTCGTACCGCTCGATTCCCTGAAGTCGCTGCAGAAACTCGTCCAGTACGTCCGGGTTGACCGCCTGCTCCAAATATGCGTATGCGATCGTCGTCCGCAGCTCGCTCCCGGCCGTCACGTAACGCACTTTAAGACGCGGAGACTTGACCCGCTGCCGAATCATGCCGAGGTTGGCCTTCAGACTCTCGATCGTCCCTTCGCGAGGGCCCTGCACGCTCGGTTCTCTGACCGACTCCGTCACCTGTCGCTGCGGCACCTGGATGGCGTTGTAGCCGAGCGCCCGGTCCCATTCGTCGAAGAAGAGAACGATGTAGCCGTTCAGCACTTTGTCGATCGCTTCGTTCGTCCCGCTCAGCAGAGCGTAGGGCGTCGCGGATACTCCGCCCCGCTCGAAGAAGCTTCGAACGTGTCCGGGCGTGACGTTCTCCGCAGGACCCAGCTCATGAGCGATCAGGCTCTGCAGCGTCGACTTCATCGCATGGTTGGAGGCGTCGTCGACCAGGGCGTGGCTGTATACGGAAAAAGCGCGATAGCGCAGGTCGGGCCCGTAATGCCAGCAATCGACGATGATGTCGTCGCTGCCGCCGATCGCTTCCTTCATTCGTTCCAGGTTGTCGGCTAATGAAGGAGAAATCGTATCGTTGCCTGGTTTGGCGTTCATCTTCGCGCACCTCCGCCTTTTGCGGGTCGCCGCATCATCGTTCTGAGCAGGGTCACGAATGTCAGCAGGACGACGTAGCTGCCGCCGACCGCGATGACCGTAAAGGGCCAGATTCCGTACACCTGATCGACGAACGAGGCCGGATTTTCGAACATCGTAATCGACAGCATCAAGCACACGAGCCCGGTCGGAAAAATCAATATCCGGTCGTCGTCCAAACGAAGCCACTCCGCGAGCACCCGATTGAAAATAAACAAGAAGATGGAAGCTTTCATATACGAGCCGAGAATCAGGGCAATCCCAATGACGGCCTCGATTCTTTGAATAATTTCGGCGATTTCGATCTCTCCGGCCAACCGGAACAGCGAATACTTCATCGTCCCCGCCACCGGACCGAACGCCATGAGCGTGCTCAGCGTCGACAGCATGAGCAGCGTCCCGCTGACGGCAAATCCCAGCAGCAGTTTGCGGCCGAGCTCCTTGCGCCGGGCGCTGGCGAAAGGAAGAAGCATGGAGAAAAAGAACACTTCGCCGAAAGGAAACCCGGCCACGATGAACGTCCCGTGCAAGATCGGACTCCATCCGTGCGGAAGCAGGGGAAGCAGAAATTCCGGCCGATAGTCCGGGATGGCCAGCACGATGACGGCGACCGCGCAGACAATCATGACCGTGATCAGCAGAAGGAACATTCTCGCCATCACCTTGATGCCCGAACGCGCGGTCAGCGCCGCCGTATACAGGCTGAGCGAGTTGAACACGTAACCTGGCGTTTCCTTCATCATCACCGTCGTAAAAAAGTCGCCGATCCCCGCAGTGATGGCGGAGACCGCAAACAGACACATGGCAATCAAAAGGACGGCCGCGACGGACGTGAGGAAGCCGCCGATCAGTTCCCGGCTGTATGCGATCAAGCTTCTGCCCGGATGCTTGCCGTGCAAATAAAGAATGCAGGCGAGTATGAGGAGTCCGAACCCGAACGCCGGAATCATCGAGAGCCAGGCGCCGTTCTTGGCCTTCTCGCTAATCGGGTTGGGAATGTAGACGATCGCCGAGCCGGCGGAAAAGGCGACCAGCATGCAGGCCAGCTGAAACGAATTAACGGAGGCGGACTCCGCTTTCATGGGACGGTCAGCAGCCGAATCAGCTGCTCCGTCGGCCATCCGTATACGGCCTGGAGCAAGTCGGTCAGATTCGGCCACGGCAATTCCCCTATGAAGATAACCATCAGATAGAGCGCGGCGATCAGGAAAGCCGCATACGGCAACGCTTCTTTTCGTTTCAGCTTGCTCAGACGGCTGGCGTCGCCCATCAGAACGACGAAAAAGAACAGCAGACTGAGCGCGGTTTTCTCCAGCATGGCAGGCCCGTCCTCTAAATTTGTAAATGTGGTCGGTTAAAGCCGGATTAGTATTTGTTGGAAAAGAGAAAAGTATACGCCGCTCAAGCGAAAGCGGCGAAGAAGCGGGACGCGATGTGGCCGACGGATTGAACCACGCCCGGCTTCATTCGGACCAGGATGCCGCCGCTCAAGCCGGTAACGGCGACGGCGATTGTACTCAGCGCGCTGCATATCTGGAACGATTTTTCGCTGCCGGAGACATCCTTTGTTTTTTTCAGAAAATCGTTCATCGCATCGTTCATATCCCCTGTTAAACGATATAAATAAGGATATCGAATCAGAATATTATCCATCACAAACCGAATTCCGTCGATTGGATCTCCGTCGCTTTCGGCGTACATTGGAGAGGTACAGAAGCGAGAAGGAGTGATAGCGAATGGCGGTTACGATTAAGGAGCAGCTGGTGGACATTCCGACCTACGGCATCGGAGAGCCGGATCGGAATCCGATGTTTCTGGAGAAAAGGGTGTACCAGGGAAGCTCGGGCAAAGTGTACCCGTATCCGGTCGTCGACAAGATTCTGGACGACAAGCGCCCGCAGCCGTATCGGATTGTCGTGCTGGAGAACGAGTACGTGCGCATTGAAGTGATGCCGGAGCTTGGCGGACGCATCTATCGGGCGCTCGACAAGACGAACGATTACGATTTCGTCTACTACAACCGGGTGATCAAGCCGGCGCTGGTCGGCCTGGCCGGGCCCTGGATTTCCGGGGGCATCGAATTCAACTGGCCTCAGCATCATCGGCCGAACACCTACGGACCGGTGGAATATCGGCTGGCTGAGAACGGCGACGGCAGCGCGACGGTGTGGGTGAGCGAAATCGACCGCATGTACGGCACGAAGGTGACGACCGGCTTTACGCTGCACCCGGGCAAAGCGTATCTGGAAATATCGGCGCAGCTTTACAACCGTACGGCGATGCCGCAGACGTTCCTCTGGTGGGCCAATCCGGCCGTCGCCGTCAACGATTATACGCAATCGGTATTTCCCCCGGACGTTACCGCCGTATTCGATCACGGCAAGCGCGACGTATCCCGGTTCCCGATCGCGACGGGCACGTATTATAAGCAGGACTACTCGGCGGGCGTCGACATTTCACGCTACCGCAACATCCCGGTGCCGACTTCGTACATGGCGTACAAGTCGGACTACAACTTCGTCGGCGGTTACGATCACGGCGTTCAGGCCGGACTGCTGCATGTGGCGAATCATCACGTCTCTCCCGGGAAGAAGCAGTGGACGTGGGGCAACGGCGAGTTCGGCCAGGCGTGGGACCGCAATCTGACCGACGAGGACGGGCCTTACATCGAGCTGATGACCGGCGTCTACACGGACAACCAGCCGGACTTCACCTGGCTTGCCCCGTATGAAGAGAAATCGTTCAAGCAGTACTTCATGCCTTACAAGGATATCGGCGTCGTGAAGAACGCCTCGATCGACGCGGCGGTCAACCTGGAGGTGGACGAAGGCACGCGTCAGGCGACCGTTATGGCTTATGCGACAAGCGTGTTCGCGGGAGCCGTCGTCGAGCTGCGCGGGCGCAAGCGGACCTACATTCTCGAGACTGTCGAACTGTCGCCGACGTCGACGTTCAAGTCCATCGTCCCGCTGGACGAAGAGGATCGCGCGTACGATCTGACCGTATTCGTCCGCGACCGCGAAGGCCGCACGCTCATCTCGTACCGACCGGCGAAGCCGTCCATCGAGCAGGTGCCGGAAGCCGCGAAGCCGCTGCCGGAGCCGACCGAGCTGCGGACGAACGAACAGCTCTATTTGGCCGGCTTGCATCTGGAGCAGTACCGCCACGCGACGTTCGAGCCGGAAGCCTATTACCTCGAAGGATTGAAGCGCGATCCGTCGGACATCCGGATTAATGTCGCCTACGGCACGCTGCTGCTGCGAAGAGGTCTGTTCGCCGATGCGGAGCAATGCTTCCGTACGGCAGTCAAGTCGCTGACGTGGCGCAACCCGAACCCTTACGACAGCGAAGCGCTTTATCAGCTCGGTCTGGCGCTGAAGCTGCAGGATCGCATGGAGGAAGCGTTCGCGGCGTTCTACAAGGCGACCTGGTCGTCGGCCTGGCAGGACGCGGGCTTCTTCTCTCTGGCGCTCATCGCCGCCGGACAGGGGAACTATACAGAAGCGCTCGGGTTGGTCGATCGCGGGCTCGTTCGCAATTCGCACAACTACAAAGCCCGCCATCTGCGCGCCGCGCTGCTGCGCAAGCTGGGGAGAGCGTCGGAAGCGATCGCCTACGCCGAAGAGACGATCGGGCTCGATGCGCTGGACTTCGGATCGGCATGGGAGCGCGGACTGGCGCTGGCGAGTCTTGCGGAGAGCCAAAGGGCGGAGGCGGCCGAAGCGGAGCTTGCCCGGTTAATGAGGAACGATGCGCACAACTATATGAATCTGGCGGCGGATTATGCGGAAGCAGGCCTGTACGAAGAAGCGGCCGGCGTGCTGAACCGGCTGCTCCGTCTGAGCGGTTCGGAAGCGGATGCGTATCCGACGGTGCATTACGCGCTCGCCTATCTGTACGAGCGCTCGGGAAATCCGGAGCAGGCGGCAGTTCACCGCGCCGCAGGACGCGCGTCGAAGCCCGACTATTGCTTCCCGAACACGCTGTTCGAGCTGCTGGCGCTGGAAAGCGCGGTTCGCGCGGATGAGACCGACGGTTTCGCCCATTATTATCTCGGCAACTGGCTGTACGACAAGCGCCGTCATCGCGAGGCGATCGCCCGCTGGGAAGCGGCCCGTTCGTCCTGCGGAGGCTTCGCCACCGTGCATCGGAATCTGGCGCTTGCTTACTACAACAAGCTGGAAGACGCCGAAGCGGCGCTGCGCTCGCTGGAGACAGCGTTCGACTGCGGACCGGACGACGCTCGCGTTCTGTACGAGCTCGATCAGCTGTACAAGAAGCTCGGACGCTCCGCCGAGCAGCGCCTCGCGAAGCTGGAATCGCATCCCGAACTGGTCGATAAGCGGGACGACTTGTATCTCGAACGCGTAGCGCTGCTGAATGCGCTAGGTCGGCACGTAGAAGCCGCCGCAGCGCTCGCCGATCGCAAGTTCCATCCGTGGGAAGGCGGAGAAGGGAAGACGACGGGACAGCATGTGTTCTCCCGCGTCGAGTGGGCGAAGAAGGAGATGGAAGAGGGACGCTTCGAGAAGGCGGCGGCGCTGCTGCGGGAGGCGCTCGTCTATCCGGAGAACCTGGGCGAAGGCAAGCTTGCCGGCGCGCAGGAGAACAATATCTACTATTACTTGGGCTGCGCCTATCTGGGGCTGAACGACGCCGAAGAGGCCCGGAAGCACTTCGCCATCGCATCGCAAGGACTGGAGGAGCCGGCGAGCGCGATGTATTACAACGATCAGCCGCCCGATATGATTTTCTATCAAGGCATGGCTTGGCAGAAGCTCGGGAACGAAGCGGAAGCGCGCCGGCGCTTTAACAAGCTGATCGAGTACGGGGAGAAGCATCTGTTCGACGACGTGAAATTCGATTATTTCGCCGTGTCGCTTCCGGACTTCCTCGTGTTCGAGGACGACTTGAACAAGCGCAACGAAATTCACTGCCGCTACATGATGGGGCTCGGTTGGATCGGACTTGGCCGCTACGAGAGGGCGAAGGAGGAGCTGGACGCCGTGCTGGCGCTGGATCCGAACCATTCGGGCGCGGCGGCGCATCGCAGGCTCTGCGAGTAACGGCCGCGAAGCCAGTCTCGCTGCCCAGGGCTAGAGAATGCGGAACGGAGAATAAGCGACCGGGGACAGAAAACGGCATCGGGCCGTCTCTGTCCTCGGTCGTTGTTTTATCGGCGGGCTCCAGCGGAATCTGCCCGAACTGGCGTGGCCCGGTTCCGTACGAAGTGGTCGGTCGCTGCTGGACGGAGCGTCCGTATACGGTAACTCGTCCAACATTATTAATCACATTAAATTTATTTTCAAAAAGGGTACCGATGGGGATTAAAAATGAAATAAGATGACATAAATAATATTATGTAAACTAAAAGCGGAACGGTCTCCCCAAATCGCCGTTGGTTGAGGAATACGGAAACAAATCTGCCAAAGGAGAACGGGCGCTCAACACAGGATTGCGGATGAACATAAAAAAGGTTGGGTCAGAATCATCTCTGCCCAACCTGTCTTTCTATGATAATAAGCTGCTTAATGGTCTACGAGGAGAGCTAACGCCTCAATTAAATAAAGCACAAAAAAACGTTTCGATTGACAAGAACGGAAACATTGATTAGAATTTAAATTACAAATTTAATCGTATCACAAAATAAATAAGATGTCAACGATTAATTTGGTTCTTCGAGAAAATTGATGGCATGGTGAGAGCGATGGGCTGTATATAGAGTCAAAAAGGGGGATGACTACATGTATTTGTCTCGGATTTTCAACTCCCTGAACGTGCCTATGCAGGAACAGGATATGACCGAATTACTGGAATTGAACGAGAAGACCAAGGAAAATGGCCTGGTCCTGACTCTGAAGGATGTTCAATCGATGATGGCGGCAAGAAGCCAGATCCTTTACAGCTACGGGCGGGTGGAATTAAGCATTGAAGTGACCAAGGGGCTCGTCGAGGTATTTTCGACGTCATCGTTCATCCAGCAGGAGAACTATGCAGATACCCTGAATGAGCTGCATGAGATTTTTTATTATCTTAAAAATGAAACAGAAGACAGAATCAGCGACATGAAGCTCCTCCATAGGATGAAGGAAGTGTTCGAAGAGGATTGCGAGGGCTCATTGGACTTGTTGAAAAGCAGACTCGAAGAGTACGCCGAAGATTTTCGAAGACAATTGCTGAAGAAAGAATCTTTACCTGAAGGAGAAGATGACTATTGGGATCTGAAAATCTAAAGGACAGGCGCGAGTTGACCGTTCAGGGCGGCATTCGCAAATCTCGGCTGCAGCGAAATCAATATACGATCTCCTTAATGAACGAAGGCTTGCAAGCGGGGTTGCTCACGAGCCAAGACATGATGCGCATTCAGAATGCGTTCATGCAGATCCTGCAGGAGCTGATCAAGAAATACACCCAGGGCGAAAGCAGCTCAGTCACCACGGAAACAGCAGAAAGCATCTTAACCTCTATCATGTATGCTGCAGACGCGTATCTGTTCAGCTTAGAGGAGCCAGAGAAGGCGATAACGCATCTCAAAACGATTGATGTTCGCCAAATCTATGAAAGAGGTGTCGAAAAGGTCAGTCAATGCTTTGAAGAGACCAAGCAGCTATTTAAGGAAATCACTGCTAATAAGCTGGAGGTGCCGGTCGACGCTTATAATATGACCATCGATGAATCACTACCTGTCTTTCTCAGGAAATACGGCATCATCTTCGATGCCCACAATACGATGGCCAGTATCGATTACCCGTTGGCTCTCGATGACATGCGGCTTCAAGGCGTTTTCTATATGAAGCAATACCTGGAACGGCTGAAGCTGGAGACCCAATTTTGCGCGTTGTTCGATCAGCAGGAGCTATTGGACTTGCTGGTCCACTACGGAAGGGAATGCAGGTTTAACTACCGAATCGAGCTGTTCAACATTTATGAGTTAGTGCTGAATAATGCGATATTCTCGATTTTATCGGGTGGAGATGCCGATGAAATCAGGATTTCCGAGGGTCAATACAAACGCTTGGAGCAGCAACTCTCGAGCCTCGCTGAACCGCAAATTCGATCTGTCATCTCTGATGCGATGGGAAGGCTTCAGCAAGAATTGCCGATGGATTCGCAATTAAAGGAGTATATGGACGGGTACGAAGAAGCCCTCGCTCGGCGAGTGGCCAATGCCGCAAAGCACAACAGCTTACGGACTGTCATTATTACAGAGAGGGAGAAGGAAGTGAAGTCCATTGTCATTTTGTTCAACGAAAAGGACAGAATGAGCGATGTCCAATTAAGAAGACTGCTGCATGAGATTTTGGCATGCGAGAGAAAGGAGGACAAAGTCAAGCTCATTTTGTCCAGCTTTCATTCCTTCCATGACTACCTCGATATGCTTGAATCAGACTGCTTATACGGGGATGAGTATGACGCCCTTTTCCATGAATTTAGCGATATGGAATTGGCTATCCTGGCGAAAATTGTTTTTTATGAAGAGCTGCGAAGCGAGACTCTGGACTTGCCATCCATTCTGTTATTGGAGAATGAGTATCCAATGGAGTGGCAAATGCGATTTGCCCAGTGCCTTCGGGGGATGAGCCGAGAGCGGCTGCAAGCCGTCGAAAAGTATATGAATGAGATGGATTATGAACAAATGAAATTTTAAATTCTATTGATCACTTCTAATCCTTATTGCTAGACTATTTCACAAAACCCGTATTTTATACATATGTCAATAAATCTAATTAAGACCTTGTAATGACTGTTTATATATACAGTGACAACCTTATATGTACTTCTATCTCGGGTTCAAAAAATAACTTTGTATGTCCCTGTAAGGCCTCAACTAAGTCTTCAGGAGTCTTTTCGTCTTGAGATTTCCAAGTCATAAAAAGATCCAGTGCCATTCGAACCGGCAGTCCCAATCTCGTCATTGCCGCCAAGATCCATTTGAGTTTATTTCCGACATCGTTGATGGGTTCGATAGTTGGCCTTGTATTGCTTGGGCAACCGTGTCATCCACCTTTCAATAAAATCATCCTCATTGCCAATTTCTATTATTCACCATATTTCGTCATGAAATTAGATAATCCTCTAGAAGAGTAATGATATTATCCATTGCGGGAGACTATCTATCCACTATGGTCTCGATAATTAGGTTTAACTAAATTAATAAAGCCGCCCACATAGGCGGCTATTACACATCATAGAATTCGCTTGAGTGAATCATCTCTATTCTTCTTGCGTCTATTCCACAGCTAATCAAGCTATCAAGCATACGTTGCCTTTCGCCATCGCAGTAATAGTAAACCTTCCATGTTGTCCTTCGCTGCGTGATTCTTTCGATTTCTTCAAAATAAGGAATGTCTACACCTGCAAGAGAATGCCCTATGATTATAACTTCATCAACCTCTTTATTACTCAAGCGACTTAGTTTATATATGTAATTTCTTATATTCTTAAAGGTTCGCTTATAATAATTCTCCACAGCTCTGCAGATACTCATTGCTTTTTCATCAAATATCTCCTCAGCATCATAACGCTTCCCCTTGATATCATTAATTCTCTTTTCATTTCCATGTCCTAAAATAGGATCATCATCATTTTGCCGTAAAGATCCGTGTATATGTAATATTGTATTGTCGTTTACTTTGTAGACTGTTTCTAACACAGCCGTATAATTAAACGTAATATAAAATGCATCATTTTCATTTTTAATCATGGTTGTTTTAGGCATCACATCTCTAATTCTAATGGTTCGTACCCACAGCTTCAGGTACCTTGCTAACTCTTCTATGTATTTATATTCGTTCTCGAAATACTCGTCCAACGTATCTAAAATGCCGACATCACCACTTTCTAATCCCAGATCCATATGGAGTGCATCTTCAATTATGACATCTTCATCGATATTAGCGAGATTTGTTTCTAATTCATTCCATAGTAACCGTTGCTTTTCCTCATCAAACCAAGCTGGATAGATATCATAATGTTTCTCAAATTCATGTAAAAATCCAGGGTACATGTTTTGTAAGTAAGTCCTAAAATTCCAATATGAAGTTGATAAACCGTGACCTCTATCAAAGCCGTTACCTATTACAAATAACTTCACTCTTACTCACCCTTATTTAGATTGTTTCTGCACTTAGGCAACTCCACTCGAACAGTAAATTTATTCAACTTAAGATCAAACTATCCTGCCTGTTCGTTAGTATAATTCACAAATTTTAACTAAAAAAGCCCGCGAATTACGCGGACTTCATTCGGACAATGTTCTTGTCATCCGACACCTTCGGAGCATCGTCTTCTATTTGTTCTTCATACCGCCTGCGCACCCAAGCAAGAAAAGACCGCAACGAACCGGACCGCGTGTCCGCAGCCCAACGTTGTGGTCTCTCCCATTCACCAACCCGTTATTAACTTGTCGTCAAGCCTGCGGTTGTATGCCGCGACACAGGGCGCTCCCGCTCCATAGCTGCCTCCGCGACAGAACCTCCGCGTATTATTTGAACGCCCTTGCCGCTTGGACAGCTTTTTTCCAACCCGCATACAGCTCCTCGCGGCGCTCCGGCGCCATCTCTGGCTCAAATCGGCAATCCAGCTTCCAGCCCTGACGGATATCCTCGCGGCTCTTCCAGTAGCCGACCGCAAGCCCCGCCAGATAGGCCGCCCCGAGGGCCGTCGTCTCGTTCACCACCGGCCGCTCCACCGGCACCTGCAGCATATCGCTCTGGAACTGCATCAGCAGCTTGTTGCGAACGGCGCCGCCATCGACGCGCAGCGAGGTCAGCGCGATGCCGGAATCCTCCTCCATGACGGTCAGCACATCCTTCGTCTGATACGCCAGCGCCTCCAGCACGGCCCGGATCAAATGCTCTTTCGTCACGCCGCCGGTCAGGCCGAATACCGCGCCGCGGGTGTCGCTGTCCCAATACGGGGTTCCCAGCCCGACAAACGCCGGCAAAACATATACACCCTCTGTTGACGATACCCGGGACGCGTACAGTTCGCTGTCGCTTGCCGTCTTGATCATCCGCAGGCCGTCGCGCAGCCATTGGATCGCCGAGCCCGCCACGAATACGCTGCCTTCGAGCGCATATTCCACTTCGCCGCCGATGCTCCAGGCAATTGTCGTCAGCAGCCCGTGCTTCGACTGGATCGCCTGCTTGCCCGTATTCATCAGCATGAAGCAGCCGGTGCCGTAGGTGCTCTTCGCCATCCCGCGCGAGAAGCACGCCTGCCCGAACAGCGCCGCCTGCTGGTCGCCCGCCATGCCGGCGATCGGGATGCCTTGGCCGAAAAAGTGGTGCTCCACGGTATGACCGTAAACCTCGGACGAGGAGCGCACCTCGGGCAGCATCGACGCCGGCACGCCCAAAAGGTCGAGCAGTTCTGTGTCCCACCGCAAATCGTAAATATTGAACATAAGCGTCCGGGAAGCGTTCGTATAATCCGTCACGTGCCGCTTGCCGCCGGTCATTTTCCAAATGAGCCAAGTATCAACCGTTCCGAACAGCAAGTCGCCGCTCTCCGCCCGCTCTCTCGCGCCTTTGACATGATCCAGTATCCACTTCACTTTGGTCCCCGAAAAATAAGGATCGACGAGCAGCCCTGTCCTGGAACGGAATGTCTGCTCATGCCCTTGCTCGATCAATTGCTGGCAAATATCGGCCGTCTGGCGGGACTGCCACACAATGGCGCGATGAACGGGACGGCCGGTATGGCGATCCCATACAATCGTGGTTTCACGCTGGTTCGTCATGCCGATGGCTTCGATCTGCTCCGGACGAATATCGCCCTTAAGCAGCGCCGCCGCCATTACGCCAAGCACCGACAGCCATATTTCGTTGGCGTCCTGCTCCACCCAGCCCGGCTTCGGATAGTAGGACTTGATCTCCTCCTGGGCCGAGCTGACGATCTCACCGCTATGATTGAAAATCAAGGCCCTTGTGCTTGTCGTTCCTTGATCGATGGACAAAATATACGTATCTCCCATAAGTGCCTCCTAACCGTTTCGTCTATCAAAATACTTCCACAAATCCGCGTTGGACGTAGTGACCGCCTCCGCGCCGGCCTCAATCGCCTGTTCCACATCCCGCACGGAGCGGATAAGACCGCCGGCCAATATCGGGATGCCAGTTCGCTCCTTCACTTCCCGTATCATGTGCGGCATAACGCCGGGCAGCACCTCGATATAATCCGGCCGCGAACGCTCCAGCAGCCTATAGCTTTTCTCCAGCGCGCTCGAATCGAGCAGGAACAGACGCTGGATGGCGAGCAGACCCTTCTGCTTCGTCTTGGCGATAACGCCGGTCCGCGTCGAAATCAAGCCGGCCGGCCGCATGGTCTGGCATAGAAACTCCGCCGCATATTCGTCGTTCTTCAAGCCTTCGACCAGATCGGCATGCAGCAGCATGCGTTTGCCGCTGGCCCGCGCCAAATCCATGATCGGCTGCAATTGACCGACATGGCAGTCAAGCAGCACAATATAGACATAGGAGCTGCCAAGCAGCTTCTCCAAGTCCTTCATTCTGCGTACTGCCGGAAGAATGGGCTGTTGCAGCGTCATATGTACCTCTTTCCCGGAAAGCCCAAGCTGCCTCCGCTTCGCTAAAAAATCCACATCAAATTGCACTCCTCCCCGGAATTACAATCGATGTGGATCTCCATTTTCTCCATCACGCTATGAACTTAATCACATTATAAGCAACCTACGAAAAAAATGTCAATCCGACAACGGATATTTGCTTCGGACGTTTGCTTAATGAAATATCGGGAATCGGTACTATTCCGTTATTTCGATGGTTGGTCCAGCATCCTTAGCAGCATGACGACGGCTTCCGCGCGATTAGCCCTATCGTTCGGAACAAACCGACTGCCGGCTCGCCCGTTCACAATACCAAGCTCTCTAGAGGCCGCCGCCGCCGTTTTCGCCCAATTTGGAATTTCAGCATCGTCCGCAAAGCCGGTCGAATCGACGGCTCTGCCGCTTGGAAGTCTCAATGCTCTCATGATCATCGTTACCATCTCCGCGCGGGTCAGGCTGTCTCCCGGCCGGAAGCTGCCATCCTCATAGCCCGAAATAACGCCTGCCTGAACGGCCGCCGACACAGCATCCACAGCCCAGCCGCCAATGGCGGCGCGATCCGTAAATTCAAGCTGGGCTTCGCCTCCTTCGAGCCCGAGCGCCTTTGTCAGCATCACCGCAAACTCTGCGCGCGTGACGAAGGCATTCGGGAGGAAGGTCCCGTTCGAATAACCGTCCACTATGCCCATTTGGCGGGCTCGATAAATGGCTGCTTGCGCCCAATGTCCGGATAGATCGGTTAGCTCGGCAGCCGGCTCCTCCGGCATTCCCGGGTTCTCCGGTTGATTAGGCGGCTTCGGTATCGTCCGGCGGATGATCACGGCATACGCCTTAACCGATCCATCGGCCGCTCTCACTTCCAGCTCGAACGCATTGTCTCCTTCTTGCAGTTGGATGCGCCCCTGCGCGTCGCTCGCGATTTTTTTCAATTGGTACGTAGCCCCGCTGTCGGCAGGATTGGCCTCAATCATCGCCCATTCGGCATTCGTCTCCGCCCAGTACACTCGTTTGCCGTTCTGATCGATGATCACAAGCGGCAGCGATTCCCCGCCGACACGCAGTTCTACCTGATTCAAGCCGGCATTGCTTGATGGCGGCGCCGGAATGACGACGCTCCCGCCGCCGCAGCTTCCGCATCCGCCCGACACTCGCAGCGTGTATACGGCTACCGCCATTCCCGAATTTTCATTGCCCTTTGTATCGAACGCCGTTACCTTAAAATCGTATTTGTTGTCCGGCGCAAGACCCGTCACCGTATATGACGCCGCTTCTTCTCCGACTGTCGCAAGCTCCGCGTCCCCTTTGTAGATCCGATAGCCGGCTACGCCTGTAGCGTCCTCCGCATACGGCCAGCTTAGCTTAACGCTCATCGGCGTAATTTCCGAGACGGTTACGGAGCTGCCGGCAGGCCACGCAGGCGGCTGCGTATCGGAGCCCTCAAGAACAATGACGGTGCGGGACACCCGTTCGGCCGCGTTGCCTGCCCTGTCCGTCACGTCGTAATGAATGACGTAATGGCCAGGTGCGCCTGTATCGACGGCATCGCCACCGACCCGTACGTTCGCCGATATATCCCCGTCGAACGTGTCCGTCGCGTCAGCTCCCGCATCTCGGTATACGCTGCCATAAGCCACCTCAGTCACCGCGTCTCCTCTCAGCGTAATCACCGGCTTATCGCGGTCGATATTCGAGATTTCGATCTGTTTCGTCCGTTCGTTGCCTATTCCGTCTTTCACGTAAACGGTGAGCCAGCCATTCTCCGACACCTCGATGGGAGCAGCCGGGTCAGCTTGCGAGATTCCACCGGTTTTAAAATAGGTCGTATCCAGCTGTCCCCAGTCGTATTTCATTTCCTGCAATCCGCTGGTGACGCTCACCGCGGCAACAACGTTTACCCTTCCATTCGTCGGAGAGCTCGGATTCGGCACCAATAAAATCGTCGGCGCGCCGCGGGTGATGTTCCATACCTCGATCGTCCGTACCGCTTCATTGCCTGACAAATCCTGAGCGTATACGGTATAGACGCCATTGATGGTGGCGGCGAAATGATGGTCAAAGGGGATTCCGCCGTCTGCAAAATAGCTTGCCGGCTGATTGCCGTAAGCCCACTTTTTCACCCCGATGCCGCCATCGTCATAAACGCTCGCCGTAACCGTTACGTCCTGATCCGTCGGTTCGAGCCGGTCGGCTGCCAGAACGATAACGGGCGGCGTCTTATCGGATGTGTCGTGGCCGGCCCGGAAGCTGAACCAGTTAAGCGCTGCGACGCCGAGCGTATTCGTCTTCTTGACGTACATGATATACAGGTCATGCACGCCGCTTGCTCCCGTGAGCGGCACTTCAACGTTAGTCCAGGTCGACCAACTCCCGGTGCTCGTAACGGGATGCGAGCCGATCAGCGGCCCCGTCGTGCTGTCCAGACGAAGCTCGATCGTGCCGCCTGTATTCGCGGTAGCCATACGGAGAGTCATGCTGTCCGTTCTGTCACCAAAGTCCAAGCCGGTGTAAGACATCCACGTTCCATCCGAACCGGAAATATGATAGTTGCCGCTGACGTCGGTCGTGACGGTTCTTGTCGGCTTGTTCGCGCTAGCATAATTTTCTGCTTCAATGACCGTCTCGGACGACGGCTCCAACTCGAAGCTTGCTTCGATCTTGCGACCCAGAGAGCCGCCTACGTCGACGGTCAGTTGAATGTAAGGGCTGAGCCTGTTCACCGTGATGCGAGGGTCCGCGGCAATAACGCTTTTTGCGCTTTTGGCCAGCTTAAGGGTTACGACTCCGGACGCCGGCTGATTCGGATCGGATACGGACAGCGACAAGCTGCTGTCGCCTTTCTCCCGCACCATAACTGCCGCTTTGCCGGAGCTTGTAAGCATATCAACCGTTTGCTCCGAATTCGTCCAGAAATTAGCGCCCATAACGCCAAGAGTCTTCTCCTTCACCGCCTGGACGCCCGAATTGTTCGCAAGAACGATAAAGTCGGGATTTTCCGTGTAGCTGTTCACCTCGGACGCCGTCTTGCCCGGAAGCAGCGCGTAAGCGTACGAAGCATCTGTCGGCGCGGTGCCGTGATTGAGATACAAATTCAGGAACCGGTTCGTATGCGTAGGATCACCCGGCTCGAGCACTCCGGTATATTTCGAAATGTCGAACCACTTGCCGCTTCGTTCCTCGCGCAAGCCTTCCAGGGTCGCCACACCGGGGAAATAATACCCGATATCCGCACCTGCGGTGCTGCCCGCAAGATGCGCCCATTTCACGCCCGTCATCGTTTCCGTCCAGCCGGCAGCGGAAGATTTAAGCACGCCGTTAACGGTCAGCGCGTTGTCGCCGGCGGCGTTCAGCCTCCGGTTCTCTACGATGGTCTCCACGTCGTTCGACGGGTACGTAGAGGTGATGCCGGTTCCCAGCGCCACAACCTCGTCGTCGAACATGAACCAGGATTTCTTCGCGCTCATGTCCGCCGTGATATCCGCGTCTACATGCTCAAACGACATGCCGACGACGCTATATTCGTCCCCAAGGCTTGTGCCGCCGACCCACGTCTGATGGTTCAACGACTCGGCCAGCATGGTTTTGCCTGCGACGGCCGTCGTTCCCGGAAGTCGGTACGAATTGACCGTCGGCCAAAAGTTGCCTCCGTACTGATCGGAGTCTCCGTTATACAGATAGGTCATGCCCGCCCCCGTATACCATCCCTTCAGATTCTGGCCGTTCGTCGTTTCGTAGTTGGCGATCCGCTTGGAAAACATACTGACGCCCACTCCGAAGCCTGGCCGCAGGTGAAGCGCCCGGTCCATCGCCGGATAGAGCTTGGAGGCAATCGGTTCCGGCGCAGGCGTGATTGTAGAATCGTTTAACATGGCTTTGGCCTGCCGTATAAAGTCGAGGGACAGCCCTTCGTAGAAGTTATGGCTGGTATCGTTTAGGAGCCAATATTTGATCACGCTTTTGTAACGAGCGGCATCCGCGGGTTCGGCGGACTGCGCCATTCGAAGCAATGCCGCGGCCATTCGGTGGCCCGTCTCGTGGTCCTCCCGGCTAAATACGGAGATGTCCCTCCCCCGCACCATATCCATTAACGCGCCCTTGTACACGAACGGGATAAACGAGTCGTCCACCCATCGATAAGCGTTGGCAGCATCGGGATCGGTAACGTCCCAGCTGGAGCCAGTAACGAAATAGAGCACCGTGCTCAAGTTTTCGATCAAGCTTAAGCCATACGATCCGTTATACGCGAATTTCTCATGCTGGATGAAGGAGCCGTCCTCGTAAAATCCGTCCCCCGATGTCACATAGTCGAATACCGGACTCAGACCGTCGACGCCCCGCTTAATCGTTGCACCGTCCTTGGTCAGGATTCCCCTGCCCACCGCCACCGCACACGACCATACCCGGTTCGCTCCGGTATCTCTCGGACCGGCTACAAAATGCTTGATGGCGTCCATGTACGTTGAGACTGCCGAAGACGGCAATTCGTCGTACAACAGCACGACGGTATCGTTCAGCGCTAGCGGCGCTCCGATCTGCCACTCCCACCAGTTGCCGTACGGCGTAACGGTGTTGTTGTAATACGTTTCGTTCAGGAATTGAAGTCCGTCCAGCACGCTGTCCCTGATCGCGCTGTTGCCCTCCAAGGAAGAACCGTTCGTCCGGTAAGCAAGCGCCATCTCGTACAGCCTGAGATACGACAGACGAATATGCGTCGGGTTCGTCGCCCCGTTCGCGAGATCGCTCCACAGATACGTTCTGCTGCCCGGTCCGGCGCTTATTGTCTCCCAGTTCGACTGCGCTTTGTTCGTGATAGCCAGAATTGCGCTTGCGATATCCGGATCGGCGGGGTCGTAATTCCCGCCTGTCAGCATCTCGTACCACCGCTGCCTCAGCCCGTCATACTCGTCGCCAAGGTCTGCCGCATGAACCTTCCCTAAGGTCGGGAGCCCCGCCCAGACGACGGCCAGACCTAAAAATAAGATGATATACCTGCACATTGCCGTTGGTCGTATCAATCTTATTCCCTCCGTTTCATTTGTTAGCGCCAAAAAAACGCTTACATTTTTGATCCCGAAAGACCGGAAGAAGATCGCCTTTTCCACCGTTACGGAATGGTCCTTTCGGAAGTTATATAGAAGCCTTTAGTTTCCTAATTGCATGCAGCTGCTCTTTCATTATAGACACCCGAATGCGGGTAAACGATGAACAATATCCCTCATTACATAGAACGAAATTACCGATCCATTGGCGAGATCTTACATTTTCATGAGCTAATAGAACAATCTCTTCATCCATGGAGCGGCCGCCGCACGGAACGTGCCATCCTCAAAAGAGCTGCCGCCCGGCAGCTCTTTCTGAAAGGAACTTGCTTCCCCCGCTCTGTTACTCATACACTCGCACTTCCACCAGCTCCGCACACGGAGCGCCGTTTGTTTCCAGGATGACGATGCGAAGAGCGTCTGCGGCAACAGGCTGGTCGAACCGAAACCGGTTCGTACGGCGCCGGTTGTCGCGCACTTCGGACAGGCTCGTCCAAGCTCCGCCCATACGTGCCTCTAGACGGTAATGCTTCACGAGCTCGGGGATCACGTCGAAAGGCGTGCGGTGATGGTGAAGATTGATCAGATCTTCGTTCACGTCGTCGTTCCATGTCACGATGATTTCGCGGGCCGCGACAGCGCTGTCCCAACCGAGCTCAAGCCATTGCTCCGCGCCTGCAACCATCCGTTCGGACGCCCACAGGTTCGGGCCGCCATACGGGCGCTTGTAGCCGCCAACTGCCTTCTGGGGCGAATATGCGCCGGTCGCTGACCCTATACGGAAACAGAACGGACGGCGCACGAGCTTCTTCATGCTCCAGTCGACGATCGGCTGCGATGCGTCGTGATCCTCCAGCTCCGCCACGGCGTGCGGTGCCGCTCCCCTCTCGAAAGACAGCACGCCGGTCAGCGGTTCGTCCGACAGATGCAGAGCAATCTTCTCATTCGCGCGAATAATGACAAACGCATTACAGGCGCGATCCGGCTCCCAGTCCAGACCGCTCACGGGAACCCACAAGCCTGCGCCGGCAGGCACTTCAACCTTTGCGCTCGCAACGGGCGAGCGCGGCACATAATTTTCCGCGAGTCCCGTGTCCCACAGCTCCACCGTCAGCGTCGTGTCCTCGGAAGCGTCAACGAGCAGCTCCAATCCTTGCAGGGAAGGTTCGACCGGAAACAGGATACCCGCGTCATGCGTGAGGGGATGCTGCCCGCGGCTCTCCTCCACTGCGATTTTTGTGCGCGCAGACGACGCCGACACCTTCGCCCGGCGCGCCAGATCCTTCGCATCCTCGTTCGCGATCCCGATGACCGAAGCGTCCTGCCGCAGCAGCGTCTGCTGAAGCGCGCCCATCTCGCGCTCGTACAGACTGCGCGGCGTCACGCCCTTCTCCACGCAAAGCGCCGCAGCCGTTCCCGCCGCTTCTCCCATCACCGCACAGGTGGCCATCACGCGCGTCGTTCCGAAGGCGACGTGCGTCGCGCTGATGTTTCGTCCCGCGAACAACAGATTCGTCACGTTCGCCGAGTAGAGCGAGCGATAGGGGATATGGTAGATGCCGTCCGCATGCATATGCTTGGAGCCGCTCTCCGTCGCGTACATCCCCTGCGGCGGATGCAGATCGATCGACCAGCCGCCGAAGGCGATTCGATCGTCGAACTGCCGCTGCTCGATGACATCGTTTTGGTTCAGCACATAGTCTCCGATAAACCGGCGGTACTCGCGCTTGCCGGGAATCGAACCGACCCATTCCAGCGTCATATGATCCGCGTCGAATTGCCCGGAGTTTTTAATATAATCCCAAATCCCGTAAATGACCGACCACAGCTCGTCGCGGATTCGCTCGTTGTCATGCACGGTATCGAGCTCGCCGCCCCATTCGATCCACCAATAATGACAGCCGGAGTCTCCGCTGCGAATGACCCGATTCACCGGAATCGGCGTCTGCGTAATCTCCTTGGCGAAGCTTGGCGGCACAAACTTAACCGGACGGCCCGCGTCCTTCGTATAAAAAAGCAGCGTGCTGCCAAGCGTAATGTCGTCCGCGACGTCCGGCGCCCATGCTTCGCCGTATTCGCGCGCCGCCTCACGGCCAATCCGATAGCGCGCACCCGCAAGGAATCCGATCAATCCGTCGCCGGTGCAATCAAGGAAATACGAGCTTTCGTAGCGGATCCGGCGCTCGGAGCCCATCATCCAGCCTGTCACCGAGCGGATGCTCCGGTTGTCCTCTCCGCCGACCGCCTCCACCTCGTGAACGTCGGTATTCAGGAACAATTGAATATTCGGCTCAGCCTTCACCGTCTCCATCACGACCAAGTCCCATAAATACGGATTGCCTTCCGGATTGCGGAATTGGTTCTCCACGAACATTTCGCCCATAATGCCCGTCTCCCGAGCATATCGGTTCGTGCCATGGGCCGTCGCCCCGCACACCCAGACGCGAACCTCGCTGCTGGAATTGCCGCCGAGGACGGGACGATTCGTCACTAGCGCAACCTTCCGGCCGAGCCTTGCCGCCGCCACCGCCGCACACACGCCAGCCAAGCCTCCGCCGACGACCGTAACATCCGACCACACCATTTCGCTGCGCATCCTTCTCACCTTATCCCTTCACCGCTGAATTGGTTATGCCTTGAATAATGTAACGCTGCCCGATCGCAAATACCGCAATCATCGGCAGAATGCCCGCTGACGCTGCGGCCATCATTCCGTTGTAATCAACCGTGTTCTCTAAAATAAAATTTTGCAGACCGAGCGGAACGGTGTACAGCTTTTCGTCAATCAGGAAGACGAGGGCGTTCTCGTAATCATTCCACTGCCACGAGAAGTCGATGATCGCTAGCGTAGCGAGCGCCGGCTTCGCCAGCGGCAGGATGAGCCGGAAAAAGATTCGGAAGTGTCCCGCGCCGTCGATGAACGCCGATTCGGTAATTTCGTTCGGGATGGTTAAAAAAAACTGACGGAGCATGAATACCCCGAATATCGTAAATAATCCGGGCAGAATCAGCGCCAAATGCGTGTTATAAATGCCTGCCCATTCGAACATGAGGAACTTCGGCACGAACAGCACCTGAGGCGGCACCATCATCATGGAAAGGTACAGCATAAACAACGCGTTGCGTCCTTTAAATTGGATGCGCGCGAAGCCGTAGGCGGCGAAGGCGGACAGGAAGGTCGCGCCGGCCATGCCGATGATCGAAATCTTGAGCGAATTCCAGTAGTAGACGCCGAAGCTTTTCGGGCCTGTCCACACCTTTATATGATGCTCCCAGGTCGGATTGGCAGGAATCCACCGGATGGGATATTCGAACACCTGCGCCGGGGTTTTGAGCGATGTGCTGATCATCCATAGGAACGGAATGACCATCAGGATCGCCAGCAGCAGCATAAGGAGCGTTAAGCCCAGCCGCTTCGGCGCGTCCGAGGACAGCCTTTGTTTAATTTCCATCGTCTGTGTCTTCCTCTCTCTGCGTCTTAGTAGTGAACCCAGCGTTTCTGACCGATCCATTGAACCAGCGTTATGAGCAGGATCACGATGAACAGCGCCCAAGAAAGCGTCGACGCGTATCCCATATCATAGTAGCGGAAGGCGTTCTGATAGACGTAGAGCGACAGTATCGTCGTACTGTTGCCCGGTCCGCCATTCGTGATCGCCTGGATGATGCCGAACGTCTTGATCGTCATAATCAGTCCGGTGATCAGCAGCAGGAATGTTGTCGGACTGACGAGCGGCCAAATGATGCTGCGCAAAATCTGCCCGCGCTTTGCCCCGTCGATTGTAGCGGCCTCCAGCAGCTCCGGCGATACCTCCTGCAGCGCGGCCAGGTAAATGATCATGTTGTAGCCGAGCAGGAACCAAACCCAGATGATATCGATCGCGAACATCGACGACGTTGTCGTGGACAGCCAGCCGGGCGGATGGTCAATTCCGATACTGTGCAGCAGACCGTTAATCGGTCCTTGCGTTGGATGGAACAGAAGCATCCAGACAAACGCAACGGCGACGCCGCTCGTAATGTACGGCATAAAGTAGAGGCCGCGCAGCAGCTTTTTGAGATAAACTTTCTGGTTAAGCACGACCGCCACGACAAAACCAAGCGCGATCGATACAGGTACGGCGAGCAGGAACACGGCCGTATTTTTCAGCGACAAGTAGAACATCGGGTCTTTGAACAAGCGGATGATGTTGTCCAGACCGACAAACTCGACGTTCGGATTCATGAACTTATAATTCGTAAACATGAGCCCGAACGAATACAACGCCGGAATCAGAAAAAATAGCAGGATCCCGAGCATACTGGGGCCAATAAAAATGTAGCCGAGCAGCCGTTGTCTTTTCATCCAGTTGTTAGTCATGCGTCTGTTCCTCGTTTCTTCATGGAATACGTAAAGTGTAGCAACAGCCCCTTGAATCGGTAATGAACATTCTTACCGGATTAATCCCACGTTTTTACGCAAAAAACCGCCCCGGAAGGGCGGTCTCGACGATCGCATACATCAAAATGTTCTATTCGCCGACAAGCGGGCGCATAAACCGGGCCAGTCGCTCGCCGATCCGGATCATGCCGGCGTTGCCGGGATGGAGCAGATCATGGGATAAGCCGCGCCAGTCGTCCAACAGTTCGCGGCCGTCCGCATAGTGAACGTTCGGATAGCCGCTTCCTTCGGCGATCCGCTTCAGCGTCCGGCGGTACTCCTCGCTGCTGGCTTGCACGTCGCGTCCCGGCCACGTCCAGCCGAGGTCCGCGAAGCTCGGGAACAAGCTGATGCATACCAGCGGCTTGCTGGGATGCGCGGACGCGATCCTCCGAACCATCGCTTCCGCCTTCTCCGCGAACTCGCGCACCGTTACGCCCTGATTCAGCATATTGACGGAGATGCATAACGACGCAATATCCCAGTCATTTCGGCCTGCGATATGCTCCGCAATCGCCGTCTCGCAATATGCGGATCCCGGCATTCCGAGATTGATCGTATCGAGCCCGAGCCGCCATGCCGTCTGGCCCACGTAGGTCATGTCCGGCGTAGCCGCCGAAATGCCGAACGTGATCGATGTGCCGTATGCGAGATAGGTTAACGCCGGCTTCTCCTTCGCCTCCGGCGGTCGAAGACCTTCTCCGCTTCTATCCAGCAAATGCACTTCAAAGCCTTGAAGGACGAGCCGCCACACCGGACCGTATGACAGTCTCGGCACCTGTTCCTTCCACGGGTATTGAAACTGAAAGCCCGGTTCGGGCTCCTTAACCGCAATCCGCTTCGGCTCCTCTCCTAGCTCATGATCTTCTAGCCAGTAATCGCCGTAGTATACTTGAACGGTACTGGTACCGCCATAGCTGGCAAGCGTGACGGACGAATCGCTTCCTGCCGGAGCGCAGAACCGGATTTCTACAGCCGCCGCGCGGCGAATTTGCTGACTTCCGAGCTCCCCGAGGCCCGCTCGCACCGATTCGGGCACACGCTGCAGAAGCAAGCCCGGCCGCCCTTCTACCGGCACTAATTCCTCTACGTTATGCAGTTCCATCTGTCGGTAAATCATGGCTGGCTTCCCCTCCCTATGAAAAGAGGACAGCCGCAAATACGGCCGTCCCCTCCTGCTGCCGGGCAATCTCCCTATTGGTTTTGCGCGATATATTCGTTATGGCGCTTCACCATAGCGGCGATCGTATCGTCAACGGACTGCGTGCCGAGGAAATACTTCTCATATTCCTGAGCGCGCGCATCCATCACTTCTTGAGGCAGGCTTCTGACATAAGTTGGAGCCGGGTTGTTAAACATGACGTACATCAAGGAGTCGACATCATACGTATCCGCCTTGTCGCCGAGCAAGCTGTCCAGCGCCGCATCCTGATCCGCGTCCTTCGACGCAGGCAGCCGTCCGCCGGCGGCCATCGGCGCCATACCGCCGTCGGCATACCATTTCAAGAACTCCCAGGCGGCATCCTGATGCTTCGATTTCGTATTGATCGAGATATAGTCGCCGAGTCCGCCGCGAGTGACGAAATCAGCCGCGTTGTCGGCGAGGCGAGGCACCGGCGCGAAGGCGATTTTGAAATCGCGCGGGAAGTCCGTGAAGTTGTTCGAGCTGCGCAGCAGCCATGCGCCAATATTAAGCATCGGCGCTTTGCCGCTTAAGAACTCCTGCTCGACCGGCATCTTGGACGTGAGCTGCTCGCCGAGCGGCGGCGTCGATTTGTCTTCCGTCATCATGGCGTTCAGCGTCTCCAGCCATTTTTTCACGAGCGGATGATCCAGGTTGGACGTGCCGTCCGCCTTCGTATAGCCTTCCTTCGCCAGGACCGAATCGATCGGATCGACATACGGCTCCGTATGCTGGATAAAGCCGTAGCCTCCGTCTTGCTTCAGCTGCTTCGCATATTCGCGCAGCTCGTCCCATGTCCAGTCCTTCGGCACCTCGAGACCCGCCGCATCAAGTGCATTCTTGTTTAGCGCGACGAAGAACGGACTTTTTGTCGTCGGCACGCCGTAGTACTTGCCGTCGATCTGAAAATTTTGGGCGTCGGGCCCCATCTTCTCGTCGATATTGTAGTCCGTGAACTTGCCCAGGTCGAGCGCCAGACCGGCTTCTACCCTTTTGGACACCTGGGAAATCGTATAATTGACGAACAAGTCAACGTTCTGGCCCGTCATCATGGCCGTGTCCAGCTTCAGGTTGCCTTCATCATCATTAACGAATCGGACATATTCCACTTGAATATCGGGATGCTCCGCGTTCCATGCGTCGACAACAGCCTGCGGTCCGGATTCCGGCGGAACGCCTCCCCACATCGTCAATTTGACTGGATCCCCGGACGATGCCGGCGCGCTTGCGGGCAGCGATCCCTCCGGACTCGCATTAGCGTTGCCGTTGCCGTTACCCGAACAGCCTGCCAGAACGCCCGTGACGAGCACAAGCGATGCCAGGCCTGTGAACCACCGTTTCTTTCTCATTCGCTTACGACCTCCTTGAATGTCTTGTTATGGTAATGCAAATCAAGGATAGCAAGTTCGGAGGGTGGGTTATAAGTAACAAAATCATGTATTGGATGGAATAGAACTTCGCAATTTGTAAGCGCTGCCGATGCCGCCGCGAACCAAATCGTTCTATCTCGTAAGCCGGTATTGGCTTGGCGTCGTCCCTGTTATCCTTTTGAAAATTTTAATAAAATAGTTATCGTTCATGAATCCGACGTTCTGGCCGATCTGATTGACCGGCAGGTCGGTGGTGCGCAAGTACTCTATCGCCTTCTCAATGCGGATGCGGTGCAAATAATGAATAAGCGTCTCGCCGGTTTTCTTTTTGAATAATGCGCTGACGTAATTCTCGCCCATCATGACATGGCGCGCCAGGGAAGCCAGCGTAATCTCCTGGTCGTAATGCTGCTCGATATATTGAATGATCTTCTTCAACTCGGGATGGGTAATGTTGTGGATCGCGGACCCCCGCTCCTCCTGCTTCCGCAGCCCGACGGCCGTTCCTTGCTCTGCGGACAGGGCCGGTTTCGCGGCGCTTAACTCCGCGCTGATCTTCGCCAGCGTCTCCCTCAGATCCTTGACGCTCATCGACAGCTTCAAGATGTAGTTGGAGGCCCCAAACTCCATCGCCTGCCGCATCGATTCGAAATCGCCAATGCATGTCAGCATTACAAATTTGGAGGCGATACCGGCGCGCCTCGTCTCCTTGAGCAGATGAAGGCCGTCCATTTTCGGCATGACGATATCGCATAAGACCAGGTCGGGCGGATCCCTGCGGATCATCTCGAGCGCGTCTTCACCGTTGCTCGCTTCCCCTGTCAGTATAAAGCCCATATCCTCCCAGCGAATGATCTCCTTCACGGATTCCCGGACGAACGTCTCGTCTTCAACAAGCAAAACCTTCCACATAGGTCATCCCTCACTTTCGTCTTCAAGCTGCTGCAGCGAATGGGCACGATCGTCGTATGGCTCTGACAATAGAAACGGCATCGTCATCCGGAACCGTGTGCCTTGAGCAAGCGGCACCCTCTCAAGCGCGGCCTGTTCCTTGAATAGCAGTCTGAGCCGCTCCTTGATGTTTTCCAGCCCGATTCCCGGCCTCTTGCGGCTAGTCTTCCGGGTCAGCAATGACTGCTCCACGCCAATGCCGTTATCTTCAACCTCCAGCACCAGCTGATGCTGATCCGAGCCGGACAGGCCCATTCGGATACTGATCCGGCCCCCGCCGCCCATCGGCGCGATGCCGTGACGAATCGCATTGTCCACAAGCGGCTGCAGGCTAAGCTTCGGTACAAGCGCGAACTGGATATCCTCCTCGTAGCTGAATTCCACCTCGAAGATGTTGCTGTACCTCACTTGCTGAATGTAGACGAACGCTTTCGTCAGCTCGATTTCCTCGCGCAGATGAATCAGATCGACGTCGGAGTTCAGGCTTGTCTCCAGCAGCTTGCCCAGCGACAGGCAGATTTCGACGATCTCTTGGTTTTGGCTGCGCAGTCCGATCCATTTCATCGTGTTCAGCGTATTCAGCAGAAAATGCGGATTCACCTGGGCAAGCAGCATTTGGAAGTGTACGGCGTCCCGCTGCCGCTCCTCCGCCTTCAGCCGATGAATCAACCCGCTCATGTCGACCATCATCTGGTTGAACGTTCGCGTCAGCTCGAGCACTTCGCCTTTATATTTTTTTTCCGGCAAACGGATTCTTAAATCCTTGCGTACCGCTTCCTTCATCTTAGCCTGCATATGGGACAGCGGTCTCGTGAAGGCGTAGGCGATCATAAACGCCACCACGATAAAAGCCCCCGTTATCATATAGAACGTCACGAAGTATTGCTGCTTCAAGCTCTCGATTTCCTTAAATAAGACGCTAATCGGGATCTGATTCACCATGTACCAGTCGAGCGAAGGCAAATAGCTGTAATTGACAAGCGCGTTGTTCGTATTGTCTGTCCAGTAGCCATTAGCCGGCGCCTGCGTCACTTGCTTGACAGCCTCCGGCGTCAACGCCGCGCCTTCCGAGGATCTCGCGATGACGTCGCCCTTGCGGGAGACGATAAAATAAGCCTGATCGCTGGCCGGCTTCTGCAGCACCGAATGGAACCAGAAGGAGAAATCGATGCTCACCCTCGCCCATCCGTACGTCCGGTTCCGGTTATCCCTCAGCCCCGAATACAGGGAGAGCAGCGTCGGGCTTCTCGAAATATCACGCGATACGTAATTCTCATCGTCCGGCACCCAGAAATACGTGGCGCCGGTTTCCCGTATCGAAACGAACGACGGCGTCGCTGCAATCTGGTCATAATCGATCTTCACCCTCGGCTGATAGGACGTGTATACATGGCCCTCAGCGTCTAGCAGCGTAAAATATACGGAAGGATTGTAGAGAAAGAAGCTGTTATTCAAATTTTTGAACTTGTTCTCGATGATCTCTTTATTTTCGAGTACCGTTCGTTCCCCAGGGTCACGCAAAATCTCGCGCACGTCCAAATCCTGCTCGAGAAAAATGAGCGTCTTAAATGCGATGCTCAGCTGATCCTCCAGCGAACGGCGCAGGTTATCTAGCTGCTCGTGGCTCTGCTCGCTGATCTTGTTCTGAACAAGCGTCTCGATTTTCTGGTAATTGTATATGTTCAAAATGCTGAAAGGCAGTAAAATCACGAGGACAAAAACGGCAAACAGCCGGTACTTGAGTTTATGGGGAATTAAAAATTCCAGCCATTTCAGCATGCAAAAATCCCCCTAGCCTATGGTGGTTTCATTATATCACCATTAGATCAGGGGGATTATGCTTCAAGCCGAAATGCGTAATTCTGTGAGATTAAAAGGACTTTGGCGCATCAAAATGTTCTATTCCGCCCCTCGATTTTCCTATAGCTTAATATTGTAATACACCGTCGAGAACGCCCATCCTATCAGATGAACGAACAATACAATCCCCAGGACGGGAGCTGCAGACATTTTCGCGCCGCATACCAGTATGGTGAATAAGATATAGATGACTGCCAGCGTAATTTTCCATGCGGCTGCTTGAGATTTACTTGAAATCATTTGAAATCTTTCATCAAGTCCCCTCTGGCGCGCTGCTTGCTTGAGACCCCACCGCAACCCGAGAAATCCCACAGAAATGCTGAGCAGTATTATCAGCAAGACTCCCACTTGATCCAAACTCATCATGACTCACTCCCCCTTGTCAAAAATAAATACCTCTTCAATGTAGCAACCAAACACTTTCGCAATTTTATAAGCCAATTCTAAGGATGGATTATATCGACCATTCTCTATGGATATGATCGTCTGTCTCGAAACGCCAACTCGCTCGGACAGCTGTTCCTGCGTTAGCCCAAAAGATGCTCTTAGAACTTTGATACGATGTTCCATCCAACCCCTCACCTCTATGTAAAAGCAACTTTACGTAAAGGTTACTTTACTTTTTGCTTGGTGTCAACTTCTGCGCCGGAAAAATCCGTTCGCATAGGCGGCAATGAAGCGGTTCATTTTGCGGTCAACTTGAGAAGCATTGCAGCGGCTTTCCAAACAACTTTCGCAAAATCGGGATCCAAGTACGAAAGTCCCCACCGCATGCGGTGAGGACATCGTTCAGACTCATGTCAGACTTCTATTCTACCCTATTTTACTCCAGATTGGCATGATTGAGAAACATGCGGCCCGAATCGGACCGCTGCTTGTCCATCAAACGGAGTACGATCGAGTCGTAAAATAAGAGCAGCGTCTGTTCAAAAAGGGAAGCCATCGGTTGTATCGTGCCATAATCGGCTCCGGCTTTGTCCTTAGGCGTTCCGGGCAGCCTAACCGCAACGTCCGCCAGCGACCCCAATGTAGATTCGGGATGGATCGTGACGACGGCCAAAGCTGCGCCGACGCTTCTCGCCTTCTGTGCCATCGACACGAGGCTTTTCGTCTCTCCCGAGCCGGAACCGATAACCAGCAAGTCCCCTTCGGCGATGGCTGGCGTAATCGTCTCCCCGACGACATACGTTTCGATGCCGAGGTGCATAAGACGCATTGCGAACGCTTTGCCCATTAATCCCGATCTTCCGGCACCTGCCAGGAAGATTTTCCTCGATTGGCCGATGATGGCAATCAATCTGTCCGACTCCGCTTCGGAGATCAAAGAAACGGACTGCGCAACCTCGTTTGCGATTCTTTTGGCGTCGATCACGGCTAGACTCCGCTAACCAGTCTTTTCATTTCGGCGGCAGTCGATTTTTTATCCGCTTGACCGGTAATTCCTCCGCCTACGATGACCAAATCCGGTTTCGCGCTGATGACCTCCGGAAGCGTGCTTAATTTGATCCCGCCAGCGATCGCCGTTTTGGCTTGCTTCACGACGCGTTTAATCGCCGCCAGCTCCTCGAAGGAGTTTTTCCCGTCCGCTTGATGATCGTAGCCGGAATGAACACAAATGTAATCCACTCCGAACGCGTCGATCTCTCTCGCCCGACCTTCGATATCTTTAACGTTGATCATGTCCACCATGATCTTCTTCCCATGTTTCCTCGCTTCGGCTAAAGCGCCCTTAATCGTCGAGTCGTCGGATACGCCGAGCACGGTGATAATGTCCGCTCCGGCTTCGGAAGCCTTCATGACCTCATATCCGCCCGCGTCCATAATTTTCAAGTCGGCAAGTACGCGAAGCTCAGGGAACGATTCCTTGATTTCCTTAACGGCTCTTAGCCCTTCGTTAATGACTACAGGCGTTCCGATTTCCACAATATCGATATGCTCCGCCACTTCTGCGACCAGTTGCTTCGCGCCGGGAATGTCGACGAGATCCAATGCCAATTGAAGTTCCATTGCTGCACTCTCCTTAAGATCGGGTTGGGTTATAAGCCCCATTGTAAAGGGGGACGCCCGATTCGGAAAGTAGGCACTTTGGCGTGCGATAGTAACCCGTAGGAAACCGTCAAATCGATCAAGGCCCACGAGAGGATCAGGCGGCGGATCACTAACCATCCTGCTCAGCTTTGTGCGGTCAAGATCATCGGGCCATCCGCAGTTATGGCGATCGTATGCTCGAATTGTGCGGAAAGCGAGCCGTCGGCGGTTCTGGCCGTCCATCCGTCGGCATCGATCGTCATGAACGCTGTTCCGGCATTAAGCATCGGCTCGATCGTAAACACCATCCCTTCCTTCAATCGGAACCCTTTGCCCGGATTCCCGACATGGGGATAATTAGGCTCCTCGTGCATCTTCCTTCCGACACCATGACCGAGCAGATCCCGTACCACCGAGAAGCCGTTTCGCTCGGCATGGGTTTGAAGCGCATGCATCACATCGCCGATCCGGTTGCCGACGACCGCTTTTTCGATGCCAAGATATAAGCATTCCTTCGTGACCCGCATCAGATGGCGGGCTTCTTCCGGCACTTCGCCGACCGCATAGCACCAGGCTGAATCGCCAACCCAGCCCTCCGCCTCCGCCGCGATGTCGATGGTGACGATGTCGCCTTCTTTAAGCGGCTTCCGACTCGGAAATCCATGCGCAATAACGTCGTTGACCGACGCGCATGTCGCAAAGGGATAGCCTTTGTAGCCTTTCATATAAGGCTTGGCGCCGTTCTCCTTCAGGAATCGCACCGCGAACGACTCGATATCGAGCGTGGTGACGCCCGGCCGGATCATCCTTGAGATGGCTTGATGAAAAGCAGCGACAATTCGGCCGGCTTTCCTCATTTCTTCAATCTCAGCTCTCGACTTCAGCGTGACCATTCCGTTCTCCTCTCCTATGCGGTATGCCTGAAAAAATCAGATCGACGATTCCTTCCACATCCGTCTCGTTGCGCATATGGTGGTGGATGTTCAATGCGGTGCAGCCGACTAGCGACCCAAAAATCAAACGGGCCGTTTTTTCCGGCGACTCGGAATCGACTCCTTCACGAACCATTTCCACAAACGGCAAGTAGATTCGTTGCTGAAAATCGGCGAACAGCTTGCTGAACCGGTTTCCCGGGAAGTGATGAAAATTGTCCGCTACCGTCTTAAGCAAAATAAAGACGGAAGGATCCTGGATGCACGTCTGCAAGAGCCGTCTGGAGAACGACTCCGCTTGATGCAAGCCGCCGCCTTCCCCCGTCCAAGCGCGCTGCACGGTCGACTCCGCCCGGTTCAGGGCGTCCCACAGCAAATCCTCCAACAGCATGTGCTTGTTTTTGTAGTAATGATACACGGTTCCGTAACCAAGCTCTGCCTGGACCGCAACATCGCGGATTTCCAATTGAATGCCTTTCTCCAAATACACTTCCGCAGCCGCCTGCATAATTTGATTCATCCGCTTCTCGCGGATCGCGTCATTCTGTTCTTTGGTACGCGGGGACATGGGCTCCTCCTTTTTTTGACCTACTGTAATGTCAATATAAAAAGAATATACCTCACTGGGGAGTCAGACGCAAGGCCTTCGTAACGCCTGACGGCTGCTTTTTTGGAAGCAGCCGTGTTTGTGACTAAAGTTCTTTTTTCACTTTTAGTAGTCGCAAGCTATTGAAAGTGACGATGAGCGTTGCTCCCATGTCCGCTAAAATCGCAAGCCAGAGAGTCAGCCATCCTGGCACGATTAGGATTAGAGCAAGAAGCTTGATCCCTAATGAAAAAGCAACGTTTTGCTTGATGACCGCTAGAGTCTTCTTGCTTAGTTTGATCGTGTAAGGCAGCTTACGCAAATCGTCTGCCATTAAAGCGATATCGGCTGTTTCTAAAGCCGTGTCGGTGCCTGCCCCTCCCATAGCGATTCCCACGCTGGAAGCCGCCAGCGCAGGTGCGTCATTGACTCCGTCCCCAACCATGGCGACACTTGAATAGCTCTGTCTAAGTTGTTTAATGTACGCGAGTTTATGCTGCGGGAGCAGCTCGGCTTTTACTTCGATTCCTAATGGCTTGCCGATGGCATTGGCAGTGGCTTGGTTATCGCCCGTAAGCATAATCGTCTTCTGAACTCCGATGGAATGAAGCTCTTCGATGACGGCCTTCGCCGAAGGGCGTACAGCATCAGCCACCGCGATTAAGGCAAGGACTTCGTATTCCGTTCCGAATACGATGACCGTTTTTCCTTGAGTTTGAAGTTTTAAAATCTGTTCGCTTATCGTTTCAGGGATGTCCGCTTGCAGTTCCTTGAACAGATTCGGACTCCCGATGAAATAGGGCTGACCGTTAACCGAAGCCTTTACCCCTTTGCCAGTTAGGGATTGGAAGTCATCTACTGCCAGGGAGAGATCTGCGCCTATTTGTTCCGCTTTACGCACTACGGCGGATGCCAGTGGATGCTGCGACCCTTTTTCAATGGCGGCCGCAATCGAAAGCAGCTCGCTTTCTCCTCGGCCGCCAAATACGGCGAAATCCGTCACTTCGGGAACTCCTTTGGTTAGCGTGCCCGTTTTATCGAAGGCTGCCGCAGTAATCCGACCGGCCTCTTCCAGATGAATTCCGCCTTTGATAAGCACGCCGTTCTTGGCGGCATTTCCAATTGCGGTAACGATGGAAATGGGGGTCGATATGACCAAGGCGCAAGGGCAACCGACGACAAGCAGCGACAGTCCGCGATAGATCCAATCTCCCCAGTCAGCGCCAAACAAAGGCGGGAATATGGCCATGCTTATCGCGATCGCCATAATCGCAGGAGTATAATACTTGGCGAATCGATCTACAAATGCCTGTGAGGGTGCCCGTTCAGCCTGCGCTTCCTCGACAAGATGAATGATCTTGGATAACGTCGTATCTTCAACCCGTTTTGTCACTCTGACTTCGAGTAAGCCTTCCTCGTTAAGCGTTCCGGCAAACACTTCGTCATCGACGGTTTTCGTAACGGGTACAGACTCGCCTGTAATCGCAGCTTGATTAAGCGCGGACGTGCCTTTAACGATTACGCCGTCCATCGCTAGCTTCTGTCCCGGCTTGACGACCATCACGTCGCCCACTTGGATTTGGTCCACATCGACCGTCCATTCAGCAGCCCCGCGCTTGATCAGGGCTTCTTTAGGAGCGATATCCATAAGGGATCGGATAGATTGGCGAGCTTTTTGCATGGAATAGCGTTCGAGCGCCTCGCTGATTGCAAATAGAACGACCACGACGGCCCCCTCGCCCCACTCGCCAATTGCGGCGGCGCCTATGATGGCCACGGTCATTAAAGTGTTCATGTCAAACTGGAATCGAAGCAGATTGTTAATCCCCTTAACAAATAGCCCATAACCACCGACTAGAATGGATGCGGCAAAAGCTAAGGCAGAGAACAAGCTTTCTTCCCCGTTAGTCGAAGCAAGTAAATAACCTGCAGCCATCCCTAACACGGAAACGAATACGTTCCAATTCTTTTTCCAAAAGGGTTTTTTATTTTCCGCAATCCTCTGTTTGTCCGGTGTTAATTTTAAGTTTTCAAACGCCCCAGCCTTCTCTAGCTCTCCGACAGTCGTGTTCCCAAATACGGTGATTTTGGAAGCTCCGAAGTTGACCTGCGCATCCGTGACTCCCGGCAGGCTCTTGACGTTTTTTTCGAATTTCGCTGAGCAGTTCGTACAAGTAAATCCTTGCACGCGGTACACGCGTTTCTGAGCCTCATGTTGCTGCATGGGTCACCAATCCCTTGCTGTGGACGGAAGCCAGTTGAATGAATGGCCGAACTAGATCGTCTGCTAATGAATAAAATGCCATCTTTCCTTCCTTGCGGTGTTTAGCCAGCCCGAGCTGCTTTAATGTGCGCAAATGATGTGAAGCAGTGGCCATCGAGGAGCCAATAATATTGGCCGCGTCGCAGACGCACAATTCATCCTCCTCGCATAATGCAAAGGCAATCTTCATGCGGGTCTCATCGCCCAGTACTTTAAACAGCCTTGCCATACCCGAAATATTTTGCTGCAGCAGCGCCGCCTGCACTTTTTGTACTTTTCGTTCGTCATAGCAATAAATTTCGCAGCTATCCCTCATTTCATGCCTCCTACAATCAAATATACGTTTGAATATAATCAACTTACCACGCTGCCGCTATTCAGTCAAATAATCATTTGATTATCGTTGCATAAAAATGGCTGCCCCATTCAGAAGGAGTTCTAAATGACAGCGCCGACTTTCTCCTTGCTATTTCTCACGCCCGATTCATCCTTCGATTCGCTTGGGTGCGCCGTTTTTAAGCTGCATGGCGTTTGTACGCGCGCATCGCAAAGATATAAGCTGCGAGCATAATTCCGACGCACCACGCAAGCGCGATCCAGATATCATGGCCTACAGGCTGATCGGACAGCAGCGCTCGGATGGTTTCTACGATCGAGGTCACCGGCTGGTTTTCGGCAAAGACGCGGACGACCGGCGGCATCGACTCGGTCGGCACGAACGCCGAGCTGATAAACGGCAGGAAGATCAGCGGATAGGAAAACGCGCTTGCGCCTTCCACGGAGGCTGCAGACAGTCCGGCAATCGCCGCGACCCAGGTTAATGCCAGCGTAAACAGCACGAGTATACCGGCGACGGCAAGCCATGGCAGGATCCCCGCCGAAGAACGAAAGCCCATCGCGAGCGCGACAAGAATGATGACGACAACCGATAGGGCGTTGGATACGACCGAGGTCAGCACGTGCCCCCACAGCACGGCGGATCGCGCAATCGGCATGGAGTGGAACCGTTCAATGATGCCTCGCTGCTTATCCAAAAACAGGCGGTAAGCCGTATAAGATATCCCGCTGGCAATGGCCATAAGGAGGATGCCGGGCAGCAAGTAGTTCACATAGTTATCCGTACCGGTCTGGATGGCGCCGCCGAACACATAGACGAACAGCAGCATCATCGCGATCGGAGTGATGCAGACGGTAATAATGGTGTCCATGCTGCGGAAAATATGACGCATGGAACGACCCAGCATAACGCCCATATCGCTAAAAAAGTGATTTTTTGCCGTCTCCATTTTACTTCTCCTCCTTTTTGCCGACGATGGCGAGGAAGATCTCCTCCAATGTCGGCTGTTTTTCCACATACTGTACCTCTGCGGGCGGGAACCGCTTTTTCAGCTCATCGAGCGTGCCGCCTGCGATAATCCTGCCCTCGTGCAAAATGGCGATTCGGTCGGCAAGCTGCTCGGCTTCCTCCAAATACTGCGTGGTCAGGAGGATCGTCGTGCCTCCGTCCGCCAGCTCCTTGACCATCTTCCAAACCTCGATGCGCGCTTCGGGGTCGAGCCCGGTCGTCGGCTCGTCGAGGAAAATGATCTGCGGGTTTCCCACTAGGCTCAAAGCGATGTCGAGCCTGCGGCGCATGCCGCCCGAATACGAAGACGGCTTGCGGTCGGCGGCGCCTGTCAGGCCGAAGCGTGTCAGCATGTGATCCGCCGCCTGACGCGGATTTTTAAGGTGCCGCAGCTTGGCGATCATGACAAGGTTTTCCCGTCCGGTCAGCATCTCGTCCACGGCGGCAAATTGTCCGGTCAGGCTAATCGCTTGCCGCACGTTCTCGGGCTTTGACGCGACGTCAAATCCGTTTACGGCGGCGGTGCCTCCGTCCTGTTTGAGCAGCGTGGAGAGAATTCTGACCATCGTCGTCTTGCCCGCGCCGTTGGAGCCGAGCAGGGCGAAGATCTCCCCTCGCTTCACTTCAAAATCGACGCCCTTTAGGACTTCTGTGTCCTTGAACGACTTTCGCAGACCTTTCACTTCAATTGCTTTTACCATCCGGATCTCCCCCTTTCTTTGTTTTGTCCGTAACCCTCTTCATGGCCTTGTTCACTTCTTGGTCGACGGATTCTTGATAGAGGTCAGTGTAAGTTTTTGAATCTTTGATGAGATCGTCGCAGAAAGCCGCCACGTCTCTGCCCGTCACTTCGAGCACGCTTCTTCCCGAGGCTGCGCCTTCTTCAAAAAGATCGACGATCCCCGAGAGCAACCCCGTCCCCTCGGTTAATTCAACGGGGCCGACCTTAAAGAGATATTTTTGAATCTCTTTATACACGATCTGATAATCTTGTGGCAGCGCCTTGACGCGCGCCATGTGCGCCCGCCACTCTTTTTTGCCTTCGATGAGGTCTCGTAAGCTCATTTTTTTATCCTCCTATTTGCCTAATTTTTTCGCGATATTACGGTTGAGCTGCTCGCGCCACTTGTCGCGATAAGACTTGGCTCCTTCTTCTCCGGCCAGCGCTGAACAGAAGCCTTTGATATCGTCGCCCAAAACCTCTTGGACGCTCTGACCGTCCGCCGCCGTCTCTTCAAGCAGGCCAAGCACGCCATCCAGAATGGGCATGAGGTTACGACCGGTGAAATCCGAGCGGGGCCAAAGATTGGCTTTAATTTGTTCCCATGCCGCTTGATAGTCAGCCGGCAGCTTTTGGACTCGCGATTCAAAAGCTTTCATTTCCTTAGTCATGTCGCTGCCGGTGATCTTTTCCCAAAAATTCATGGTTTTCTCTCCTTTAACTCGTTCATTTTTGAGGCTACGAACTCCCATTTTTCCCAGAACCTCCGCAGCTCCTCGCGCCCCGCGTCGTTGAGCGTGAAAAACTTTCGCGGCGGTCCCATGTCGGAAGGCTTTTTAGCGACCTCTACCAGCTTGCTTTTTTCAAGCCGGATCAGGATGGTGTACACCGTTCCTTCCACAACGTCCGTGAAGCCGAGGGCGTTCAGCCGCCGCGTAATTTCGTAGCCGTAGGTCTCTTCGCGGCTTATCATGTCAAGGACACAGCCCTCAAGCACGCCTTTGAGCATTTCCGTTAAGTTTTCCATAACCAACACCCCCCTGCTATTCTGTATGACTGGTAACATGTATTACTTACTACTGCTATAAAGTAACACGCAGTAGCTGTCGTTGTCAATAGCGAGAATTTTATATCATTTAACACTAATATAACAAATGGATTATATAATCGAAGAGTGAAATGAAAATAAGTTAAGGGGGAAATAAGGTGTCGAGGGAAAAAGACTTACGCATTTACTTTTTATGCGGTCAAAATCGCTGCCGCAGTCAAATGGCTGAAGCATTTGCCAAACATTATGGCAGTCCGAGTGTCGTCGCGGATAGTGCCGGGCTTGATCCGAGTCCGCTGCATCCACTGACGGTAGAAGCAATGCGGGAAATCGGACTGGATGTGTCTGAACAGATCTCCAAACGGATCGATATGAAAGTATTCTTATCGGCTACCGTAATCGTGAAGCTATGCGAAGATATTCAGGAGAAATGCCCCATCGTGCCTTTTGGAATTCGCAATGAGCAGTGGAATGTAGCGGACCCATTGGCCCAAGCGGCTCCTTCTATCCAAGATGTTCGCAAAGCAAGAGATGAAATCAAATCAAAAGTCATTCATTTGCTCCAGCAGCATCAAGCTTGTAACCCGACAACCTCAAGATAAGTATCAACTAATATTATTGTTTACTTATATTTGGGGCTGTGTGTATAATACGAAGGAGTTGAACTTTGCAAGGAAGGGCGTGAAATTCTAATGACGAATGTCGAGGAGATGTCGGATTCCCTAAAGCTTCTATCGGATAAAAGCAGACTCACGATTCTTACGCTTCTTAGAGAAGGCGAACTTTGTGTATGCGACATCGTCGCACTGCTGGAGACCACGCAACCGAATGTGAGCCAGCATTTGAAAAAGTTAAAAACCGGCGGTCTCATCAACGAAACCAAACGTCGGCAGTGGGTGTATTATTCCCTGAATGTGGAGGATAAGCCCTATATCAAAGAAATATTGGCTCAGCTGCCCTCGATGAAGGATCGAATAGATTCGTTAAAAGGGCAAAGCTGCGACTAACGTGGAGGAATTATGGTAGCGATCGCTTCTCTTCTCTTTCTGGTCACGCTTGTTTTCGTCATCTGGCAGCCTAAAGGGCTCAACATTGGTTGGTCTGCTTGCGGGGGCGCAATCCTCGCATTGATCTTCGGCGTCGTCCATTTTAACGATGTTTGGGACGTTACGCAGATCGTTTGGAATGCCACGCTTGCCTTCGTTGCCGTGATTCTCATTTCCCTTATCTTGGACGAGATCGGCTTTTTCGAGTGGGCTGCCCTGCATATGGCCCGGTTTGCGCAAGGCAACGGCACACTGATGTTCGTTTACGTCATTTTACTCGGCGCTGCCGTAGCCGCATTTTTCGCCAATGATGGAGCTGCGCTGATTCTTACCCCAATCGTCTTGGCAATGGTTCGGGCTTTAAGATTCGATGAACGAATGATTCTCCCCTTCGTTATGGCAAGCGGGTTTATCTCGGATACGGCCTCCCTTCCGCTTGTTGTCAGCAATCTGGTAAATATCGTATCTTCGGACTTCTTCGGGATCGGATTTGTCGAATACGCAAGTCGCATGATCGTCCCAACGATCTTTGCGATCGCCTCCAGCTTAGGGGTTCTGTACCTGATGTTTAGGAAGAGCATTCCTAAGCAGTATGATCTTTCTCAGCTGAAACAGCCTAGGGAAGCCATTAAAGACATACGGCTATTCCGGATTTCATGGGCGATATTGGCCGTATTATTGATGGCGTACCTGACGAGCGAATTCATGAACGTCCCCGTTTCCATAATGGCCGGTGCAGCCGCCATTCTCTTTCTTTTACTGGCTAGGCAAAGCAAAGGGATTCATACTTGGAAACTTGTAAAGGGCGCCCCGTGGGCTGTTGTCGTCTTCTCGATCGGGATGTACGTCGTCGTGTACGGATTGCGCAATGTCGGGCTTACCGATGAGCTGGGCAAACTTTTCGATTGGGTCGGGGACCAGGGGTTGTTCGCGGCTGCCATCGGATCCGGATTTATTGCGGCGATCCTCTCCTCGATCATGAACAACATGCCGACCGTCATGATTGATGCGCTTGCCATTCAGGGCACCGATGCAACGGGACTTGTTCGCGAAGCCTTTATTTATGCAAATGTCATCGGATCCGATCTGGGTCCCAAAATCACGCCCATCGGTTCGTTGGCTACGTTATTGTGGCTTCATGTGCTTTCTTCCAAGGGGGTCAAAATCGGCTGGGGGTATTATTTCAAGGTCGGCATCCTTCTGACCGTCCCTGTGCTCTTGATCACCTTGACGAGCCTTTATCTCTGGCTGATGATCCTCAACTAAAACACCCATAAAGGAGAATGAAAAATGGAAAAACCTCTCGTGTACTTTCTTTGTACGGGCAACTCTTGCCGAAGCCAGATGGCGGACGGATTCTTGAATGCGATCGGCGGCCATCTCTACGAGGTGCAAAGCGCTGGCCTTGAAGCCCATGGTCTGAACCCGCGTGCCGTTAAAGTCATGGCAGAAGCCGGCGTCGATATCTCGTCTAATTCCTCCAACGTCATAGATCCGCAGACTTTGAATCGAGCGGCCTATGTCATTACCCTTTGCGGACATGCGGATGAACATTGCCCTGTTATCTCCAATCCGAACGTCATCAAATGGCATTGGGGCTTCGACGATCCCGCCAAAGCGACTGGGACGGAAGAAGAAATCATGGATCAGTTCCGTGCGGTGCGCGATGCCATCAAAGCGCGAGTGGAGCAGTTCGTTCAAGAGGGGAAATAGCTCTGCCAGCAAATGAACCTGCCGCGATCTGAAGTGTCGATGCTTCTGAATAGCAAAAAAAACGGGCTGCTCCAGCCGCTTTCAGCGTACACGCGCCAAGCGGCAGGAGCAGCCCTTCCATCGGATTCCTGTCCGATAACCTCGCTAATCATCCGAACATCATCCCCTCAGCGACCTTTCCTAGATCACCTCAACCGCCGCATTCCCCAGTATCGCGAATATGGACGTGCGAAGCTTGCGCGCCCAGTTATTGCCATGCATGTTTTTCCGTCATGAAGACATTTTACATTCAGGCTTCAAAATAGGAGGTGACCCCAATAAACGATTCATTTTCTCCGATGCTGTATCATTGGTTCGTGCGTCCGAAATGGTTTACGAAAAAATATATCCACGATCACATCACGTCGCAATTTTCGTTCGACAATCAGTCGGTTCTCGATTTCGGCTGCGGTACCGGCGCCAATTGCCGGATGTCCCCCGCGGCTTCGTATCTGGGAATCGATCCGGACAGCCGAAGAATCCGCTTCGCCAGCCGGTTATTCCCCGACTACGATTTCCGCGCGCTGGCGACGGAAGTTCTGCCGGTTGACGACAACTCCGTCGATTACGTATGGATCATTGCGGTATTGCATCACCTGCCATCGGATTTGATCGCGCATTATTTAAAGGAATTCCGGCGCGTGCTTAAAAAAGACGGACAAATTCTTGTCATCGAGCCTTATCTTTGCCCCAAAACGCCCATCTGCAACCGATTCATGCAGCTCTACGACAGGGGACGGTATATTCGGGAAGAGGATCATTACTTGCGGCTGTTTGACGAGAATCGCTTCTCCTGCAGCATCCATCGTAAATTCCGGAAATGCTTTCTGTACAACGAGCTTTTCTTCTCGGCCAGGCAGACTACAGTTTAACGCTCTGTACCTTCTTGAGTCTGGCACCGACCGGAAGGAAAGCTTCGAGGTTTCCTGGCTGTCCCCGACAGCTTAAAGAGCCCTAAAAAGGGCTCAACTTTTTGCAAGGACGAAGCTATGCGCTTTGGCTTGGTTTTTTGCGAATGCTCGTTAACTCGAAAGCCTCTTTGGGAATTCCCAGCTCCAGAGCCTTCTTCTTTTTCATGACCATGGCCTGCTGTAGGCTGGTGGCTTGAAATTCGATGGTGGTGCCTGACGGATCCTCGAATGCGTAATAGCTCTTTTTATTTGCCATAAACCAGTCGCCTTCCCATCCTATTTTGCACGTTAGCGGACCCTTGAGACGGATTTAAGCTTCAAGTCAACGACGTTTGCCGGGCCCGAATTTGTTCTCTGCCTTCATCGCTTATTCGCGCAGGCGTCCATTTCGGTTCAAAAACAAGCTTTACCTCGACCTGCTCGACCCCTTCGACTGATCCGGCCGCGCTTTTGACATTGGCCACGATTTGATCCGCCAAAGGGCATTCGGGAATCGTAAGCGTCATTTCGATGACGACCTTCCCATGATCCGCTGTTTCGATTCCGTAAACGAGTCCGAGATCGACGATATTCACGCCGATTTCGGGATCGATCACTTCTTCTAGCGCGGTCATCAATCGCTCTTCATTCAAGGTAACACATCCTTTTTGCAAGCCTTGGGATCTCGAAAACATTTTTCCCAAGACAGGCCCTTACAATGCGCGCTGCGAAGGCGGCTGAACCGGCTAGATCAAATAGGAAAAGCTGTGTTGGCCTGATCCAACGTTCGCGGTGAGCCCCTTCTCACTCCACGCAAATTGACTTTCCAGCTCGGCGGCAACCGACTTCGCCTGACCTAATACCAGCGTTGCGGTCGTGTTATGAGGAATGGTCACCTCAAGTTGAACCCGATTGCCTTCCGCTTTCCACGAAACGACAATGTCGCCATAGATCGTGGAATACGTCGCATGTACATCCTCCAAGCCTCCGCCGATATGCGGTTGGATAAGGGTATGTTTAAAGCCCGCTTGATGTTCATCCGCTTCGATTCCCGCGACTACCCGGAACAGCCATTCCCCTACCGCCCCGTAAGCGTAGTGGTTAAAGGAATTCATATCCGGGCTCCACATGGTTCCATCCGGCTTGATCCCGTCCCAATGCTCCCATATCGTCGTCGCTCCGGCCTTCACTTGATACAGCCACGAGGGGAAGTCGTCCTTTAACAGAAGCTCGTACGCTTCCTTCAAGCGGCCGTTCTGACTAAGGGCATGGCAGAAATACGGGGTGCCCACAAACCCTGTGACGAGATGTCCGTCGTTCTCCTCCAACAACTCCACCAGCGTTCGGATGGTCCTTTCCCTGAATTCTTCCGGAACCAGATTAAAGTACAAGGCAAGAATATGCGCGGTTTGCGTTCTGGCGGCCATTCTTCCGCTGCGGGTAAAAAATTCTTTCTGGAACGTATCCGCGACCTCGCGATATAATTTCGAATACTTCTCGTAATCCCGGTCTTTGTTTAATCTCTTGGCGATTTTCGCAAATAACTCGGTAGAATAGGCGTAATAAGCGGTGGCTACCAACTCGTTGGGAGTGGCTCCGAAATAACTGCCTTCCTTGGCATCAAGAGCAACCCAATCGCCGAATTGGAGCTTGTAGTTCCAAATCCCGTTCTCGGAATGCCGTTCCATGAAATCGATCCACGCTTTCATGCTGTCATACTGCTCTTCCAGGATTCGAGTATCGCCGTACATGAGATATAACGTCCATGGCATAATAACCGCTGCGTCCGCCCAAGCCGCAGCCGAATGCGTTCCCTGCTTCAACAGCCAGTTATCGTCGGCTTTCCCCGACACGATATCCGGAACGACATGCGGCACGCCTCCTTCCGGCGTTTGATCCGCTTTCACATCCCGGAGCCACTTGCTGAAAAACGTATACGTATCCATCAGATAGGTTGCCGTTCTGCAGAAAATTTGCGCGTCTCCGGTCCAACCCAACCGTTCGTCCCGCTGAGGGCAGTCCGTTGGAACGTCTACAAAATTGCCCTTCATTCCCCAAACAATATTATGCTGCAGCTGATTGACGTCCTTATTGGAGCATTCGAACGTTCCTGCAGGCTTCATGTCCGAATGAACGGCAACCGCTTCGAAATCTTCCAGCTTCAGTTCCCCGGGATACTCGACGACTTGGACATACCGGAAACCTTGGAAGGTGAAATGAGGGTGATAAGCCTCCTCCTCCCCGCCCTTTAGCGTGTAGCTGATCGTTTGCTTCGCTTTTCTTAGGTTATCGAGGTATACGTTGCCTTCCGCGTCCAGCACTTCAAAGTGCTTGAGCACAACGCGTTCGCCGGATTGCCCTTTCACTTTGAAGTGAACCCAGCCCGTCAGATTTTGTCCGAAGTCGATGACCGTATCTCCCTGAGGCGTGACGATCCGTTCTTGGGCCGGAATTCGATCGATTGGTTTGACCTTGGCTCCTGCTTGCGACACTAACGCCGATGTATCGTATGCTACAATCTCGACGGGTTTCCAAGCTTTATCGTCATATTCCGGATTGCTCCAGCCCTCTTCCTCAAGATTGGCGTCATAGATTTCGCCATCGTAGATTTCAGAGAATAATACGGGAGAATCGGCGCCTTTCCAACGGCTGTCCGTTACGACGACCTCCTTGGAGCCATCCGTATAAACGATCTCCAACTGGCATAACAACGCCGTTTGATCCCCGTAATGATTTCTCTGCCTGGCGAATCCCATTAATCCCTTGTACCATCCCGCACCGAGCATCGCTCCGATCGCGTTCTCTCCGCTTTGCACCAGGCGAGTGACGTCGTGCGTCTGATAGAGCAAATGTTTTTTGTAAGAAGTCCAGCCGGGAGCCAGCTCATCCTCGCCGACTCTTGTGCCGTTGATATAAAGCTGATAGAGTCCCAATGCCGTAGAATAGACGACGGCTCTCGCGATTTCAGGCTTCGCGGCAAACTTGCGGCGGACGTAGGTGCCCTTGGAATTCGCTGCGTCTGCTTTCGTCTCTGCCGACACGAATTGCCCCTTCCACTCCTCATGGGTCAGCAGCGCCGTCGCGAAGGAAGCAGTTGCGCTCCACTCGCTCTCTTCCGCATCGTCCGTGATTCTCACTCTCCAATAATAGACGGTAGAGGACGACAGCTTGAGTTCTTTCATCTCCACATGGGCAGATTGTTCGCTTTCCACGATCCCGCTGTCGAGCAGAAGATTTTGAAAGCGCGGATCGGAAGCGACTTGAATGCGATACGATTTTTGAATCACATTGGTCTTATCGCTCCCGATCGTCCAGCCCAGCTGCGGAGGTTTCGTAATTCCGACGGGATTGACCAAATAATCTGCAGTTACTTGCTCTATTCGCAACATGCTATCCCTCTTTCCAGTAAACAATTTTCAGTATATAAAGGTACTTTACCGGCTTTTGAAGGATTTTTAAATGACGATTCAAGAGGAATAGCATGACCATTTATGACTCACACAACAATATACATCCTGCTTCAAAACGACTATACTGGAGCTAGCGATCAAAAAAGGAAGCAAGGTGTGTCTGACTATGACAGAGGCGGAGCTGGATTCATTTCTGCGGAAATATACGGACATAGAAGCCTTATTGGAGGCCTGCGACAGTCCGGAAGGCAAAGAGGCTCTGAAACGGGAATATCAATTCCATGACTCCGATACCTTCGACGAGGCCATGTTCATTCCTCCCGGACAAGACATCACCTTCTCGGTGCACACTCGTTTCAAACCTGTCGCCAGTCACCGTCATTCCTTCATTGAATTAATCTATATCTATTCGGGCGAGTGCCGCCAAACGATAAACAACCAAAGCGTCTCCATGAAAAAGGGGGAGCTTTGCATTCTCGACACGAACACTTTTCATTCCATCGAGGATACCGGCAAAGACGACATCCTCATTAACTGCCTCATGAGGAAAAGTTATTTCGATTGGGCTTTCTTAAGCAGGCTCTCCGGGAATGACATCTTTTCAAGCTTTTTGACCCATGCCATCTATGAAAACAAGCATTCCAACGAGTATATTTTAATTCGTTCCGGCGACAACCCTAAAATCAGCCGCATCATGAATGCTATTCTGTGCGAGTACTTTGACAAGCAGCCTTGCTCAGACGAAATTATTAACTCGTATATGGTCATTCTCTTTGCGGAAATGCTTCGCATGTACGAAGGCGACGTAAACGAGCGGAATTATTCGACTTTGAAAAATACGCAAATTACAGACATCATCCATTATATTCAGACGAACTATAAGTCTGTCACGCTGGATTCGACGGCCCGCCATTTCAATTTCAACGCCAACTATTTGGGCAAGGTTCTGAAGAAAATCACCGGAAGCAATTTTATCGATCTGGTTCATCAGATCCGACTCGGTCAAGCTTGCACTTTGCTCAGAAACTCGGATGTCAGCGTGCAGACGATCGCCAACGAGACGGGATACGAGAACATCCACTTTTTCTACAAGATTTTCAAACGCAAGTACAACTGTTCGCCTGCGGAATACCGGGAAAAGTCTCGTTTCCGTTAGTCGAATGAAGCCTCGTTCGGACAGGCGTTAACCCTCCCCCGGATCCGGCAGGTGAAGCAGCTCGGACACCGTCATGAACGAATACCCCTCCGCTCGCAGCTCGGAAATGATTTGCTCGAGCGCTTCGACCGTGTTCTCCAGACCGTTCTTGCCGCCGGCGGAATGCTGAAGCACGATTCCGCCGGGATAGATTTGCTCTCGGACCCGCTCCATGATTTCCTCCGTCGAGACGCCCGACCAATCCATCGTATCCACCGTCCAGTTGACGACGGCCAGATTCATTTCCGCGATACGGTCCAATTTGTCCTGCTGCAGCGCGCCATAGGGGGGCCGAAACAGGTTGGGGCGATAACCGATCGTATCTTCGAGCACGCGCTGCGTATTTTCGATCTCCTCCAACGCCTCTTCCATCGAGATATCGTCGAATTTCGGATGCGCCCAGGAATGGTTGCCGATCGCGTGTCCTTCCTCGGCGATCCGCCTCGCCATGTCGGGATGGGCTTGGACGCGATTGCCCAGCAGGAAGAAGGTTGCCTTGATGTCGTTGTCCTTCAAAATGTCCAGAATTTGCGGAGTGACCGTCTGGTCCGGGCCGTCGTCGAACGTTAGCGCCACGCGCTTCCCTTCTCTGGAAGAACCGTTAAACAGGATTTTGTTGCCGCCTTGCCGATGACTCGCGCCGAGCGCGCGCCTTCCCGGCGTTTGTTCGCTAAAATACGTCTTTAGCCCTTCGTAAACCGCTTGAGCCGCACGTTGTTGTCCCTCATCGCTTAACAGCATGCTCTCCTCCTCCGGATGGGTCAAGTATCCCGTTTCTACGATCACCGCCGGCATATGAGCCGCTGACAGCACAACGTACTCCCCCTGCTTCGAGCCGCGGTCCCGAATTCCCAATGCCGCCGCGACCTGCTCTTGAAGCGCTTGAGCAAGCGGCAAGCTGCTCTTGGCGGTGTATAAAATCTCCGTCCCGGAAACGGCAGGGTCGTGGAACGTGTTGCCGTGAATCGACACGAACGCATCCGCCTCCCAGGCGTTGGCGATCTCCGCCCGATCCTCCAGCTCGATGAACCGGTCGTCCGAACGCGTCATTCGCGCTTCGAACATCGGGTCTTGCTCGAGCAGCTTGTGAATCCGCTCGGCCAGCGACAGGTTAAACTCCTTTTCGTAAGCGCCGCTGACCCCCGTTGCTCCCGGATCCTTGCCTCCGTGGCCGGCATCGATCACGATCCGGAATTTCGAATGGAGCGAATCGGACTGGCCGGCCTGCGAGGTTCCGAACGGCGACGAAGCGAGCGGAGTCGGCCCCGCCGCGGAAGAAAGGGTGTTCCAGGCGATTCTGACGCCCATAAGGACAACGAATGAGATCAGTAGAAGGTACATCGCTTTGACAGGTCTTTTGCGTTTGCGGCTGCTAGAATGGCTCATGGTTCCTCCTCGTGTAAGTTTTTGAGATTTAAGTTTCATAGCTCCTATCTAAAATCAATATAAAGGATGGATGTGGAGAACGTTTCGACACGATGTCAACAAGATGTCAACAAATTGCGTACAGAGCGAACGGGGGCGATTGAAATAAAGAAAAGGCGCTGCCGGGAATTCTATCCCGAGCAACGCCGTTTTCGATGGGGTTAAGTTACTTGAACGCGATAACCAGGCTTTGGCTCACGGGGTCGGCAGCGCTTACTAACTCCCTGACCGCCTGCGGACTGCCCGACTTTAAACCGTAAACGAGCAATTTGCCGTTCGTCGGGCTCCACTCCATGCCGTAAGCATCGATCCCTTTATAAATTTGTTTCCTGTTTAATACCGTATTGCCGTACATACTGGCTGCATACACGTCGTCGCCCTGGGTATAGGCGATGAATTTGCGGTCGCCCGATAACCGGAATCGTCCGACATCGTTCAGCATCGCCGATAGCAGACGATTGCGCTGATCGTATGCGTACAGCGTGCCGTCCGCCCCGACGAAAGCGATCTGATCCGGGTGAATCCATTCCACCCGCCCGTCCGTGCTGATCGGATGCCGATATTGGGGAATGAAGGCGTCCCCGCTAAGCTTCCCCCACTCCATCATCGAGTCTCGTCCCGACGTCTTGACGATGACCGCGTCCTCGCCGTTGTCCGAGACGCTGACGAACCAAACCCATTCGTTCAATTGCGAACCTGGGAGCTTGTACCTTTTCGTCTTTTTTTCCGTCCTATCGTAAACGAATAACAGAGCAGCCCCGTCCATTTCGTCACTGTCCGCATAACTGAAAAATCGGCTGTTGTTCGACCACGACATTTGCGTAAAATAAATAGACTTGCTTCTCGAAATCTCAATCCGGCTATTTTCGCCGTCGCTTAGCGAATGCAGGTTCAGCTCTATCGCGTTACCGGTCATATCGACATAGGAAACATGACGCTGATCCGGCGACAACACAATGCTGTTATACGTGCCCTCCGCTTGGAACGGGCCAGGATCGAGAAGCTTCTGCCTGGCGGCGTACGGCTCGTTTACCCGGTTGAAATAGGGGCGGTAAGAGGGCGTAATCCCGAGCAGCGAGTTGTCGTCGATCCAGCCGATCGGAAACAGCGGTTCCTTGTCTCCGTCCAGAACGGTATAAATCGTCTCTACGTTAAAAAGCGAAGCTTCGTCTTCGTCGGAGCCCCTCTGCTCGGCATCGTCCATAAGGATCGTTTCCGTCCGCGGCGTTCCCAGGCATCCGGTCAGCAGCAGGGAGACAACCGCGAATAAAACGTATAAACCGGTTTGTCTTCTCATCCATCATCATCCCTTCTGGGCTTTCGCCAACGGAAAATCCATCTCGACCTCCGTCCGTCCGTCGTTGCTGGATATTCGGATGCGGCCTTGATGCTCGTCCACAATGGCTTTGCATATGCTGAGTCCGAGCCCGACGCTTGCCGATTCGGTCTCGTCCTGCCCCGCCCTGTAGTACGGTTCGAAAATATGGTCCAGATGGTCTTCGCCGATCGTCTCCCCGCGATTGGATACGAGCAGTCGGACCCGATCGCCGTCAAGGCTGGCCGCGGCGAGAATGTCGGTATGCGCGTGCGAATATTTGATGGCATTGTCGAGCAGATTGATGACGAGCTGCCGCAGCCGGTCCGGCTTGCCGTGCACGAGCGTTCCTTGCTGCGTGTCGCAGCGAATCGTTTTTTTGTACCGCTGCGCCCTCATCGCCATGGCCTCGCTTACTTCCTGCACAATTTGCGCCGCGTCCACGACCGCATCCGCATCGTACGTTTCCGCCGCTCCGGATTTTTCGAGCAGCTCCAGCACCATCGCATGCAGCCGCTTGCTCTCGTTCAGGATATGGTCCATCCCTTTGTGAAAAAGAGCGGCGTCCTTCGTCCCGTTCTTACGGATCATGTCCGCATAGCCCATAATCGTCGTCAACGGCGTTTTCAGCTCGTGGGTGACTTGATCGAAAAACCGCTTGCGGTGTTGATTGAGCGCCTCCAGCCTGTCGCGGTCCTGCTCGATGATCGCAAACTGCTCCTGCAGCTTCTCGAGCATGCTGCCGAAGTTGGCCGCCAACTGCCCGACCTCGTCCCGCTGCTTCACTGCAATGCGGACGCGAAGATTACCGTTCGTGACCTCGGTCGTCGCTTTCGTCAGCTTGCTGAGCGGAACGGTGATATGACGCGACAGGAGGATGGAGAACAGAAACGCCGCGGCAAATACGGCCAATGCAATCGAAGCGATCGTCCGCTGCATTTGGCTGCTTTGGCTGTACAGGGGCGTAAAGTCCTTGGCAAAGCGCACAATCCCGACTTTATCTCCGTTCACGGTGACCGGATAGGAAAACAGCACGGCGGATTTCCCGTCCGCCCGGGTTAATGTGAAGGCGGTCCTGTCCTGCCTCGCCAGCTCCAAATCCTCGCTGCTTGCCGAGAAGGCCTCCGGATCGGAAGCGTAGATCAGCTTGCCTGCAAGCGAATAGAGCGCAACCTCGCCGGAGGCGGCATGACGCAGCTCCGTCCCGAGCTCTTCGGCGATTTGCCCGAAATAAATATCGTCGCTTGTGAAGTGATGCGTCAGAAACGATTGCTGGATATAGCTGTTGCTGTTGTTTTTCAAATCCTGCAATTGGCTCTTCACGGTGCTGCGGTTGCCCGATTCGATGTGGGCCGTCATCCATTGAAAAAGGACCAGAAAAAACACGCCGAAAATCACGAAAAATCCGATGAGAAACTTGCTTTGAATAGATCGGATCATCTTAAACGTCCGTCATCTTGTTGAATTTATAGCCGATGCCGAACACGGTAACGATCAAATCTCCGAGATCCAGCTTCTTGCGCAAGCGCTGGACGTGCGTATCCACCGTTCTCGTATCTCCGGCGTATTCGTAGCCCCACAGGTCGTCCAGCAGCTCTGCGCGGCTGAAGATTTTTCCCCGATGCGTATAGAGTTTAAGCAGCAGGTCGTATTCTTTGGGCGTCAGTTCGATTTCCTTCCCGCCTTTGTTGACGACGCGCTCCGCGGTCAAAATTTCGATGTCCTTAAACCGGATGGCCGGCGGACCGGCTTCTACGGATTCCACCGTCATCCGGTTAGCCTGGTCAACGCGCCGAAGAATCGTGCGGACGCGGGCGTTAACCTCCCTCATGTCGAACGGCTTCGTTATATAATCGTCCGCGCCGAATTCCAGCCCTAAAATCTTGTCGGTAATGTCCGACTTCGCCGTAATCATCACGATGGGAATATTATAGGAGGCGGTTGCCCGCTTGCATACGTTCAGCCCGCTCATATCCGGCAGCATCCAGTCCAGCAAGAGCAGATCGGGCCGAAATTCCGCAAGCTGCGCCAGACCGTCCGCTCCGGTATGGGCGCTTCTCGTCAGGTAGCCTTCCTCCCGCAGCCCGTACTCCAACAGATCCGCAATCGCCGCTTCGTCTTCGATAATCAGTATTTTCGTTTTATTCATCGCGACCCCTCGGCATTGGATGGATTCTATTTTATACTCTCAAGTATAGAGAATACATGTAACCAACTGTCGTCCAACTTGTAAACAAATTGTTACAAGCAAAAACGCTTTCGGCATCCTCTAGACGCGGAATCGCGTTTTTGTCGGAGGTGATTCAGATAAGGATAGCGCATTTTATCCTTTCTGAATCACCAAGCATAAACGGCTCACGTCGTCCTTGGGATCGGCGGGATATGTCCTGATCGCGCTTTCCACGACTTTGGTCGGGCGCCGCCACCTTCCTCGGTCTGTTCTGCAGGACGGCGCTATCCGGTATACTATAACCAGTATGGCATGAGGAGCGATTGACGATGAGTTACGAGCAGAAAGCGCGCGAGGAAATCGCCGCTTGGGAGCGTCAGCTCTTCAAGCCTCCCGGTTGGCTGGAGAGAGCCTCCAAGACGATAGGCGCCCGTATTAACGGCTTGCTCCCGCCCAAAGCGCACCGCATCATTACGACGACTATAAAATCGATCGTGCGCACCGCGCTGTTCGGCGCGGAATATACGCCTCAGCGGCCGGTGCAGCGGAATCTCGACTTGGAAGCGAACGATCAAGAGGCGAAGCGGCTGTTTTCCCTATACCAGAAAATTGCGGTGGCCGAAGGCGCAGGCACCGGAGCCGGCGGCCTGATTCTCAACGTCGTGGACTTCCCTGCTTTAATCGCGATCAAGATGAAATATTTGTTCGAGCTGGCTCATCACTACGGCTACGACACGAAGCATTTTTCCGAACGGGTGTTCATCCTTAAAGTATTCCAATTGACGTTCTCCGGGCCGGAGCAGCGCGCCAAGCTGTTACAAGCGATCAAAAACTGGAGATCCGAAGAAGCGCTATGGTCTGCGGACCGCGACTACTCCAAAAACATGGACTGGGAGACGTTCCAGAAGGAGTACCGCGACGCAATCGACTTTCGAAAGCTGCTTCAGATGGTGCCGGGAATCGGCGCAGTCGCGGGGGCTTGGGCGAATTATACCATTCTCGAGGAGCTCGGGCAGACCGCAACGAACGCCTATCGCATGCGAAGATTAAACGAGGGGACAACAACGCGGGGACAACAGAAACCGCCAGACCATCTAACCTCACCTGCCTGAGGGCTCTGCTCGAACGGCCTGTTCGCCGATCGAGCAACCGCCCCGACTTCCCTAGTGGATCGGCTAATAACCAGTAAAGGCGTCCCTCTTGATCTTTTTCTTCGGCACATCTTTATTTCTGAAATAAGCGGACACCGAGTCGGCGAACGACTTCGATCCGGCAGTCAAGTAACTCCCCATGCTCTTGTTAGAGGAGAGAAAAGTCTCCAACTCCTGGTTCAGTTCCTCCCTGGAACTCAGGTAAGCGACCCGGACGAAGGGATCGCCGGCGGCGATTTCGTCAAGCTCATCCGAATACAGATATGACTTGGAGCTGTCCATATAGAGCAGATGAATCGGGGAGCCCGCCTTCTTCCCTTCCGCCTTCCGCTGCATGAGGATTGAGCGGAACGGCGTCATTCCGATCCCGCCTGCAACCAGCAGTGTCGGACCGTTTTCCTCCGGATAAAAAGACCCTAGAGGCCCGCTCATCTTCACGGTCATTCCCGGCTTTAATTCCAGCAACGCTTTCTTAAAGTCGCTTGGACTCCCGGGTATGCGCGTTGTAATGCGAACGCTGTTTTCTGCGGGAGCAGACGCGATGCTGAACGGCTTCGTCGGGTTTTTGATTTTCGTATGCGCGATGCTGAACAAACCGTATTGCCCTGCTCTCCAGGTCAAATCTTCGCTCTTCGCAAAAATAAAGGAATAGACATCTTCCGATTCCTGGATTCTTTCGCGAAAGACCAGATCTCTTTTCTTCCAGACGGACATCAGATCTTGAAAAAAACTCAATTTCTCGTCACCCCGTTTTCGAAGCTTGGATCAAATATTTCCCCGTAATCGAATGCTCCGAGTGAACAATCTGCGAAGGCTTGCCCTCGAACACGACCTGGCCTCCCCGGCTGCCTCCGTCCGGGCCCATATCGATAATCCAATCGGCTTGGCTGATGACATCCAGATTGTGCTCAATGACGATTACCGTATTTCCGGCATCCACGAGACGGTTCTTGATCGCCATCAGATGGCTGATATCCGACATGTGCAGCCCGGTCGTCGGCTCGTCCATCACGTAGATGCTTCCTTTCTTATGCAGTTCGCTGGCCAGCTTTATACGCTGGCATTCCCCGCCCGAGAGCGTGCTGAGCGGTTGACCGAGCGTAATATAGTTCAGGCCCACATCGCTCATGGCCTGGAGCTTGCGCACTACCTCCTTGAGCTGGAAAAAGTTCAACGCCTGCTCTACCGTCATCTCCAGCACTTCCGCTATCGACTTGCCGTTCAGCTTGTAAGCGAGCACTTCTTCCTTGAATCGTCTGCCTCCGCACGCTTCGCAAGGCAGCTTCACGCTGTCCAGGAAGGAAAGGTCCGTGTACACGACGCCCAGCCCTTGGCAATTCTCGCAGGCTCCCTTGGAATTGAAGCTGAACAAGCCCGGACTGACCTTGTTCGCCGAAGCGAAAGCCTTGCGCACATCGTCCATGATGCCGGTATAGGTAGCGGGATTCGAACGAGTCGACACGCCTACCGCCGATTGGTCGATGACGATCGCATCCGGATGCTGGCGAAGGAAAACCTCGTGAACGAGCGTACTCTTGCCCGAACCGGCGACGCCGGTCACAACGGTCAGCACCCCGGTTGGAATATCGACGTTGACATGGCGAAGATTGTGGAGCGCGGCATCCCGGATGGACAGCTTCCCGGTCGGCTGCCTGCAAACGTCCTTCAATCGGAGCGGGCGCTTCATATGCGTGCCGGTCAGCGTATCGGTTGCCAGCAGCCCTTGAAAGCTGCCCTCGTATACGATAGTCCCTCCGCGGCTCCCGGCATGCGGACCGACATCGACGATATGATCCGCCGCTTGGATGACGTCCGGATCGTGTTCGACGACGATAACGGTATTCCCCTTGTCGCGAAGCTTGCGAAGCAGTTCGTTTAACCGGTGGACGTCGCGGGGGTGCAAACCTACGCTGGGCTCGTCGAAGATGTAGGTGACGTCCACCAGGCTGCCGCTCAGATGCTTCACCATTTTGACGCGCTGCGACTCGCCTCCGGACAACGTGTCGGTCTCGCGATCCAGCGAAAGATAATCGAGGCCGATATCGACCAGGTGCTGCAGCCGCTCCGTCAGCGACTTTACGATCGGAGCGGCGACGGGATCGTCGATCTCCCGAACGACCCGGATGAGCTCGCCGACCTCCAGGGCGGACATCTCGGCAATGTTAAGCCCGCGGATTCTGCAGCCTAGCGCGGCTTGACTCAGCCTCGCGCCGCGGCAGCCGGGGCACGGTCCCTCGGTAATGAACGGGGCAACCGCCTTCTGCGTGCGCTCGGATTTCATCTTTACATCCTGCTTGATATATTTGTTGGTGAACTTCTCGATGACGCCTTCAACGGTCAGATTCGTCGCCTTGCCGGCGAAATCCACCTGAACTTTCCTTGCCTTGGCGTACAGAAGCTCGTTCAGCTCATCGTTCGAATAATCGCTCAGCTTCTTATCGGGATCGAAGGAGCCCGACTGCAGGATCAACGACCAGTCCCAGCCGTTCACTGCGTAGTCCGGCAGCAGAATCGCTCCTTCGTTAAGCGACTTGGACCTATCCACCGCCCTGTTCATGTCAACCCCCAGCCTGCGCCCAATCCCGTTGCAGTCGGGACACATGCCCTGCGGATCGTTAAATGAGAACAGGTGAGCCGGTCCGACATAAGGCTGACCCGCTCGGGAGAAGAGCAGTCGGAGAATGGGAGAAATATCGGTAATCGTACCCATCGTGGAATGGGAGCCGCCTCCCAGTCTCTTCTGATCCACAATAACGGCCATGCTCAAGTTCTCGATCGCGTCCGCATCGGGTTGAGGAAAACGCGGCAGGAACGTGCGAACGAACATGCTGAAGTTTTCGTTCAGCAAACGCTGGGACTCCGCAGCAATCGTGTCGAATACGATCGACGACTTGCCGGATCCGGACACTCCGGTGAAGATTGTAATTTTCCGCTTCGGTATGCGCAAAGATACGTTTTTCAGATTGTTCTCCCTTGCGGACGAGATCACGATATATTCTTCGTTCGCTTCGCTCATCAGTGAACCTCCTTCTTTCGATCGCGCGAATGCGACCGTTTTGATCGAGACTGCTTCTAGGCTTGCAGAAGATGATCAAGCTTGTCGAACCAGGCGCTCCAGCCCTGCTTGGCGCCCGCGACTCCGTACGCATTGGAGAAGCCGGTTTGATCGAGATGAAGTCCGACCTTGCCGTCGCCTAACGCCTGCACCGTCAACACGACCGTATGCTTCTCCTCTCCGGTTGCCATCGTAAAGGACAAACGAGTGGGCGCCTCCACGACCAGCACTTCGCAATCGACGATGCCGTCCCACCATTCGGACGGCGGGTGGCGAAACTGAAAACGATGTCCAACGACGGGCTTGAAATCATTTTCCGCGATCCATTGGGCAAGCTTGCTTGAATCTGTCAGAGCCGACCATAGCTTCTCGATCGTTGTCGTGAACTGAAAATCCAGCGATAAGGATAAACTCATTCCTCTTCCTCCTCTAATAGTTGGCTTAGGCGCTGCATATTCGCCGTCCAATACTGGCTGTAGAACGCTACCCAATCCTGAACTTCTCTAAGTGGTGCGGCGTTGAGCCTGAATCGCGTTTCTCTGCCGACTTTGCGATCATGAACCAGTCCGGCCTCCTTAAGGATAGTCAGATGCTTGGACACTGCTGTCCGGCCCATCGGAAATTGGGGCGTTAGCTCGTGAAGCGGCATCTCTTTCTCGGACAACAAGCGAATCAACCGGCGTCTGGACGGGTCAGCAATCGCGTCAAACACGTCGCGCAACGGGCTAACCTGGCTCATAGCACCCCCTCCTCGTATCAACCAAGAAACCGTCCGCCCCCTCCCCCAATTTCGAGGATGCGCACCGTTTTCCTGAGCCGCTCCCGCAAATCGGCACCGCTTTTGAACCGGCACCTTCTAGTGTCGGATTAATAATAGGACACCGTTAGGTGTCCTGTCAATCTTCTTTTCGCTTCACTGTTCGATTAATTACAGCGCGGATAGCCCTGATACGATCCGGTTATAATAGGTCAAAATGGAAATGAAAGGCTCGATCCATCGCCATGTTTATCAAGCGGAAATCCCGTATTTCTCGAAACAAGAAAAACGGAGGCCAAGAGGCCGATATCCCGATCGCCCCCTCTATTTCGCAGGAAACGCTGCTTGGCATGCCTCTAGGCGCCGCAATCGCCACCGCGCGCGCCCGGATGGGCGACAGCGCCGACTTTATCGTCAGGGAGATCGGACGCGATGCTGCAGGGGCGCCGAAGGCGGCCGTTTTCTACATCGAGGAGCTTGCCGACGCCCAGAAAACGAGCGAATTGATCGAAACGTTGATTCATGTCGCCTCTGAGGACGCGGACGAAGGTTCGCCGGCTCCTGCAGCGCTTCTGAGAAGCATGCACGACCGCGTTCATTTCGGCAGCACGACGTCCATTACGACAGATGAAGCGTTCTACGCTGCAATTCTGAGCGGATCGGCGGTTGTCCTTGTAAACGAGTGCCGGGATTCGTTCGCCGTGGCCGTGCAGGGCGGAGATAAACGGAGCATCGAGGAGCCTTCCTCCCAGACCGTAATACGCGGCCCGAAGGAAGGCTTTACGGAGGTGCTGTCCTCCAATCTCGGGCAGCTGCGCCGCAGACTCCGAACGACGCAGCTGCGCATCGAGCACCGAAGCGTCGGCCGCTTCACCCGTACGCAGATCGCCATTGCGTATATCGAGGGCATCGCCAATCCGACCGTGCTCGCGGAACTGCGCAGACGGCTCGATGCGATTGACATCGACGGAATACTCGAAAGCGGTTATTTGGAGGAACTCATACAGGATCGTACGTTTACGCCATTCCCCACCATTTTTAATACGGAGAGGCCGGACGCGATCGCCGGCCATCTGCTGGAAGGCCATTGCGCGGTGCTCGTGGACGGTACGCCGTTCGCGCTCGTGCTTCCGGTCACCTTTTTTAAGTTTTTCCTGTCGAGCGAAGATTACTACCAGCGCTTCGACATCATCACCTTCATTCGCGCGATCCGCTTTCTGTCCTTTTTCGTCAGCTTGCTGCTGCCGTCTCTTTACGTCGCCGTCACGACATTCCAACAGGAGATGATGCCGACGACGCTGCTGATCAGCCTGGCCGCTCAGCGCGAGGGCGTGCCGCTCCCGGCTCTGCTCGAAGCGCTGCTGATGGAGCTGACCTTCGAGGTCATCCGCGAGGCCGGCGTCCGCATGCCCCGCGTCATCGGACCCGCCATCTCGATCGTCGGCGCTCTCGTCCTGGGGCAAGCGGCGGTTCAGGCCGGCCTCGTCTCCGGCGCCATGGTCATCGTCGTTTCGTTTACCGCGATCGCCAACTTCGTCATCCCTTCGGTGTCGATGGCGGCGTCCATCCGGCTCATTCGCTTCGGCCTTATGCTGCTTGCCGGCACTTTCGGGCTGTACGGCATCCTCGCGGGGACGGTTCCGCTGTTGATCCATCTGGTTTCGCTGTCGTCGTTCGGCGTTCCTTACTTTCTGCCGGCTGCTCCGCTATCTCTGCGAAACCTCAAGGACGTCTTCGTGCGCGTTCCCTGGAAGGCGATGCGCACGAGACCGGAGATGATCAGCGTCCTCAATCGGACGAGGGAGGGGAACGTACCATCAAGCCGCAAGGAGAAAGAATGATGCCGAGGTCCCTTTTTCTACTCTTCGCAATCGCCGCCTTCGCCCTTCTTCTGACCGGATGCTGGGATCGCAAGGAGCTGAACGAGCTCGGGATTACGTCCTCCGCAGGCGTCGATTGGGCCGATGACAAGTGGATCATCACCTATCAAGTCATCGTTCCTTCCGGCATGTGGTCCGGATCGAGCGGCAGCAGCATCAGCGCCTCCCAGGCGACGGTCCATGTGTTTACCTCCGAGGGTCGGACGATTCGGGAGGCGGCCATCCGAAGCAGTGTCGAAGTTCCAAGACCGCTGTACTTTTCGCATACCGATACGTTGATTATTGGGAGGAGCGCGGCCGAGCACGGTCTGACGGACATTGTCGAGCTGTATTTGAGAAGCGTGGAGTCCCGCGAGACGGTGCTCATGGCCGTCACCGAAGAGCGCGCTTCCGACGCGCTGAAGCTGTTCGTTCCGCTGGAGAGACTTCCCGGCGACGCTTTGAGCAAAATTATGATGAAAGAAGCTTTAAATGCAGGCTTTTATCCGATCGTCCGGATGTTTGATTTCGCCCAGAGCTTATATTCGGAATCCCGCGCCATTGCCGTGCCGGAGATCAATCTGAAAAACAAGAAGGACGCTAAATCCCGCAAGGATCTCGCCTCGATCGATACGTTCAAGCATACGTACAGCGACTCCAAGCTCCGGATTACGGGGCAATCCGTCTTCAAGGACGGGCGTCGGATCGGCCATCTCGATCTGAGAGAAAGTTACGGTGTGTCCTGGCTGTCGGACAAAATTAAAAGAAGCATCGTCGCCGTCCCCTGTCCGTCCGGCTCTCCTCCGAACGCTTTTTCCTCCTTTCGAGTCGATTTCGCGAAAACTAAAGTGAAGCCGCTGAAGGAAAAAGACGGCTATCGCATGCTTGTCGAAGTGAAGGCAAGAGGCGAATTAATGGAGTCGGAATGCCGGCTGGACTTGACGAAGAACGAAGCCGTTCGCCAGCTGCGGGAATCGTTCGAGCAAGAGATTGAACAGATTATGGACGACGGATGGGACGCCGTTAAGCGCGTGAAGGCGGATTTGCCCGGATTTGCCGACAAAATCTATCGCCAATATCCGAAGGACTGGAAGAAAATGAAGATCGCGTGGGAAGACGAGCTTGTGAAGCTCAAGGTAGAACCGAAGGTCCGAATTTCCGTCATCCGCATCGGTCTGGCGCAAAAGCCGCTGAAGCTGCACCGGAGCAATGCCAAAGGATAAAGCTGCCGAAGGAGGGGAACAAGGTGGACGGCCAACATACGCGGATTTCCGAGCTGCTCGTCTGTTATATTTTATTCCAGGTCGGCAGCACGACGCTGTTCCTGATGGCGCCGGAGGCCAGGCAGGACGCCTGGCTTTCGATGCTTGCGGCTGCCGCAGCGGGCTTCCTGCTGCTGATGCTGTACTTGGCAATCTATCGGGCCGATCCGCAGCGCGACCTGTTCGCCTTGCTATCCCGCTATTGGGGCAAATGGATCGGTACGGCGGCGGGGTTTGTCTTCGCCGGATATTTCGCGTATGAAGCCTCGCGAAATCTGAGAGATCTTGGGGAGATCGCCGCGCTCATCCTTCTCCATCGAACGCCGCTATTTGTCATTATGCTGATCGCCATTCTCGTTATCACCAATACCGTTCGCCTGGGCGCCCCCGTCCTGTTCAAGTTCAGTCTGGCGATCTTTCCTTTGCTGCTGGGAAGCTACTTGATCCTTATTCTGCTGCTGGCCGGCTTGAGGCAAATTCAGATCGAACGAATGTTTCCGATGCTCGAATCCGGGTGGAGACCGATTCTAGACGCGGCGTTTCCCGAGATCGTATCGTTCCCGTTCGGACAGTCCGTGCTGTTTCTCGTCTTTTTTCCGCTCGTCTCGAATTCGGTTCGGAAACTGAAGAAGTCGATGTACATCGCTTACGTCTCCATTGCGCTCTCGCTCACCGTTCTCAATCAAGTCGTCATTCTCGTGCTCGGTCCGGGAATCGCCGCGAACTGTACGCTTCCGCTGCTGCAAACGGTGCAATTGATCGAGGTCGGCGACGTCTTCGAGCGAATGGACATCTTCTTCGTCCTCATCCTCTTCATCGGCTTGGGGACGAAAGTGGCCGCGTTCTTCATCGGATCCGCCGTCGGACTTCATCGCCTGACAGGACTCGGCTACAATCTGTCCTCTGTGACGGTCGGCGCCGTCATCTTCGGAGTCGCATTTCTGTCGCCCACTTACACGCACCATATCTGGTTGGGCAAGGAAGTGCTGAACTGGGATCCGATTCCCCAGATCGCCCTGCCCCTCCTGCTCTATGCTGCGATGCTTCTCCGAAGGCAACGGACGCGCTGATCGAACGCGGACGCTGACCCCCGCCAGTCTAGGCCAACACAGGCCAACATACGCCAACCCCGCGAGCCCCCGCCAGCCCAGGCCAACACACGCCAACCCCGGCCAGCCCACTAACGTAACGGTTGCCAGCGCCGCTAATTGTGCCATTTTCGCAGTACGGGGGTTGTAACGGTTGCGGCAGCGGCTATTTCAGCCGAAAACGCGCCGTTTCGCTCGATAACCCCAAAATAAGCGCGGCGGCAACCGTTAGCTTTTCCTTTTTCGGGAAAACGATCGATTAAGCGCCACTGCAACCGTTAGACGTTGCCGGCAGGCTGCGCGCCTTCGATCGCATACGACAACGGCTTAACCTAACAACATTGCCCCCCCCTTCCAAGCTTCTCCCCTTCCAATCCGGCATTTCCCCAATCGAAGCGGATCTATTCTGCAAATCAATAAGTCTATAGACCCTATTTCCTCTAAGAATAACGCATTTATTGCCCCCCTTGCGGAAGACGTTGAGCACATCAGCCTATGTCGAGACGAGTCCGAACGTCCGAAATAGATATTGTCTAAGTGAAAATATCAAAGAGGATTCGAGCTCGATTACAGCTAAGGGAGGACAAACGGATGTACAAAACCGCAAGAGGCTTGATCAGGAGGACGATGACGTTAACGCTGGCGGCCGCTCTGCTATTCCTGGCAGTCGCGCCGCAGGCGGACGCGGCATTCAAGGACGTGCCTGCCTCTCATTGGGCTTACGAAGCGGTCGAGCGGGCTGCTGCCGAGGGCTGGGTCGACGGTTACAGCGACGGGACGTTCCGTCTGTCGCAGCGGGTAACCGAAGCCGAGTTCCTGAAGCTTCTGCTGGCGGCCGCCGTCCCCGGCGAGCTGCCCGAACGGCGGACGGGAGAGACGTGGAGCGCTCCTTACTACAACTACGCCCAAGAGCGGAACTATCCGCTGGCCGCAGCAGGCGCGAGCTTCGACAGAGGCGGAGCCGCGCAGCTGCTCGCCGCTCTGAAGGGGCAGATTCTCGGACGCACCGAGGCGGTTCAATATTTGCTCGATAACGGGCTGTCGAAGGGCATCACCTCGGCGACGGTGGAAGGCTACCGGATGGAGAATCCGCTAAGCCGGGCGGAAGCCGTCCAGTTTATTGTTAACGCGCTGAAGGACGACTCGGCGGTCGAGCCGGTACCGAGCACCGGATACCGGCTGCGGGGCATTGCCATCGGCGACCCCGAGGCGACAGTCACGACGAAGCTAGGCCAGCCGGACCGGGTGGATCCGAGCGAATACGGGTTCCAGTGGTATATCTACAATCGGGACTACAAGCAATACGCGCAGATCGGCATCGGCGGCGGCAAAGTCGTCGCGCTCTTCTCCAACGCCGACGCGTGGAGAAGCGGCGATGGGCTCGGAATCGGCTCTACAAAAGCGGCCATCTCGGCCAAGCTGGGAACGGCTCGCCATATGACCGATCTCGCCAAAAATATTACGATTCGAGCGGACAGCGACGTTTACCCGAGCTACGAGGTAGACGGCTCTTACTTAACGTTTATATTAGACCAGCATAATGGCGGCAAAACGATGGGCATCTACATGATCGAGCGCAATACCGCCTCCGCTCGCGACGGCAGCTACGGCGTCGTTAATGCCGCTCAGCTGACAGCTTACGAGCGGCAGCTGCTGGATCTCGCGAACGCTTCCCGCGCGCTGGCCGGCAAGAAGGCGCTCGTCTGGGACGCCAAGATCGCCGGCACGGCTCGCAAGCACAGCAAGGATATGGGAGAGAACGGCTTTTTCGATCATACGAATCTGCAAGGCAGCAGCCCGTTCGACCGGATTAAAGCCGACGGCATTACCTACTCCGCAGCTGGAGAGAACATCGCGGCCGGCCAGATTAACGCCGTCTTCGCGCATTCCGAATGGATGAATTCGGAAGGCCACCGGCGCAATATTCTGGACGACAGATTCGAACGGCTGGGCATAGGCATCGTTTATTCGGCGAAATACTCCTACCGGATCTACTATACTCAAAATTTTTATACTCCGCGCGGCTAGTCCAGCCCCGCCCAACGGACACCCCTCTCTGCAGGGCGTGTCCTTTTTTCATCTCCCACACCCGCCATCGTTTCCCTTCTGTTTGCCGCCCTTCCCGGAATCCTTCATCTATTCCCTATTCCCATGCATGTTTGCGCGAAGACCGAGTTACATTAACTTCATGGACGTTCACATTACACGAAGAAGGTGAGCATGCGTGCCCGAGACCTCTATTAACGGATACAGAATGCACTACATAGATCGCGGCAAGGGACCGGCCATCGTGTTTATTCATCCCCCCGTGCTGACGAGCATGAATTTCCAAATGCAAATGGAGTCCTTGTCGGAGGAGTTTCGGACGATCGCTTTCGACATTAGGGGACACGGACAAAGCGAGCACTCGCAAGAAGAAGTCACTTATCCTTTAATCGTCGAGGATATCAGACAGCTCCTGAATCGGTTGGGGATCGATAAAGCGTTTTTGTGCGGCTATTCGACCGGAGGCTCGGTGGTGCTCGAATTTCTGTTGACTTGCCCCGATCGGGCATTCGGGGGCATCGTGATCGGCGGAATGTCGGAGGCGAGCGACATAAAGCTGAGAGCCAAAATCGCGCTAGGTCGCTTTCTCACTCGAATCGGAGCATACCGGCCGGTGGCGCTCGGCCTCTCTTGGGCGCAGGCGAATGCAAAAGCGTCCATCACTCGGCGGCTCTATCGCGATGCCCAAAAAGGCAGCGCCAAAAACGCCGAGCAGTATTATTTATACAGCCTGAAGTACAACTGCACGGCGCGATTAGGAAATATTCGCCAGCCTGTGCTGCTGATTTACGGAAAGAAGGATAAGTCGTTTCACCCCTACGCCCATCTGCTCCACCAAGGACTGCCGACGAGCGAGCTCGTATGGCTCCGCGACGCCCACCACCAGATCCCTACGAAGGCGGCGGAACAATTAAACGAGCAGATCCGTCTTTTCGCTGCCCGCTGCGGCGAGCGCTCCCCTATTGGAAGTTCTCCCGCCCGTAAATAATCTTTCGCTCCTATTATTTTTTGCTTATTGATTCGTCGGGTATAATAAACGTTAGCAGAATGACGAAGAAAAGAGGGGGAACGATGTCCAGTCTGGGCGAGAGGTTATCAAGAACCGGATCGAGCGATTTAGAGCTGTTAGCCGCCCTACGCTCGCTGAACTTAAGAAGCTGCCTGATCGAACGGGACGGCGACATCCGGCTGGAGCATTATCGCGATCCGCTTGCTGCGGAGGAAACGGCCAAAGTGAATTCTTGCACGAAGAGCTTTCTGTCGGCTTTAATCGCCATTGCTATGGACAAGAGACTGCTCCCTGGACCGGAAACGCCGCTCGCCGAATTTTTCCCGCAGCTGCTGACGGATCCGGATCCGAGGAAGCGGGACATCGAGCTGGGTCATCTGTTGACGATGACTGCCGGCTTCCGGTGGACCGAGTTCGGCGGAATTCAATCGTTTCCTCGCATGACCCGGACGGAGAATTGGGTCGACTTCGTGCTGAGTCAGCCGATGTCCGAAGCGCCCGGGCGGACAATGGAATACAATTCCGGAGCCTCGCAGCTGCTGTCCGCCCTCCTTGTCCAGGCGGCCGGCATGCCGGTCGCCAGATTCGCCGATCTGGAGCTGTTCGGTCCGCTGGGTATCGAGCGCTACGAATGGGACACCGATCCGCAGGGCATCCACACCGGAGGCTTCGGCTTGCGGCTGCGTCCCGCCGACCTGCTCAAGCTCGGACAACTCTATTTGAACCGGGGACGCTGGGGAAATGCACAGCTGGTTTCCGAAGAGCGCGCAATCCGCTCCGTGCAGCCCGCGGTTCCCGCAAGCGCGCCGAATCGGGGCTATTACGGCTGGCATTGGTGGACGGACGTCCTCTCCCGGCGTCCGGAGGAGACCGGCTCTCCCCTCCCTTTCAGCTACTTCTATGCGAGAGGTTACGGCGGTCAGTTCGTCTACGTCGTTCCTGCATGGAACGTCGTCGTCGTGCTGACGGACGACAGACGGAAGAAGGAGCGCAACCCGACGGACGCTTTCCGCGAGCTGATCGCCCCTGCGCTTCTGCTTTCGGATCTGTAGCTCCGCGTAGCCTATGCGGGTGTCGGCCGCTCATAACGAGTCCATTCCCTTGCAGGAATCCCGGTATTCCTGAGGCGTCATTCCCGTTTTTTTGCGGAACAGCCTCGTGAAGTAGGGAGCGGAATCGAAGCCGATCTCCGATGCGATGTCATGTATTTTTTTGTCCGACTGCTTGAGCAGAAGCTTCGCTCTGTGAATTCTGGTTTCGTTAATGTAGTCGAGCAGCCCTTGTCCGGTCATTTGCTTATACATTCGGGACAGATACGGCGGGCTCAAATAGACGATTTCCGCCAGCCTCGTCAGCGAAAGCTCTTCGTGCAAAAACTGATGGATATAATGGTGGACGCGTTCGACGATGACGTGGCTGCGTTCCTTCTGCCGCTTGCCGTTATGCTCCGTAATGCGGGCGCCGAGCTCTTCGAAAAAGGCCAGCATCGCCTCCAATCCCGGATGATGATTCGGGTTGTAGATTCGCTCGATCTGAACGTTGGCCTCCATCGCCTCGATCAGCTTCCGCTTATTCAGATAGGTGAGAAAAAAGGCCGACAGATGCGAGAACAGTTCAAGCCCCAGCCACTTGCCTTCGTCGCTGGCGAACAGCTCTTCCTTTACCCGGAACAAGCTTCCGTACAGCTCCGCAAACTCGTCCTTCTTTCCGTGATCCATCGACGACTCCAGCAAATCCAGCTTATGGATATTCGAACGAAGGCGTCCGATTTCCAACAGCAGCGTGCTGGATTCGCGCCGGCTGTCGCCGTCTTCCCTGTCCGCCGTCTCCGTCATCAGCACCTCTGCGCCCGCCGCCATACAGAAGGTCAGCTGCAGCTTCAGCTCCTCGAGAACGCTGCCTGCCTCCTCCCAGCTTACGGGCCGGAACGACAGCGCAATCGAGAACGGGATGCGCAGCATGCTTTTGCAGGCGGCTTGAATCCGTTCGGCGCTGGCGCGAAGCGCTTGATTTACCGTTTCCATCGCTTCGCCCCGCTTCGGCTGAAGCAGCCAGACCGTGCGCGTGCGGTCGTATTGCAGAGCAACGAACCGCATATTCGACTCGAAATGCTCTTCCGCGATATTATGGATGGAGTAGAAGAGCAGCGCCCGGTCCGCAGGAGCCGAGAACGAACCCCAAGCGTCGATGCGCCCGAGCATCGTGCAGACCGGCTGGTCCGGGTCCAGATCGATGTCCAGCTCGGAGAACCGCTTCCTTCGGGCGGCCAGGCTGTCGACTTCGCCCTGCAGAAAATCGATCAAGTAGTCCCGGCGCAGCGACGGCATCGCCAGGTGCACCTGCTGCCGAGCCTTCTGCATGATCTGCTCGTCGTTGAGCTCCTCTTCGATATCGGCGACCGCTTTCTCCAGGGCGCTGACAATCGCCCCATCCCCTTCCGTCTTCAGCACGTAGTCGACCCCGCCCTTGCGGATCGCGGTCTGCACGTAATCGAAATCGTTATAGCCGGTAAGGAAGATGATCCGGCATCTCGGGTTCGTCTTCCGGATCGCATCGGCAAGCTCCATGCCGCTCATGCCGGGCATCCGAATATCCGTCAGCAGAATATCGGCCTTGCCGGAGCCCAGCTTGGCAAGCGCGTCTTTGCCGGAATAAGCTTTGGTCACATTGAGCTGCAGGTTCGGCAGATCGGCCAGCGCCTCTGCCAGATAGTTCACGGCAAGCGGCTCGTCGTCCACGATCAGCACATTCTTCATCATTCGCTCTCCCCCCATTCGAAGGTTTGTCCCTCCGCTCCTTCGTCCGAACCGGGCAGCGGAATGATCACGGCAACGGTCAAGCCCTCTCCTCCCGCGTCCAGTCGGATCCCGGCACCGCCGCCGTACTTCAGCCTGAGTCTGCGATGCACGTTTAACAGGCCCGTAATTTCGCGGTCATGCGTTTCGAATTCCAGCCGGCTTCTCCATTGCTCGGCCTGCTCCTCCGTGAGGCCTGCTCCGTTATCCGTAATGAAAATGAGGGCCAACGGATCCCCTGCAGACGTCCGTTCCTGCCGAAAGCCGATGCGGAGCAGGCAATCGTCCGTATCGCCGTTGAAACCGTGCTGATACGCGTTCTCCACGATCGGCTGAAGCGTAAGGCGGGGAACGCGAAGCTCGCGCCATCGCTCCGGCGTCTCCTCCAGCTCCACGGAAATCCGGTCTCCGAATCGGATGGACTGGATTTCAATGTAAGAGCGGACGTGGCGAATTTCATCCTCCAGCGGCACCTCTTCTTTTCCGTTTCTGGTGATATATTGATAGTAGTCGCCCAGATAACGGGTGAAGCGGGTCGCATTGTCGATGTCGTAGGCTTTGGTCATACGGTAGATCAAATAAAAACTGTTATAGAGAAAGTGAGGATTGATCTGCGATTGGAGCTGCTTCAGCTCCGACTGCTGCAATCGGATTTTCTGTTCGTACACCTCATAGATCAATTTGTTCAAATGGGCGACCATATCGTTAAACTTCTCGTACAGATAACGGAATTCGTCGTTGCTTTCGTGGCGAATTTCGACCTGCTTGATCCCCGACTCCACTTTGCGGAACGCGCCCACCAGCTTGCGAAGCGGGCGATGAATAATGCGATAGATCCAATAGGCGAACACCGGAATGACGATCATGGCGGCCGCCAGGACGATCCACAGGTACATGCGGTATTTCATCAGCGGCCCCATCACCTCCCGGTCCGGCACGTAAACCAGCAGATGCAAATCAAGGGCCGCCGAGTAGAGAGAAGTGATTAAGTAGCTGCCGTCCTCCAGCGTCAGCATAGACGTCTGTGCGGCGGCTTCTCCGGGGGCTCCCGCTCCCTCCTTCAACCATCGGTACGGCTCTCTGTTCCACTTCTCTTGAATTTTCTCGAAGGAAGTCAGATGCTTGCCGCTCACGATAACGGCGCTTTCGCTTACAAGCGCGGCCCCGCCGCTTTCATAGCCCGGCAGCTGCTCAAGAAATCGGTACAGCGCCGGAATCGACAGCTCCAGCTCGAGAATAAAGTTCGGATCGCGATGCTCCAGATTGTAAGGGCTGGGATAATATTCGCGAATGAAGAAGCTTCCGTCTTGCCGGATGAAAGGGTGCGCCGGGCTGAGCGAGCCTTGCTTCACCTTGTTCAACGTCGCTTGATCGAGCTCCTCGACGCCGCCGTCGGACGACACGAGCCGCTCGATCGACGGAATGTAGGCTTTTGCGCTGGCAATATACACGCTGGACTCCTTGATCATTCTTAGCCTCGCCTGCAGACGCTTCACCGCAGAGAGCCGCTCGTACATCGACATTCGCTGAACCATCAACGACAGCGCGTCCAAATCCTCGTCGTTCATGAACTCACGCTGCAAGGCGGACATCCGGTCGATCTCCGTTTCCAGCGACAGCAAATAAAATCGAATCTGCTGCTGCAGCGATTTTGATATTTCCTTGTCGACGATTCTCGCTCCCTGATCGCTGATGACGCCTCCCAATACGAGCAGAGGCGCCATAACGAGTAGAAAGGCAAGCACCAGCTTGCCGAAAATCGAAACACGTTTTCTAGATGACGGGTGATCCATGCCTGCCTGCGCTCCTCTCTCTGAGGAAGGAAGCGGAACGTTTACATTCCTTTCAATAAACTAATGCTACTCCTTCACGCTTCCGAGGACAATTCCTTTCGTAAAATGGCGCTGCAGGAACGGATAGACAAGAAGAACCGGAATCGAGCCGACGAAGAGCTGGGCAGCCCGAGCCGTTCGGTCGGAAACCATCGCGAGCACCTCCATATCCGTCGAGCTGCCGATGATGGCCTGAATGCCTACGACGACAGTGTACAGATAGCTCTGAAGCGGATAGTGGTCCGGGGAATTCATGAACAGGATGCCGTCGAACCAGGCGTTCCAATGCATGACGATCGAGAACAGCGTGACTGTCGCGATGGACGCGGCCGACAAGGGGACGAAGATTCCCCACATGATTCGCCAGTGTCCGGCGCCGTCGATCAATGCCGCCTCCTCCAGCTCCTTCGGCAAATTCCGGAAAAAGTTAAGCAGAATGACGATATTGAATACGGGCACCGCCGTATGCAGAACGAGCACCCAGATCGTATCCAGCAGGCCGAGAAATCGCATCGTCATATACATCGGAATGATGCCGCCGCTGAACAGCATCGTGAACACGAAAATCCAGACGTAGACCGTGCGGCCCGCCAACGCCTTCGCATCCTTGGAGAGCGGGTAGGCGACCAGAATCGTGATCGCCATATTAAGGGTTACGCCGAGAAGCACCCGTTTCAGGGTAACGCCCATCGCGTTCATGAACGCCGACTCGGTCAGCACGAACTCATAGGACTTCGTCGTAAAATCGACAGGCCACAGGAATACCTCGCCCGCCGTTGCCGCTGAGTTGGAGCTGAACGATACGGCGAAGAGATGGATCAGAGGCATCACGCACAGGAGCGCCAAGCCGGTAAGAAAGCTATAATTCAGCCATTGGAAAATTCGGTAGGCCGGCGACGGATGTCCGCTCACAGGGGCACCTCCTTAGAAAATACGGTAATTGGCAAAGCGGTAAGCGAGGAAATAAGACACCGAAATCAGGAACAGCGATACGACCGATTTCAGCAAACCGACAGCGGTGGCCAAGCCGTACTGCGCCTCTTCCAATCCGATCCGATAGACGAACGTATCTATAATGTCGCCGCTTTCATATACGGCTGGTCCGTACAAATTGAACACTTGCTCGAAGCCCGCGTTCATGATGTTGCCTATGCTGAGCGTCGCCATCAGGACGATGATCGGCATCATGCCCGGCAAGGAAATATGAAGCGTCTGCTTCCAGCGGCTGGCCCCGTCCACCAATGCGGCTTCGTACAAGGCGGGATTGATGCCGGCCAGCGCGGCCAAATACACGATCGTGCTGAATCCGAATTCCTTCCACTCGTTGGAGATGACCAGCGTATAAGGAAACCAGTCGTTGCTGCCGAGGAAAAAGATGCTGTCAAAGCCCAGCCATACGATGATTTGGTTCACGACGCCTCTGCTCGGCGACAAAATGTCGATCAGAATGCCGCTCAGAATGACCCAGGAAAGGAAATAAGGCAAGTAGATCAGCGTCTGAATCGCCCGCTTGTACGCTTCCTTGCGGATTTCGTTCAACAACAGCGCGATGCTCACGGGCACGACGATGCCGGCGACGATCTTCATGGACGCGATAAAGACGGTATTCCATAATATTTGGGTGAAGTTAGGCAGCTGGACCATATAACGAAAGTGCTGGAGTCCGACCCAGTCCGAACCGAATATTCCTTTGACCGGCACGAACTTTTGGAACGCGATTACGATCCCGGCCATCGGGATGTAGCTGAAGATCAGAATCGCGACCAAGCCCGGAATCAGCATCAGGTGCAGCGGGGCTTGCATTCGCCATTTTTTTAACATTGCAGTCTCCTCCGGCAAGAAGTAAGGAGAAGGCGAACGTTCGCCTTCTCGCCGACATCGCTGTTTACTTTCTTTCGTTTACTTCTTGCGTAATCTGGTCGCCCCCGAGCTTCTTCCACTCGCTCACGAACTTGTCGAATTCGGAGATCGGCGATTCGCCCATAATGATCTTCGTGAACGTCTCGTCCTGATATTTCTTCAAGGAGGCCATCTTCTCCGACATGGTCGGCGTTGCCGCGCCCTGGAACGCATTGTAGATTCCCATGCCGTTCTGGTCGTAATAGTCGATGACGCTGTAGGAGCCCTCCGCTCCGAAGACGATCGTCGAGAACCACATCGCCTCGTCGCCGGCCGCATATTGGGTGAGACGGTCGTAATGCACGTTGGCAGGGAAGCCCAGCTGGCTGCCGTCGTTCTTGGCCAGCGCGTCCTGAACGAGGCGGAACGCGTCCAGGTTCACGTTCAGCGGATCGATGAGAACGGGATGGTACTTGCCCGGGAAGATGCCGTTGTCTCTGGAGATGAACGGATTCGGCTCCGGTGCGTAGCTGGTCAAGTAGTAGTGCTCCAGATAAATGTTCGCCAGCTGAATCATCGCTTCCGGATGCTTGACGCCCTTCTTGACGACGAAGAAGTTGTTGGCCGTGTCGCTCAGTTGCGGAGGAACGGGGCTTCCGTCCGGCGATACGATCGGGTACACCTTCCATTCGGCGTCCGGATCGTTGTCCTTGTTCGCCTTATGGATGTGTCCGCCGTCGGACACGGTGCCGTAAGCCAGTCCCAGGCGGCCCGCTGCGATATCTTCCGCGAGCTTGTTCCAGTCCTTGACCGTAAATTCGCGATCGATCACGCCTTCCTTGTACAGCTCGCTCAGCTTCTGCAGCGCCGTCTTCATCTCCGGCTGAATCGAACCGTAGACGAGGTTGCCGTCGCCGTCCTTCAGCCAGATGTCGGGATACGCTTTAAATCCGTTGAAGAAGCCTTTCACCGTGCCGTGCGCCTGAAACAGCTCCTTGTTCAGACCCAAGCCGTAGGTGTCGTTCTTGCCGTTCCGGTCGGGGTCGTCCTTGGCGAAGGCCGTGGCGATCCTGATCACGTCGTCGATCGTCTTCGGCTCCGGCAGGCTCAGGTTCTGCAGCCAGTCGTAGCGCAAATAGATCATCTCGGCCGTGCTGACCCCGCCGTTCACCTGCATCTGCGGAATGCCGAGCAGCTTGCCCTCGTATGTCGCCGCCTGTAGGGCCGTGCCGTTATCCTGGTTCAACAGCTCCTTCAGGTAATCGCTTCCATACTGGTCCAGCAGCGCCGTCAAATCCTCAAGCTGATCTTCCTCCGACAGTCTCAATAGCTCCTCTTTGTTGACGACCATGAAGTCCGGAATGTCGCCCGACGCAATGGAGATGTTCAGCTTCTGGCGATATTGCGATTCGTCCACGACCCATAAATTTTTGACGTTGATGCCGTATTGATCTTTGAAAATATCCGTCCAAATATTGTTGTCGATCGACTTGCCCTCGTCGTATTTGAACGCTTGGTTCACCGCTCTCACCGTCGTCACTTCGATCGGCGGATCGTATTTCTCCAACGGTCCGGAGACGGCCGCAGCCGCTCCGCTGTTCTGTCCCGCCGGTCCGGTCGACGGCGCCGGAGTCCCCTCGCCGTTCGTAGAATTCGAACAAGCGGCAAGCGTTAGCGCGGACGCCAGCAGCAAGCCTGCTGCAGCCTTTGTCCTTTTTTTCTTCTCCATGTATACCCCTCGCTTCGTCTAGATTGTTCCATTGCCCTTTCATTATAAATTCCGCTGCAATCGCTTCGATACGAGACAATCTTGCGGTTCTTGCCTGTTTTTAAGCGTTTGCGGAAGCTGCGAACAGGCTGTCGGCTTCCGCGCGCCGCGCGGGTCAGAAGTTCAAGGTGCTTCGCTTCGGAGGGGACGGACGATCGCTGGCCCTGTAGAGAAGCGTATAAGCGGAGTTGAGCTCCGGACGAGCGGCGACGACGAGCTCGAGCTTCATTCTTTCGGCGCCGGACGCCGGAAGCCGAAACCTCGCAGTGGGCCCTCTTCGATTTTCGTTGGCCCGCATTCCGTCGTACTTCCATTCGAGCAGCAGCCGTCTCTCGCCCGATTCCAACGTCAAGTAGGCGTCTACCCGCCCGCCGGGCACCTCTTCCGGGCTGTCGTTCAGCAGCCACAGCTCCGGCTCGAACCACTCCCCCTCGTGCCATACGAACTTCGGAATGCGAGCGCTAGCCAGCACGGGCCTGCAAGAGGCTTGGACGGCGTAATAAGCCGGCTTCGGCTTGTCGGGCCACATGACGAGGCTGTTATTCGCCGCTGTCGGCCAAGGCTCGTTGTAGCACCAATTCAACGCCATCGAGCATCTCGGCTTCTGCCGCCTCGCTTCCTCATAGATGCACTTGTAGCCTTCCGATTGCAGCAGCTGACCGTACTCCACGAGCTGCTCCAGCGTCTCGTAGCGCCCGAAATAGTGGTCCAACTGATCCTGCATCAGCCACATTTCCGGAGACAAGGCGTTAAACGCGTGATGGCTCTCCCATGCCGTCCCCGGCCTTGGCGGGAAAAGCTCGTCTTCCGGAATGAAGCTTTGCAGCTGCTCGACGGAGGACGGCGAAGGGACGCCGAACTCGGTATACGCGGTATTGCTTGCCCTCGGCATCGCCTCCAGCACGTCTTCCCCCGTCCGGTAGCGGAACATATAATGCCCATGGCCCATCCCCTCCAGCGGCGAAGTCATCAGGAAAGGCGTCCCCGGATCCAGCTCGTAGCAGTTGGCGTTCAAGAGGCGGAGCGGAAGCGACTGATCCGTCATCTTCGACCATGCGTTAAACAGCTCGTTGCCGCCGCACCACAGGACGACCGAGGCGTGCTTGCGAAGCCGCAGGACGATCGAACGGGACTCCTGATCCAGCACGCGCAAATACTCGGGCGTGTCCGGGTACAGGTTGCAGGCCAGCGGAAACTCCTGCCACACCATCAAACCCATCTCGTCGCACTGCTCGAAGAAGGATTCCTTATTGACGATTCCTCCGCCCCAGACGCGGAGCAGGTTCATATTCGCCGCCTTGGCCAATTCCAGAAGGCTTCGGTAGTCGTCAGAATCGATCGTTCCCGGGAAGATCGAAGGATTGACCCAATTCGTCCCCTTGCAGAAGATCGTTCGGCCGTTGATCTCCATCGTGATCGGTGGCAGGCTGCGGCTCTTCGGAAATTGCGACGGCTCCTTCCACCCGCCCTCGTGAACGACCAGCCGGACCTTTCTGAACCCGATCGCTTGTCGATGGACTTCCGCTTCTCCCTCGTCTCCCCCTGTCCCCGACAGGTAAACCTCGGATCGATACAGCGGCTGATCGCCGTGGTCGTGCGGCCACCACAGGCGGGGCTGTTCCAGCGTGTGGAAGGCTTGAACGGAGTCTCCCGCGACCGGGATTCTGCGCTCGAACACCGGATTTCCTTCCGGATCGGCCATCTTCCATACCCATTCGCCGGTTCCGGCGCCGTTTAGTCGGGCGTCCAGCGTCAGCTTCGCGCGATTCCTATCGGCATCCAGCTCGTAGCGAACCTCGGCGGCCGCGATGTGCGCCTGCGTGCGGATTTCCGCATACGTGTCGTCCCATATGCCCAGCGGAATAAGGCGAGGATGCCAGTCCCAGCCGTAGCTGACGGCGGGCTTGCAGCTGTGGGCCGCCTGGGATCTCCCTTCCGCTCCTTCAAGCTTGGGCGCCGGTTCGATGACGACTTCCAGTTCGATTCGGCCGTCGTCGGCGTCCATTTGTTCCGTGAGATCCAGCTCGACGGGAGTGAACATGCCCTCCTGCGACAGAATCGTCCTGCCGTTCGCGCGGATATGGAAATGATAATCGATGCCCTTCGAAACGAAGACCAGCCTCTGCCCTTCCTCCGCCGGTACGGTGTCCAGCGTGGAGCGATACGTCCAGTATTTCCGTTCCATCCACTCGTATTGACGCCAATTGTCGCCGTACGAATGATGGCCCCAATTTTCCGCTCTCGCCCAGTCCAGTTGGACGGCGCCGGGCACGACGGAAGGCACCCATCGCTTCGGCGGTTCCTGCAGGCTGTCGCTCCAGCCGACTTCCCACTGCATTTCGATTTTGATTCCCATGCTTCAGCCTCCCAGCCCAAGATAACTTGCGTATGATTCGCCCGACAGACCGTTATTCCCGCCAAACCTGCATCGACGTTCCGTATAACGGTCCGGCAGACCGTTATTCCCGCAGTCTTCGCAATTTGTCGAGAGGAATAGTAGCGCTGCTTCGAGTGAAAGTGGCCCCTAAAGGTCACTTAAGGGACACCCTCGTGCGATTCCAGATCAATCGTGCGCGTACAAATTCCGGTTCAAGGCTCTCTCGCCCGCAATGCCTTGAACGAGCAGCGGAACGGTGCATGCAATGTCGCCGTACGTATTGAGAATCGTGTCGATGGACGCCTCGTACTCCTTATGGACGAACGGGTGAAAATGCGAAACGAAGATGACCGGGGTTCCCAGCTTCGTCCACCCGCCCATCATATTTCTTGCGACCTCGTCATGAAGACGGACGACGTTCAGGCCGTAGCTCAGCCGGCTGCCGATCGAACAGACGATCAAGTCGAAGCGCCTCTCGGCTGCGGCCTGAAATAAGGCGTCCGGCCCCGGGTCGATCCACTGCTCGACATGATCGGATAAGCCGCCGAGCGACTGCTTCATTCTGGCGAGCAGCTCTTCGTTCCGGTCGGCGTTGTTCATCACGACCGCGTGCAGCACCTTCGTTTCCTTGCCGATCGGGAACGGAACGATCCCCTCCCGGTCGCGCACGACCGTGATGCTGCGCTCAACGACTTGCCTGGCCACCGCTTCATGAGCCGCTAGATCAGGCTTCGGCGCGGCTTCGCCGGCCCTGAACAGACCGAACTGCTCCTTCAGCGCGATGATTCGGGCCGCCCGGTTGCGCATCGTCTCGAGGCTGAGCGTTCCGTTCTCCGCTCTCCGCTCCATCTCCGCATAGAAACGATCGTCCATCCGCGGGAAGAGAAGCATGTCGCAGCCGTTCTCCAATGCGGCGGCGCAGGCGTCGTAATAATTCATGTAGCCGACGATGCCGCCCATCTCTATAGCGTCCGTCACGATCAGTCCTTCGAAGCCCATCTGTCCGCGCAGCAGATCGACCAGCAGCCGCTTCGACACGGTCGCCGGAGGATACAGTCCGCGCTCGTCCGGCTCGTCGAAGGCCGGCAGAGCGATGTGGCCCGGCATCAAGGCCATCGCGCCCCGATCGATCAGCTCCTGGAAGACGCGCCCGGGGCCGTCGAACCAGGCCGCCTTGTCCAGCGGAAGCGACGGCGTCGTCAAGTGATGGTCCCAAGAGGTATAGCCGTCCCCCGGGAAATGCTTGATCGTCGCCATCATCCCGTTCTTCTGCAAGCCTTCCATGTAAGCGCTCGCCATCTTGACCGCATGCTCGGGGCGGATTCCGGCGCTTCGCATGCCGACGACCGGACTGTCCGGATCGGCCGCCAGATCGGCTACCGGCGAGAACGTCCAGTTGTACCCGAGCTCCCCCGCTTCGAGGGCGGCGATTTTGCCGGCCTCGAAGGCAAGCGCCTCGGAATTCGTCTGGCTAAGCCCCATCATGTAGGGGAACTTGGTCGCGCCCAGGATCATGTTGCCGGGCCCGCACTCCATATCGCTGACGATAAAAGGCGGAAGCTTGCACGCGGCTTTAAACTTCCCGATCACTCGTCCAAGCTCGCCCCGTTCCATCGGATGGAAGAACATGGCGCCGAAAGATTCCAGCCTCTCTTCCCCGATCCGGCCGAAGCTCGGACAGCAGACTTGCTGGAGAAGCTCTCTGAAGGATAGCGCCGCCGCCGCTCGCGCGGCGCTGTCCGTGACCTGAATGCGGTATTTCATCGTTTACCCGTCCCTTCTCTTCAGGAGGTTTACCAAGTAATGCTGACGCTGCCGTTCACCGAATGCGCGACAATTTTGTTTCCCCGGCGTTCGAACGGGATGGCGACTCCGTCCGTATGTTCCGCGCGCAGCTCCACCAAGCCGGCTTCGAGCGCGGCCAGCGGCGGGTACACCGTCAGCACGGCGTCCGCGAGGCCGCTGACGGCAAGCTGGCGCGCCGACTGCTTCCTGCGAGTCGGCATGGCGCTCATCTCCCGGCAGCTTACTTGGGAGGGGCCGGTCTGCTCGACGAAAATCCGGCATTCCTCATGGAACGTACGATCCAGCGCATAAGCGGCGCAGCCGGTGCCGACCACGGCCGTTTGTCCGGTCATGACCGGTTCTCCGTCCGGAAAGCGCAGACGGAACGACACGGACGTATCCTTCTTGCAGCCGACGAAAAAATAGGCGTTGTCGTGCCGCTTGACGAACATCAGAGCGGACGTCGAGCTCTGGGCGTATTTGTTCTGCATAACCGTGTAGCCGAAATGCCGGAGCACGGTGCGGACGGCGATCGACGCGTCCGACCATTCGGCATCCTGACGTACCGGCAGATGGGTGACGCCCGACGGCTCGAACGGGAGCGAGCCCCGCACCCATCCGATGCGCCCGCCGCTCCATTCCGGCAAGGATCTGCTTAGCGCGAACGCCCGTCTCTCCTCGCCCTGCCGAACCTCGCAGGCGACGATAACATTCGCATCGGTCTCGTCCGCCAACGTCTCCGCCAGACCGCCGTCTCCGATCATGCCGTAATGGCGCAGCTTGCGAGCCCGGGTGTCCGCCTGCTCCAGGCCGTCCACCATGCCCGACAGCACGAATTCGAACTCGCCCTCAAGCGGCGAGGCGCTCCGCAGTCCGAGCAGCTCGCACAGACGCGCGTCGCGAACGGCGCCGTACAGCAGCGCTTGCCCGCCCCGACGCACATAATTCGCGACGGCTTCCGCCTGCTTGCCTTCCAGCCATCCGGCTGAAGCGAACAGAATCGTGCCGCGCAGCTTGCCGGCGGCCTCTTCCTTCATTGAGAAGAAGACGTCCGTGCCGACGACGGTGTTCAGCGGCAGCCCTTCGTTGATCGCGTTGCGCACGAACCAGTCGTGGAAGAAGATCATGCCCGACCGGTCGCCGGAGGAGGCGGCCGCCTGATGCAGCTCCCGGAACGGATAAAGCCAGGTCAGTAAGCCGGGCGCGTCGGGCCGGTCCTTCAGCGCCCTGCGGATATGCGGCACGATCTCAGCGGGTCCTTCCTCTCTCAGCTCTCCCTTCTCCGTATCGATCGTTAAAATCTCGACGACGCCCGGGCTTTCCGTCTGTCCGGACTCGTTCACCCGGGCGACGGAGAGCGGGCAATAAATATCGTGCGGCTCCCTGTCGTACAGGTCGAACCAAGGATTCTGCCAAAACCAGGGGTCGTTCGGATAGAAGCGGTAGGGATAAGTCTCGCCCGGAAGCTCCGCGATCCGCGACAAGTAGCCGGTCATCTCCAGCCCGAAGTCGAAGTTGAGCGCTCCCCACGGCGAGTTCGGCGCCGGATATTCCAGATAGTTCTTCTCGTAGAGCTGCAGCATCGGAATATAATCCTTCGCCAGATCCATGCCGGTTCCGAAATTGGTTCCCCGGATCTCTACCCGATAGTTCGGACATTCCCTCTTGAACAAGTCCCAGAACGACAGAACGTTCGCGGACAGCTCGGCCTGATCCGCCAGCGGAAGATTCGTTCCGTCGTAATTGGCGCCGAGGTACGTCCAAGGGAAGTACGACAGCGCGAAGCCGTTGGAAAACCAGATATAATCGAACCCGAGCGCGGGCAGGAAGCTTGCGCATTGCTTGCCGAAAAATTCGCCGAACGGCGTTCCTTCCGGAATTCCGTCGGGGTAGGCCGCATAGCGCGAGCCGTCCTGCTTCAGCTTCGACCACGTGCAGACAACCGTATAATCGGCCTTCAGCGCAATGTACCGGCCGCCCAGCTCCGCGCGATTAATCTCCGGATGCGTCTTGTATTTAAAATCCGAGTAGGCGAATTCCGGACCCGCGTCGAACGTGGCCCCGATCTCCAGCGGCACCCCGAACCGCTCGCGGGCGACCCGCTTGAACGAAGCGACGATGCGCTTCAGGTCCCCGTAGGTCATATCCGCCGGATTTTCCGTGTACAGCCGGGCAATGCGGGGATTTTCCCGGTCCTGAATATGGCTGAAATACTCCTCGTTCGCGAATCCGATATATTTCGCCCATTCGAAGGAGTCGGTTTCTCGTCCGTTCCAGGTCAGTATTTCGCTGCCGTCCGATACCCACAGCAGCATGGAAGCCGACTCGGCCATGTCGAGCAGCGGCTTCCACTGCCGGAGCGCTTCCTCGCATACCTCGTCGACGGCCGTCTGCTCCAAGCTTTTGAACGGCTTCAGGCTCATCTCCAACGTCGCTCTCTTCAGCATTTTCTCTCGTTTGCCGTTCATGACGCCCGCCTCCTCTATACGATCTCCAGCTCGATGCCCAGCACCTTGGCGACGTTCTTCAGCTTGGCGTTGACGTGACCGACGCCGAGCGCGAAATGGTGGGTAGGCCCCGCCGAGCACCATTGCTCGATGAACTCCGCCACCGGGCGATCGAAGCTGCAGCGCGTGTTCGTATTGCCGGTTTGCGGGATTTCTCCCGGGATGGATTGCCCTTCGGCCGCGATCATCTTGAAGCGGCCGTCCGCCGTCTGCGAGATGCCGAGCAGCGTCACGGGCCCCGTTCGGATGCTGAACTCGACGCCGATGCCCGAGCCGGCTTTGCCGTGGAACAGGTCCAGCCCGCGGATAATCGGCCGGCCGTTCGCGATCTTGATATTATGCGGACCGTCATGCCCGACCAGCACGACGTTGTCGACAAAGTCGCACGGGTGCAGCTCGGCGAACGAGCCGCCCGCATCCAACCGATCCATGATGAGCATAGCTGCGCACGTCTTGAGGTCCGCCTCTCCCGCCAGCGGAATGCCCTTCCCCGTCAGCAGCGAATTGCCCAGCACCATGTTCGAGCCAATCCGTTCGTATTCGTTGTTATCCAGCCCCTTGTAATAATAAGCCAGGCCGGTTAAGCCGAACTCCGCCACCAGCTTGTCAAGCCCGACGGCCACCTGCGCGGACCATTCCAGATCCTCCTGCCGAATCGGCCTCGTTACGGGATCGATGAACGGATCCGCGATCTGGAAGACGCTGCGGATCTCCTCGATCTTGTTCTTGATTTCCCCGCTCGTCGCTCCGTTAACCCTCTTCGCGAGATCGCACATCTCCAGCATTTGAACATGAGAGCCGAACGCCGCCGTGAACGCCGTCGGATCCGAATTCATATCGTACATGCCTTCGTACGTGTGACCCAGGTATCCGATCTTCGCGTGCTTAAAAGCCCGGCGGGCGTTCGCCGCCTGACACCAGCCCCTTAATTCCGACACGGCTCTCGGATCGTCGCGCAGCGTTCCGACGATCATGCCCGCAGCGGGCTTGCCGGCTCTGACGAGCACGCCTCCGATTTCCGGCAGGGAGCAAATATTGTCGTTCGCCAGCTGCATATAAGTGGTCGTTTTCCGGTAATCCAGACGTTTCAAGGGCTGTAGCGCCACCAGCACGGTCGGAACGTTCAAGTTCAGAATGGCCGTAGCCGCCGAAGACGAAGTGACGTACGTGCTCAGGTTGCAGAACAGGAAATCCACGTCGCGGGCTTTCAGGTAGGCGGCCGCCGCGAACGATTGGTCTACGTTGTCGACGAAGCCTCCGCTGACGATTTCTATGTCGTTGCCCGCCAGCAGAGCCTCGAATTCTCGTCCGTAGCCCTCCAGCTCTTCCTTTAAGCCATCGAATTGCCCCCAATACGGCTCGTGGCCGACTGTAATTACACCGACGCGGGCTCTATTACGGATCGTCGTCAAAGTCATGCTGATCTCCACCTCTAGTTTTGAATTAAAGATTGATGATACCGTACCCAATCCGAATTCGGACGACAATAGATTCGGCTGAACTCGTAAAAAATGGACAACGGAGTAAAAAAAGTCTCCTATTCTCGTCTGCTGTCCCCGGCTAGAATGAAGCTAGAGAGGAGGCGCTTAGTTGAATCCGTACTGTCGACATCCGTTGGCTCCGCCGCCGGCCCACATTTATTTGCCTACCCCCAGCACAATGAGATGTAATCCGATGGATATGATGGGATATACACGCTGCAAAATTTATTTGTACGCCTCCGCCGAGAACGCCTCGATCGACCTGACGATTCAGGGAGCGCCGAATGAAGACGGGCCTTATATGCTGGAGCTGGGGGAGCGCGCATCGATAAGAGGCGCGACAGCCGACTTCTCCTTCGTTCTGCACGATATTTCACGTTACCTGGTCATTGAGGTGCTGCGAATGACGGGGAATTGGACCATTTGGGCAGTTCCGATGCAAGCCTGAAGGAGGGTCGACGATGCCGGAAATGAAAGTCGAAAATATCGCGTTGGACTACGAGGGGACATGGAGCGCGAAGGCCTCCGCCGAAGCTGGCCTCGGAAGCCTGCACGAAACGTGCGGAGCAGCCGATCAAGACGCGGCAGCCAGATGGCAAGGAGCCTTCCGCTCGGCTAAGATTTACGCAGCAACGGGCGACTATGGCATTGCGGAGATTTGGGTCGACGGGAAGCGGCGTCGAGTGGTCGATCTGTACAGCTCGTCCGAGCGTCACGGGATGCTCGTCTGCTCTCTCGACGATCTGGAAGCGGGATTCCATACGTTGGAAATCCGAAAAAGCGGCCGGAAGAATGAACGCTCATCCTCCTGCCGCTTGAATCTCGATTATCTTGAACTGGATTTTATCCGGCCCTCGAACGTCCATTATCGCCAGATCGTCTGCATCGGCGATTCGATCACCTTTGGGGCCAACGTCGATGACAGACCCCGCGGGTTATTCGGCCGCAAGCTGCAAGGCATGCTGGCCGTTCCGGTCAGCGTGCACGGATTGTCCGGCGCCACGATCCGAACGGTTACAAGCGTGCTGGATGCCGTGGCCGCGCCCCGGAAGCCCGATCTCCTTCTGTGGCTTGCCGGCATGAACGACGAAAGCCCTTATGCCCCCATGGTTCAGGGCATCGACCGCGTCCGGGAGCAGATGCCCGACACCGAGCTGATCGTCTCCAACATTCCCTACAATACGTATTACTCCGAAGATCAGAACCGACGCAAGGCCGACGAAGTCCGTCAGGCTTGCCGGGAGAAGTCGGTTCCCTGCATCGATCTGTACGGCATGACATATGGGAACGACTGGCTTCATCGGCCGGAAAACACCGTACATCCCAATTCCGAGGGCCACAGCGTAATCGCTTCGGCCTTCTACCGGGAGATTATGCGCCGTTGTTCGTCGACTGCCCGGCCCCCGCTGCCGTCTACAGCAGACTAAGCGCAGCGCCGCCCGCAGCGCCGGCTAACACGACAAGCCAGGACGGCGTTTTCCAGAAGACGAGCATCGCGAACAGCACGGCCGCCAAGACGAAATCCGCCGGACCTCGAATCGTCGTCGTCCATAACGGATCGTACAGCGCCGCCAGCAGCAGACCGACGACCGCCGCATTGATCCCGATCAGCGCCCCTTGAACCTTGGCATGGCTGCGCATCGCGTTCCAGAAAGGAAGCGAGCCTGCGACGAGCAGATAAGACGGCAGAAAAATCGCCGCGGTCGCCGCCGCCGCCCCGGCCGCTCCGTTCATCATCGCCCCCAAGTATGCGGCAAAGGTGAATAACGGTCCGGGCACGGCCTGCGCCGCTCCGTAGCCGGCGAGGAAATCCGCGCCGGAGACCCAGCCGGGAGGCACGACCTCTCTCTCCAGCAAGGGGAGCACGACATGGCCGCCGCCGAAGACGAGAGAGCCTGCGCGATAGAAGCTGTCGAACAAGGGCAGCCAACTGCCGGCGGAATGCGGACGAGCTAGCGGCAGCGCCACGAGCAAGCCGACGAACACCAGCAGAAAAAAGACGGCAGCGCCCCGGCTGACAGGCACGTTAAGTCGAGGGGATTCCGGTACGGGCGTATGGCGGTAGATCCAGAGCCCGGCGAAACCCGCAACGGCGATCAGCAGCACCTGGCTGAACGCCGTTTGCCACAGCAGGGCCGCGGAGGCCGCGGCGATCGCGATCGTAGCCCGATAGCGGTCGGGCGTCAGCTTCTGCCCCATGCCCCATATCGCGTGGGCGACGATCGCTACGGCAACGATTTTGAGCCCGTGAATCCATCCCGCCGCGCCCACGTCGAAGCTCTGCAGCAGCATAGCGAACAGGACCAGGGCGATGACAGACGGCATCGTAAAGCCGAGCCAGGCGGCCAAGCCGCCCGGAAGGCCGGCGCGGATGACTCCGATGCCCATGCCGACCTGACTGCTCGCCGGTCCGGGCAGGAACTGGCAGAGCGCGACCAGATCCGCGTAGCTGCGCTCGTCCATCCATCGGCGGCGCCGAATGTACTCGTCGTGAAAGTAGCCCAGGTGAGCGACCGGACCTCCGAACGAGGTAAGGCCAAGCTTGGCCGATACCCCCAATACTTCCAGAAGGGTGCGCAGACGGCTCTTGGGCGCCTCTGGCGCCACGGCCGGATTCGTTTCCATCCGTAACGGTCACTCCTCGTTTAGCGGTCTGCGACAGACTCCTCTGTCCCTTGCCGCTGCGAATCGTCCAGCCCTTGCTCCTGGAGATAGCTTCGAACCGCCTGCAGCGCTTCTTCCTCGTTCCGGACGCTTAAGCGGACTCCCGGGCGGTCTCCGTACGACTCCGACGAGTGAGCGTATCGCGGATCGTAATAATGCGTCAGCAGCAGCTCCACCGCGTCGGCGAACCGGTCCGCCAGCAAGGCCGCTTCAATCTCGGCCGCGACGGGCGTGTGAATTCTCGATTTGATATGTCTGAAGGCTTGATAATACTGCTCCTTGTATTCGGGGGGACGGTATTCCCTGCAGAGAAGCTCTACTCTGGCTTGCAGCGGCATCTCGATTCGGATGGGAATGCCCTCTTCCTTCTTCCGCAGAAGCAGCTCGGGCAGCGTCACTTTCCCGATTCGTTTGCTCTCCGCTTCGAACAGGACGTACGGCGAATGCCGAATCCGGATCATCTCCTCCAGAAGACAGGCGTCGAACGTTTTCTGGTTGCGGCTTTTGAGGCCGATGCTTCCGAACACGGAGCCGCGATGCCCCGCCATCTCCTCCAGGTCCAATACCGGAAGGCCGTCGGCTTTTAATCGGCGCAGCAGAGCCGTTTTTCCCGTACCCGTATTGCCGTGAAGCACGTATGCCTGCGGAGGGAAAGCCATGGAGCTTAACGTATCGACGACCCATCTGCGATACTCGCGATAGCCTCCGACGAGACGAAACGCTTGAATGCCCATCAAGGAAAGCAGCGTGGCCGTCGTCTTGCTCCTCATGCCGCCGCGCCAGCAAAACACGACTTTCTTGGATCCGATCTCCGCGAATTCCTTTATAAAGGCGGGGAGCTTGGCCGAAACGATCTCGAGCCCCCGCTCTTTGGCGGCCTGAACGCTGATTTGCTTGTAGATCGTTCCGATCTCCGCTCTCTCGGCGTCGTTGAACAGCGGGATGTTCAGGCTGCCCGGTATTGTAGCCAGCTCGTATTCGGACGGAGAACGAACGTCGACGACCGCGAGCTCCTGCTTATTTATCAGCGCTCTTAATTCTTCCAGCGTAATCTCATAAAGCAACGCATTCTCTCCTTACTCTCTCAGCATCTGCCCCATCCGCTACAGAACCTCTATCCGCCCCGGATGCTTCTCGACCGCTTCGCCGATCCGGCTGGCCTCGACCCCGGCGTGGCGCAGCGCCTCGAGCAAGGCGGCGGCGTCCGAAGGCGAGACGGAAATCAACAGCCCGCCCGAGGTGACGGCATCGCACAAAATCCACCGGTCGATTTGATCCATAGACTCCGGGAAGGCGATCGAGTCCTGCACATGGGCGAAATTGTTTTTCGTTCCTCCGGGGACAAAGCCTTTATCCGCAAGCTCCCGGACTCTCGGCAGCAGCGGAACCTGATCCTTGACGATGCGCAGCCCCACTCCGCTTCCCTTCGCCATCTCCAGCGCGTGTCCGAGCAGCCCGAATCCGGTCACGTCGGTGCAGCCGTGGACTTGGAATCGGCTCATCGTTTCCGCAGCCGTTTTGTTCAAGGCGGCCATCACGGCCGTGACGCGCGCGACCTCCTCCTCCGACAGCTGATCCTTCTTGATCGAAGTCGTCAGGATGCCTACCCCGATCGGCTTCGTCAAGATCAGCTGATCCCCCGGCTTCGCGCCCGCGTTGGTGCGAATCTTCTGCGGATGGACAAGGCCCGTCACCGCAAGTCCGAACTTCGGCTCCTTGTCGTCGATGGAGTGTCCGCCCACGAGCGTAATGCCCGCCTCGTTCGCCTTGTCCGCCGCGCCGCGCATAATGTCCGCCAGCACCTGCTTGTCCAGCGCGGCGATCGGGAACGCCACGATGTTCAGCGCCGTCAGCGGGGTGCCTCCCATCGCGTAGATGTCGCTGATCGCGTTCGCTGCGGCAATCTGCCCGAAGGAATAGGGATCGTCGACGATCGGAGTGAAGAAGTCGACGGTCTGCACGAGCGCAAGCTCGTCATTAAGACGGTACACCCCCGCGTCGTCGCTCGTATCCAGGCCGACGAGCAGATCGGGGTTCGGAGCCGCCGGAGGAAGCTGGCGAATGACCTGGGCCAGGTCGGCGGGGCCGATCTTGCAGCCGCAGCCGCCTTTGCTGGAGTATGAAGTCAACTTGATTTTGTCCGTTGTCGACATGCGCACGTTCCTCTCTATTGTTGTTTCTCCTAGTTCAATAGTACACGATTGCCGGGGCGATTCGCAAAGCTATTCTCCCTACGTTTACAGAAGAAATAAACTGCTGTAAGCTAGCTATGACAGACCATCTCAGAGGGGAACGAGTATGACGATACGGTTCGGACGCTGCGTCGAAGAAGAGGAGTTCGCGAAAGTCTCTCTATACATGATCGAGCGAAGAAGAGATTTGCATCCTTCTTTATGCACGATTGACATGGTCACGCTTCTATACGGATACATGACGGAAGGTCAATTGCATTACGGAATGGACGAGGAAGGACGAGTCGTAGGGGTGTCCGGCTTTTATATCGAACCGCCCGAAGAGGGCGTCCGGGACCGCGGCTGCGTGCTGATCGACGTTGGCATCGTAGACAAGGAGCGAAGAGGCACGAGGTTGTTCCTGAAAGGAATGCAGCATATGATCGACCACGTCTCCGAGCATCATCCGGAGGTCGGGGTCGTCCGTCTGTGCGCTCTCTCCGAGAGCTCTTACTTGTGCCGGCTATATGCGAAATTTGCCCGCTTCGAAGGCACCCGGGAAGGCAGCGTCGGACAAGAATCGGTGTTTTCCGGAGAATTACGCCAAATAAGGGATATTCTAAACAGGCTGAATCCTCTATAATGGAGAGGAGTTCCCAGACTTATCCCAAAGGAGGACAAGCCCATGTATCCAGCTAAGCCCGACATCAAGGACGTTAAAAAAGGCTCCGGCTTCGGAAAAATCGTCAAAGCGAACGATTCGCTCCGCGCGGCTCCGGTCGTCGTCACGAAATAATGCCTTATCTTTTCCGCGTATGCACGTTCGACATGGACCACGAAGCTTATATGAAGTTCGTCCTGGAGAACCATCGGGATTTGAACCTGCCGTATCCGTTCCACGTCAAGCTCAGCTTCGCCGGCAGCCCTCTTCTTCTAGGCAAGGCGATGCTCGTCATCGACGAGGAGTCTTACGAAATGGTCGGCGCGGCGGGTTTCGTCTTCGGCACCGGCGCGAACGATCATCAGGATCGCAGCGTGTGCCAGGCGGAGCTCGCCTTCCTTCATCCGAAGCATCGCGGCACTCCTCTGTTCGTCCGCGGGCTGCAAGCGCTGCTTGACGCGGCTCGGGAAGACAACCCGGAAGTCGAATGGTTCCAATTCTGGGCGCCCTGCGAACAGAAGGAACTGACGGGACTGTTCGCCAAGTTTGCCGAGCTGCCGGAAGCAAGCAGCGAGACGGTGAACGGAGTTACGCGGTACAGAATTCCTTTCGAGCCGCTGTCGGCTTACGCCCGCCAATATCGCAGGCGAACGGATTCTCCGGTTTCGATCGGCGGGCCGCCATAAGGTCATGAAAAAACCACCGTTGCCGGTGGTTTTTTCGAAATGTGAGCTTAATTCCGGATCAGGTAATCGAATGCGCCCAGCGCCGCGGTCGCGCCCGATCCCATCGATATGATGATCTGCTTATAAGGGCTGTTCGTACAGTCTCCCGCCGCGAATACGCCCGGCATGCTGGTCGCGCCATGGCGATCGACGACGATCTCCCCCATCCGCGTACGCTCCAGCGTATCCCCCAGCCAATCGGTATTCGGAACGAGACCGATCTGCACGAATACGCCCTGCAGCTCAATGTGCTTCTCTTCTCCCGTCGCCCGATCGACAAAAGAAATCCCGTTTACTTTGTCCGTTCCGGTAATTTCCTTCGTCTGCACATTTTTGTGAACCGTGACGTTAGGAAGGCTGTACAGACGATCCTGCAGCACGGAATCCGCCTTCAGCTCGGGCATGAATTCCAGCACGGTCACATGGTTGACGATGCCTGCCAAGTCGATGGCCGCCTCAATGCCGGAGTTGCCTCCGCCGATGACCGCGACGTGCTTGCCCGCGAACAGCGGACCGTCGCAGTGCGGACAATAGGCAACGCCTTTGTTCTTGAACTCGGCTTCGCCCGGAACGCCCACGTTGCGCCAGCGCGCGCCGGTCGACAGAATGACCGTCTTGCTCTTCAATACGGCCCCGTTCTCGAGCTCAACTTCGATAAGCTCCTTCTTCTCCAGCCGTTTGGCCCGCTGCAGCTTCATAACGTCGACGTTATATTCCTTCACGTGCTCTTCCAGGCTGGCCGCCAGCTTGGCGCCCTCGGTATACTTGACGCTAATAAAGTTCTCGATTCCGACGGTGTCCATCACCTGGCCGCCGAAACGCTCGGCTACGATCCCGGTGCGAATGCCTTTGCGAGCGGCGTAGATGGCCGAGCTGGCGCCGGCAGGCCCGCCGCCGATGACCAGCACGTCGAACGGCTCTTTGTCCGCGAACGCCGAAGCGTCCGGCGCATCGGAAATTTTAGCGATGATTTCTTCCAACGACATGCGTCCGCTCCCGAAAAACTCTCCGTTCAAGTACACGGAAGGAACGGCCAGAATATCCTTGCTCTCGACTTCGTCCTTGAAGGCGGCTCCGTCGATCATCGTATGGGAAATGCCCGGATTGAGCACGCTCATCAGGTTTAACGCTTGTACGACATCGGGACAGTTATGACAGCTCAGACTGATGTAGGATTCGAATGCATAATGGCCGCTGATGCTCTTAATTTGGTCGATGACGCTCTGCTCTACCTTCGGAGGTCTTCCGCTCACCTGCAGCAAAGCCAGAACGAGAGAAGTAAACTCATGTCCGAGCGGAATGCCGGCGAATACGACGCCGGTATCCTCGCCGGGGCGGTTTACGCTGAAGCTCGGCGTTCTCGCCAGTTGAGCTTTTTCGATCGTAATCCGTGCGGACATGCCGGCCAGCTCGTCCAAGAAAGCCAGCATGTCGTTGGATACGGCATCCTCCGGCGCGGCGCTGACCTTGATCTGCACATCGCCCTCCAGGAGCTGAAGGTATTGATTGAGTTGTTGTTTGATATCCGCATCCAACACCGGCGAGTCCCCCTTTAGATTTTGCCTACGAGATCAAGGCTTGGCTTCAACGTTTGCGAGCCTTCCTGCCATTTCGCCGGGCACACTTCGCCCGGATTGCTGCGAACGTATTGCGCCGCTTTGATCTTGTTGACGAGGGTGCTTGCATCGCGGCCGATGCCGCCGGCGTTGATCTCCACCGTCTGGATGACGCCGTCCGGGTCGATGATAAACGTGCCGCGGTCGGCCAGGCCGTCCGCCTCGATCAGAACGTCGAAGTTGCGGGAAATCGTGTGAGACGGGTCTCCGATCATGATGTACGTGATTTTGCCGATCGTCTCGGAGCTGTCGTGCCAAGCTTTATGGGTGAAGTGCGTATCCGTCGATACGGAGTATACTTCTACCCCGAGAGATTTCAAAGTTTCATATTGATCCTGCAGGTCGGCCAGCTCGGTCGGGCACACGAAGGTAAAGTCCGCCGGATAGAAGCATACGACGCTCCACTTCCCTTTGAAGTTTTCTTCGGTTACCTCGATGAATTTGCCGTTGTGATAAGCGGACGCCTTAAATGGTTTGACTTCTGTTCCAATCAGAGACATAGCTGAAATTCCTCCCACTCTTTTTATTGTTGATTTTGAAAATCCGATTGAGAATCGTTAGCAGTCTATAATGATTCTTATCTACTGCTTATTACAAATAATATCATCGTTCGACCCGTTTCGCATGAAGAACTGATGAAGAGAATTTGTCTATTTTGTGAACGAAATCTCTATCGAACTCGCACTGTTTTAGTATTCCACATTCGCCGGCCTTTTATAAGGAAAAACGCCGGTCCGGAACTCGATCATTCGAGCTCCCGGACCGGCGTTGGGCGGCCGTCTCTTAGCGCGAAGCGATGAAGGAAGGCCGGGGCTTGCTTGCGGCGAAAGGCTCCTGCAGCCGGTTTTCGACGCTGTTGAACACGTAGAACGCGTTGCTGCGCGGATACGGGGAAATATTGCTGGCCGACCCGTGCATCAGGTTGCAGTCGAACAGCAGCACGGACCCCGCTTTACCGACGGGCATCCGAATGCCCCCCTGCTCGACGAGCCGGGTTAAGCTCACCTGGTCCGGCACGCCGTATTCCTGCTTGCGAAGCGATTGTTTGTAGTGATCGTCCGGAGTTCGCCCGACGCAGCTAACGAACGTTCGATGTGAGCCGGGAACGACCATCAAAGCTCCGTTAAAGGGATTGTTGTCCTCCAGGGCGATCGAGCAGCTCAGCGCCCTCATGCGCGGCATGCCGTCTTCCGCATGCCAGGTCTCAAAGTCGGAATGCCAGTAGAACTCCTTGCCTGTAAATCCCGGCTTGAAGTTGATTCTCGACTGATGGACGTAAACTTCGCTTCCCAAGATTTGCCGAACGATGGCGGACAGTCTGGGGTGAACGGCAAGCGATTGGAAGAACGGATTTTTTTCGTGCACCGCGAAGACGGAGCGAACCTCGTCTCCGCCCGGCTCGAGAATGACCTCCGGCCGGGTCGAGCCTTTGCAGGAAGCGAGCAAATTCCGGGTTTCGGCCTTAAAGGCGCTTACCTCCTCCGCGTCGAAGAAATCCTCCAGAAACAAGTAGCCGTTTTCTTCATAGAAGGAAAGCTGCTGTTTGCCGATTTCCTGCTGCCGGATTTCCGCATCGTAGACGACGGGATCGACTCTTCTAATCAAAGAGGGTTTGGCTTCCTTGCGAGTCGGATAAACATCGGTGGCAATCGTCATCTCGTTCACGCTCCTAAATATGGATAGGGTTTCAATTCAGGATTGCGGCGCCGCATAGGCGCCGTCTTCGTCATGCACCTCTTGGCCCGTGCAAGGGGGGGTAAATACGCACACCATTCTCATATCGGTCGTGCCTCTGAGGAGATGCTTCTCGTGTCCGTTCAGCACGTAAAGCATGCCGGGCCGGATCGCATGCTTTTCTCCTGTCTCGACAAGCTCGATTTCGCCCTCCCCTTCGATGCAGTAGACGGCTTCGACATGATGCTTGTACCAGATCGGCGTCTCTGTTCCGGCCTTGATCACCGTGTCGTGCAGGGAAAACCCGACGCCGTCGTCCTTCAATAATAATCTGCGGCTGTTCCATGTCGCCGCAGCGACATCGAAATCCGTTCCGACGCGATCCTCCAAATATCTTACGATCATGATGCGTTCCTGCCTCTCTCTTCTTCTCTAACCTGATTCAATGGGCCAATACGGCGCGCTTCTCTTCGGCAAGCTCGGCGAGGCATTGTTTGAGCAAAGCGAGCCCCTTCTTCAGCTCTTCCAGCTTGATGGTCAAGGGGGGCATAATCTTGATGACCTCGCTGTCGGTTCCCGAGGTTTCCATAATGAGTCCGCGTTCGAACGCCATTCGCGAAAGCCGGTCGGCCAGGCCCGGTTCGAACGCGATGCCCTGCATCAAGCCCAATCCTCTCGGTTCTCCCTTCAGGCCGGGCAGCTCCCGCGTCAAGCTGGCCAGTTCTCCGCTCAGGAAGCGACCCTTCTCCCCGATCTCCTCTTCGAACTGTCGGGTTTGCCAATAGCTCAGCGCCTCGGCAGCGGCAATAAAGGCCAGATTATTTCCGCGAAACGTGCCGTTATGCTCTCCCGGCTTCCACTTGTCGAGCTCCGGCTTAATCAAGGTCAGCGCCATCGGCAGACCGTACCCGCCGATCGACTTGGACAGGCAGACGATATCCGGAACGATTCCGCAGCGCTCGAAGCTGAAGAACGGACCGGTTCTGCCGCAGCCCATCTGCACGTCGTCGACGATCAGCAGCATGCCGTACCGCTTGCAGATCGCTGCCAAGCCCTTGAGCCATTGATCGGATGCGACGTGGATCCCTCCCTCTCCCTGAAGCGTCTCGACAATAGCCGCCGCAGGCAGCGAGATTCCGCTTCCGCTGTCTTTCAGATAGCTTTCGATGTAGTCCAGCGTGCTGACGTCAGGCCCCAAGTAACCGTCGTAGGGCATCGACACGGCGTGATGCAGCGGGACGCCGGCCCCTCCCCGCTTAAACTTGTTCCCCGTAACGGCAAGCGCTCCGAGCGTCATGCCATGAAACGCGTTCGTAAAGCTCATGACCGTCTGGCGGCCGGTTACTTTTCTGACGAGCTTCAAGGCGCTCTCCACCGAATTGGTTCCCGTCGGCCCCGGAAACATCGTCTTGTAGTTCAAGCCTCTGGGCTTCAGGATGATTTCGTTAAACCGGGAGAGGAAGCTTTCCTTTGCTTCGGACGCCATATCCAAAGTGTGAGAAATCCCGTCTCCGGTCAAGTACGCCATTAGCTTTTTTTTCATGGCAGGCGGATTGTGCCCGTAATTTAGCGCGCCGGCGCCGGCGAAAAAATCGAGGTAGGCTTTGCCTTCAACGTCCCACATCGTAGATCCGGACGCCCGTTCGAATATGGCCGGAAAAGACCGGCAGTAGCTTCTGACCTCCGATTCGTTCCGCTCAAACACTTGCATATCGTTCCTTTTGTTGGTCGCCGATTCCATAGGTCAGCCGATTCCTCCTTCGTCTTTCGATTGGTCTATCTGATCGGTCCGATTCGGTACAGCTCCTCGCGCTCGTGAGCGTGTCCGGGAAAACAGCGCTCCTCGAAGCCGGGCGAAACGCCGACCTCCAGCCCGCGCGACCGCGCCCATTTCTCGAACATGGCGCGAGAGCCGGCATTCGAAGGCGCCACGGTGGCTTCGACATAACGGATTTCCTCCTGACCGGTCACCTCGTCGAGCAGCTTGCCGGCGATGCCCTGTCCTCGCCGGCTTTCGGCAACGGCAATTTGCCAGACGAACAGCGTATCGGGACTTGCCGGCTGGCGAAATCCGAGGACGAAGCCGACCGGAGAGTTCTCCGCTTCGTCGACCGCGATTCGGCAGCTGTCGCCGAACCATCGGCTCATCGCCAAATAGAAGTAAGCGGAATTCAGATCGAGCCTGCCGCTGTCGCGAGCCATTTCCCACATTAGCGCTCCGTCGGCTTCGCCTGGAATTCGGAACGTCACGGACGAATTCGGCTTGCTCCCGCCCTCGATGAACGCCGGCTTCTTTCCCGAACGCTTATCGCGGTCCAGTTCGTTCAGCTCCGTTCGGCTTCCGGGCGTTGTCGCCGCGCTTGGATGTCGGACAATCGATTTTGTATTCTGTGAATTCCGAATATTCAGACTCATCGGATGGGACCCCTCCTTTCTCTTCGCTGCAGCCGTTTTTCCCACAACCTCACAGGCAGCGTCAAGCCTCGCACTCCTTTACTCCCTTATTTTGGTCGAACACGGTTGTTATGGTAACATGGATCGGCTCGAGGCACACCCTTCATATCTGAGGCTAAGCAAGGCTGAGTCGGGCTCAGCCCCGATGAGGGGAGCTCAGCGGCCCTATTCGGCTTTATCCTCCCCGATCCTTCCGGATCGGGCCCGGTCTGAACCTGCGAAAAATCGCTTCCTATTAAGCCAAATCAAGAAAACCTGGGATAAGCAGAATAAATCGCCTGTTTTTCATTCGTTTTTGTTCAAAATAACGCGATTTCGCCAAGCACCGACAAAAAAATCGAGCCCGCTCGGGGCTCGATTGATTTTCATAATCGGAATTAGAACAACGGCATCGCGAGAGAGTAACCGATGATGCCCAGCATCAGAATCGTAATATGGAACAGCGAGAAAATAAACATGGCGTTCGCCCAATTCTTCTCGGGCTTGCGCCGGTATCCGGACACGCTTAGCGCCAGCCACCAGACGCTTAACGCGGCGTTCGAGACGGCGATAACCGGACTGAACGGCCAGAACAGCGCGCTCGACAGCAGCAGCGCGATGAGATAGAAGTTCATCTGCGCGTATGTTCTGCGTATGCCTTTGACGACCGGCAGCATCGGAATGCTCGCCGCCCGGTACTCCTCCATCCGGCGAATCGCGATCGCGTAGAAATGAGGCATCTGCCAGATGAGCATCAGCAGGAAGATCGCCAGCGCTCCCAGATGGGTCAGGTCGGACGAGATCGCCGCCCAGCCGATGAGCGGAGGCATCGCGCCGGAGAGGCTTCCGACCTCCGTATTGTAGATCGTTCTGCGCTTGGTCCACATCGTGTAGGGCACGACATACAGAAGCAGGCCGAGAAACCCGAACAAAGCCGCCAGCGGAGAGGCCAGATACAGGGCAATCAAGCCCAGCAGCGCGGCCCAGATGCCGATCAGCAGGCCGTCCCTCGTTCCGACTTGGCCGGTGACGGTTGGACGCTTCTTCGTCCTCTCCATGATCGCGTCGATATCGCGATCGTACAGATTGTTGAACGCGCCGGCCGAACCGATGACGAGGAACGAACCGATCATCGCCAGAAGGATCGTGCCGATTCTGTCGAAGAATGGAATCCCTTCGATGTACAATGCCATACATAAGCCTGCGAACATCGCAATTAAGTTGGATTTGATAATTCCGATCTTTATCGTATCGAATAAGACATGGATTAACGATTTCGTCGGCACTTCAACGCTCAGACGGCTGTTCTGAACTCGCTGCACGGCTTATCCGCTCCCTCCCGAATAGGTTCCCTCCTATGCTATCATAACTTGCCCGATCAATCCCGTCTTTCGAAGGAGTCACCATCAGATTGTCATAAATTTATGTCGGCTTCGTCACAATTGGCAGATTCCGACATTTGCCGTAATCGGAGGCAGCGCGCCATCGGGAGAACAGTCGGTTCGGCCGCACCCGGCACAAAAAATCGAAATTCGATAGCCGCTACCCCGCCTCTGCGCTAAGATGGTAAAATAGAAAGAACGAACCGAGACCTTGGCCGAGAAGTATTCGGGCCACAGCACTTCCGGTCTTGCCGGTTCAACCGAAGCTTGACGCAGAGGAGGCGCGGCCGATGCCAACCGAAGAGAAAATCGCAATCGTCACCGGAGCCTCCAGCGGCTTCGGCCTGCTGATCTCCACCGCTCTGGCCCGCCAAGGCTTTCGCGTCGTCGCGACGATGCGCGACCCGTCTCGGCGCGAGCCGCTGCTCCGGGAGGCCGACCGTATCGGCGCGCTCGGCCAATTGGACGTCGCCGAATTGGATGTGAACGATGCCGCTTCTATCGAAGCGGCTGTTGTGCGTACGCTGCGGCGTTACGGCCGAATTGACCTGCTCGTGAACAATGCCGGGTATGCAGTCGGGGGATTCGTTGAGGAAGTGCCGATGGAGGCCTGGAGAGCGCAGATGGAAACGAACTTCTTCGGCGTCGTCGCCTTGACGAGAGCCGTTCTGCCCGTCATGCGGGAGCAAGGCCGCGGGACGATCATCCAGATCGGCAGCGTCAGCGGGCGGGTGGCGCTTCCCGGCTACGGAGCCTATGCCGCCTCGAAGTTCGCGGTGGAAGGCTTCAGCGAGAGCCTCCGCCACGAAGCGGCCCCTTACGGAATCCGAGTCTATCTCGTCGAGCCGGGCGCCTACCGCACGGCGATCTGGAGCAAAGGCTTCGCGGAGATGCACGCCAGGCCCGATTCGCCCTATGCGCGAATGCTCGATTCCGTGCTGAGCCTCACTCGCCGAACGGCCGATTCCGCGCCTCATCCCCGGGCTGTCGCGGAGCTGGTCGCCCGTCTGGCCGCTTCCGGCCGCGTGCGCAAGCTGCGTCACCCGCTCGGGCGGGGAGCGCGGATGCTCCTTCTCGCCGGCAAGCTGCTCCCCTGGCGCTGGATCGAAAGCGCCGTCCGCCGGGCGCTGGCCCGGAGTGCGGTTAAAACGAGCCGCGTCGAGAAAAGCTAATCCGGTATCAATTAACGACATTAATTACAGATGGGAGCGACTACCGATGACCCGCTTGGATTCGTCCTTTTCCTGCAAGGGACTCACTCTGAAAAACCGCATCGTCATGCCTCCGATGTGCCAATACTCCGTCGATGCGAACGACGGGATGCCCAACGACTGGCACTTTGTTCACTATGTCTCCCGCGCCGTAGGCGGCACTGGGCTGATCATAATGGAGATGACCGACGTGGAGCCCGACGGCAGAATCACCGACCGCGATCTGGGGCTTTGGTCGGACGAGCAGATTCCGGCGTTCGAGAGAATCGTCAAAGAGGTGCACAAATACGGAACGAAGATCGGCATCCAGATCGCGCACGCCGGACGCAAGGCCGAGGACGCGCCGACTCCCGTCGGAGCTTCGGAGCTTCCGATTCCCGGGCTGGATCCGGACCGTGCTCCGCGCCCGCCAAGGGCGCTGGATACCGGAGAAGCGCGGGCGATGGTCGGCAAGTTCCGGGACGCCGTCCGCCGCGCCGTGCAGGCGGGCTTCGACGTCATCGAGCTGCACGGCGCGCACGGCTATCTGATCCATCAGTTCCATTCTCCCGGAATCAACAACCGCTCCGACGAGTACGGGCAGGACTTGTCCCGATTCGGCGCGGAGATCGTTCAGGCCGCCCGCAGCGTCATGCCGAAGGACATGCCGCTCATTATGCGGATGTCCACAGTCGAGTACATGGACGGCGGTTACGATCTTGAGCATGCGCTCCGGATCGCGCAGCGCTACCGGGAAGCCGGCGTCGACATGTTCGACGTATCCAGCGGCGGAGAGGCCCCTCCCGGCCGGAACAAGCCCGCGAATCATCCCGGCTACCAGCTTCCTTTCGCCCGCGCCTTCAAGCAGGCGCTGGGCGCCCCCGTCATCGCCGTTGGCCATCTGGACCATCCGCATCTGGCCGAAGCCGCCCTGGCCAACGGAGACGCCGATCTGGTCGCGGTCGGCCGCGGCATGCTGAACGATCCTTATTGGGCGCTTCACGCGATGATGACCGTAACGAGGAAAGTCGATCCGCCGGCGCAATATGCCAGAGGCATCTATATCCGCTAAACTCCGGGAATGCGTTTCGCATTCGAACGCGTCCGAAACGCCCGACTCGCCGAACTCGGCCGGCGGCAGAACGCCGGATACGCGAGCGTCCAGGCGAGCGCCCCGAACGGAACGAGCCATTCCGCCCTCTCCAGCGTCAGCATGACGAACGCCAGATAGACGACCGGCGCGAACAGAGCGATGGCGGGCGCGGCGGACAGAGCGGCGACCCAGCCCTCCGTCCCGCCCCGCTTGGACAGGCTCGCGTTCAGCCCGATCAGGCTGAAGATGAGCGGCCAGATGATCAGATAGCTTCCGCTGGGCAGGCAGAAGGCCGTGCCCGCGCTTAGCAGCGTCCACAGCAGCAGCGTCCCTGCCCACAGATTTTCCGCTCCCAGACGGCGGGAGCTCAGCCGGATCCATGCGACGGCAACAGCCGCCGCCAGCGCCAGCAGGCCGAGAAAATAGGACGTGGAGACGGACGGGTGCTCCAGCATCGCCGTATAGTGAGCGGCCGATACCCGTTCCCGCGCGATCGGCCAGACAAGCGCAACGACCGCATACGCCAAGGCTGCGCCAACCAGCGACAGGACGAAGCCTGCCCCTATCCCGCCTAACGTCAATCGCCGCCTGCGAATGCCGCGAAGAGCGGTTCCCGCGTACAGCAGCGCGCCGAGCAGCGCCAGGCCGACCGCCCCCGATTCCGGATAGCTGACCATCGTTCGGCCGAGAACGTTGAAATAGATTCGGTTCTCCTCTCTCCGGTCCTCCAGCTTTATCTGGCCGAAATGCCGGGCCAGACTCAGCATGTAGCTGCCGTGGTGCTGCAGGCTCGAGCGATCGAGGCGATCGGGCGTATCGATCTCCCGATGATACGCGTGAAGTCCCAGACCGAAAACAAAGTTCATGCCGGGAAGTCCGTTCGCGAGCAGTATCGACAGATCGGTGTCGTTGGGCAGCATTTGATAGATGTTGTAGATCAGGGAATACGCAAGCGGATGCGGAGCGGCGCGGACGAATTCCCGGATCAGCCATCCGTTCCGGTCGCTGGTCTCGAACATGAAGGACGGCCCCATGTTGCCCCTGGCGTCAAAATTAAGCGCCAAGCCGACGTTCCGGGCCAGCGGGTGCTCGTTCACGAACGCTTTGGCTCCCTGCAGTCCCATCTCTTCTCCGTCGGTCATCAGCAGCAGCAAATCGTTTCGGAGCGGCGCGGAGGCTTTAACCGCCCGCGCGGTCTCCAGCATGGCGGCGACGGCCGCGGCGTTGTCGCCGGCCCCAGGAGAGCCGGGAACGGTATCGTAATGAGCCATAATCAGCACAGCCTTGCCGCTGTCCGTGCCCGGAATTCGCGTCACGATGTTATCGATGCTCACGCGGCGGCCCGGCTCCCAGATCGACTCGGCTTCCGTCCGCTGCACCTCGGGCTGCAGTCCCAGCGACTCGAGCTCGGACAGCAAGTAATCGCGCACCCGTTCGTGGGACTCCGATCCGGCCGGGTGCGGTTCCCGGGCGATCACCCCGACTTTCTCCATCGCGCGGCCGGCGGAGAACGCCTCGGCGGCCGCCTCGGGTCCGGCCGGCTGCGGCGCGCGGACGGGGAGCAGGCCGACGAGCAGCGCGGCCAGCAGCGGAACGGCGACGCTCAAGCTTCTCGGCAGCCGCGCCACCCGCGCGGAACCGGCCGTACGTCTGGCGAGAGACGAATGGGAAGTCATGCAAGCCCTCCTGACGGTCCGTCGGATTGGCCGGGCCGAACCGGTGCCTGCTCCGGTGCAGCGCTGCCTAGTATGCCGTCAACTGTACATTCGCCCTCGAGAGGCCCAAAACCTGCTGAATCGGCTTTCCGCCCCGATCATTCGTCGCATGGAGGTCTTTCTGGCTTTACAGGCGGGCGACTTTGGCCGCATGGAGGTCTTTCCGCTTTACAGCCGGACGACTTTGGTCGCGATACGGCTGTAAAACTCGCTGTCATGCTCCACGAACAGAAGGGTCGGGGAATGCTCGAGCAGCAGCTCTTCGATCTGCATGCGCGAGATGACGTCAACGAAATTCAGCGGTTCGTCCCAGACGTGCAGATGGGCTCGCTCGCACAGGCTTCGCGCAATGAACACCTTCTTCTTCTGCCCGCCGCTGTAAGAGGAGATGTCCTTCTCGAACTGAACTCTCGCAAAATCGAGCTTGCGCAATATGGACTTGAACAGGCTCTCGTCGATGCCGAAGCTTCGGGCATACTCCGTCAAGCCGCCTCGCAAATCCGACGTATCCTGAGGCACGTAAGAGATCGCAAGCTGGCTGCCCAATCGGAGATTGCCTTCGTATTCGAGCTTCTCGCCGCAGACCAGCTTGAGAATGCTCGATTTGCCGGAGCCGTTCGCGCCCGTCAGAGCGATTCGCTCTCCCTGCTCGATCGCGAAGCTGACGTCCCCGCCTACGCGCTTGCCGCCGTATCGAATCGAGACGCGATCGAGCTCGACAAGCCGGGTCTTGTGATAGGCCAACTGGGATAGCTTCAGATGCTCCGCGCTTTCGATATTGTGCAGCAGCTTGGACTTCTCTTCGATCGCGGCCTGCTGCCTGCGCTCCATAGACTTGGAGCGCTTCATCATCTTGGCCGCTTTATGGCCGATATACCCTCTGTCTACGAAGACGTCGGCGTTCCGGATGCCGGTTTTCGTTTTCTCCACCTGATCCGACCACTGGCTCGTTCGTCGGGCCGCTTCCGACAGCCGCTTGATGTCTTTTTTCAGCTTCTCGTTCTCGGCCAGCTCGTAGCTGTCCTGACGCCGCTTGTTCTCCAGCCAGTCGGAGAAGCGGCCCCGCTGAATCTCGATATTCGTCTTGTTGATCGACAGGATGTGATCGACGCAGTTATCGAGGAAGGCCCGGTCGTGCGATACGAGGATAAAGCCCCGCTTGGCCCGAAGATAGCGGCTGACAATCGCCCGCCCGTCCAGATCCAGGTGGTTGGTCGGCTCGTCGATTAACAGAAAGCGGTTTTCCTTCAGAAACAAAGCGGCCAGCAGCACCTTCGTCTGTTCTCCGTTGGATAATGAAGCGAAGGGCCGATCCAGCACATCGTCCGACACCTTGAGCAGCGACAGCTCGCGCATCAGCTGCCAGAGCTCGCAGTCCGGCACGATCTCGCCGACGAGATCGGCGGTCGAGCGCTCCCCGTTCTCGACCGGAAACGGGAAGTAGTCGAAGCCAACGCTGGCGGAGATGCTGCCGCCGTATTCGTATTTGCCCAGAAGAAGCTGAAGAAAGGTCGTCTTGCCCCTTCCGTTCCTCCCGCTAAAGCCCAGCTTCCAATCGGTGTCGATCTGAAAGCTTACGTTTTCGAAAATGGGGTCGTAGCTGCCTTCGTAGGCGAACGTCAAGTTTTTCACATGAATTAACGACATCAAACAGATCCCTCCGTACGAATGATAAAAGCCGCGAGAAAGTGGCTCTCTCGCGGCTCGAATTCATACGGCCGACCCGGCCCGAGACGTCGGGCCGGATCCGGATATATGGGCTGAGCGGGAGACGAATGCCACTTTCTTGCATCAACGAATAAAACGTCGACCGCTTGACGCGATCCGGTTTTATTGTTCGCAAGAATAATCACATTCGACTGTTCGCTCCCCTTGATGGATTTAGCTGTATGTTACCATGTTATAGAAGGCAATTCAACCGCCGGCAGCGGCGTTTTTTTCGGCCCGCGGCGCGGAAAGCCCATCTTTTCTCGAATGTCGTCTTACTTTTCTTTAGGTTCGGCGGGACCAAAGCTTCTTATGCTGGACGTGCAGGACAAAAAGGGACGTCCGATTCCTCCCGCTGCTCGAACGAAACGGCCGGCTCCAACGAACCAACTAATGCAAGGAGGCCGCCAATGTTGTCAGGTTAAGCCGTTGTCGTAGGCGATCGACGGCATACGGTCGATGGTATGCGACCGATCGTATGCGATCGAAGGCGCGCAACCTGCCGGCAACGTCTAACGGTTGCAGTGGCGCTTAATCGATCGTTTTCCCGAAAAAGGAAAAGCTAACGGTTGCCGTCGCGCTTATTTTGGGGTGATCGAGCGAAACGGCGCGTTTTCAGCTTAAATAGCCGCTGCTGCAACCGTTACAATCTCCTCATCGCGAAAACAGCACGATTAGCGGCGCTGGCAACCGTTACGTTAGGGGGTTGGGTGTGTTTGGCGCGAGGCACGGATGCGGCATTCGAATGGGCTACAGGCTACAGGCTACAGGCTACAGACTGCGAAAAGCCGGATCGACCGGACAGAAGCGGACCGGCACGTCCGGAAAGCGAGCTTGGAGACGTTCGGCCAGCAGCTTCATTCCCGGCTGCTCGCTCTCCAGATGGCCCAGCGCAACGACGGCGGATCGCCCGCCCAGCTCAGCCGCATCCCGCACATACTCCGGCGTCTCCCACTCCGGGCCTTCGCCGTACAGGACGATGTCCGCTCCGCAGCGGTCCAGCAGCGGAACAGCGAGCTTGGCGCCGCCTCGGTAGCCGACGAGCAGGCCGACTCGCCGGCAGCGTGCCGCCAGACTCCCGGCGATGCGTACCCGCTCCAGGCCCAGACATGCTTTGACGTGACGGACGACGCGCTCCCCGGCCATCGGCATCGGCAGCTCGACGATCGAAGCGGCTGGCGTATGCCGCACCTCGAACATCTGCCAGCCCAGCTCCCGAACCAATCCTTCGGCGATCAGGTCGGGAGCGCTGCGATGCACCGCGTCATGGCAGCGGTAGACGGCCAGCCCGCTCCGCTCGATCCGGCGTCTCTTCTCCGCGCATACAGCGCTGCCCGCTAGCTCCCCCGGATCGTTGACATGGGAGTAGTACGCCCCTTCGTGAACGATCAGCAAATTCGCTCCCGAGCTGGCCGCCTCGCGCAGTACGCCGATCGTAGCCGTGAACGCGACGGCGATTCCTCGAACCGCCGCCGAAGCGTCGCCATGCAGCAGCGCGTCCGAGCCGCCGCCAAGCTCCTCGCTTGCGCCCGGCTGCAGCGCATCTGCTCCGGCGCTCCAGACGACGCCGCTCGACAACGCGTCCATCACCTCTCGAACGGTCGGCTCTCTCACCCGACTCCCTCCTTCGCCCGCCGTATTCCGGAACTGTCCGCCGTCCCGGCTTCTCACACGCCCGAATAAGCCATGAAGCCGCCGTCGACGGGAACGGTTATGCCCGTAACGAATCCGGAGCTGCCTTCGTCGGCGAGCCAGAGCAGAGCGCCGAGCAGATCCTCCGGCCTGCCGAAGCGGCGCATCGGCGTGTGAGCGATAATTTGACCCGCCCTTGCCGTCGGCGATCCGTCCGCATTCGTCAGCAGCTCCCGGTTCTGCTCCGTCAGGAAAAAGCCCGGGGCGATCGCGTTCACCCGAATGCCGGCGTCCGCCAGATGCACCGCAAGCCATTGCGTAAAGTTGTCGACGGCCGCCTTGGCCGCGCTGTAGGCGGGCACCTTCGTCATCGGCCGGGGCGCGCTCATCGAAGAGACGTTCACGATCGCCGCGCCCGCCAAGCCGAGCATCTGCCGGGCGAAGACCTGGCTGGGCAGCAGCGTGCCGAGGACGTTCAGGTCGAATACCCGCCCGAGCCCTTCCTTCCGCAGATCGAAAAACGTTCGCTCCCCCTCTTGTCCCAGATCCTCAAGCCGAAAGAACTCGCGGCTGGTGCTGCCGTCCGGATGATTTCCGCCCGCCCCGTTCACGAGCAGCCGGCACGGTCCCAGACGCTCGAGAACGGTTGCCGCCGCTTCGTTCAAGCTGGCTTCGTCGAGCACGTCGCAGCGGACGGCGATCGCTTCCCCTCCGACCCTCCGGACGTCCTCGGCCGCCTTGGCCGACTTTCCCGGAGAACGGCCCAGGACGGCCACCTTCATTCCCTGACGTCCCAGCTCCCTGGCCATGGCGGAGCAGAGCACGCCGCTTCCGCCCGTAACGACGGCGACTCTCCCCCGCAGCTTCCCGTGTATCGGCAAGCTCATTCGGCGTCCGCCTCCTTCCCGCGTCCCAGTGCGTCCCAAAGCCCCCACAGGTACATGATGCCCAGCGCCCGGTCGTACAGCCCGTACCCCGGACGGCCGCGTTCGTCCCAAATCTGTCTTCCGTGATCCGGCCTCGCGTAGCCCGTAAACCCGATTTCATAATACGCCCGGACGATGCCCGCGATATCGACGGTGCCGTCCGCCGTCCGGTGCGACGTCTCGATAAAATCGCCGTTGTCGTATACGCGTACGTTGCGGATATGAGCGAACGGAATACGATCCGCGAACTCCCGGATCATCGCCGGAATGTCGTTATTCGGGTCGGCGCCCAGCGAACCGCTGCACAGCGTGACGCCGTTCGCCGGGCTGTCGACCAGACTCAGCAGTCGGCGGATGCCGGCTGCTCCCGTCAGAATGCGCGGCAGTCCGAACACGGACCAGGGCGGGTCGTCCGGATGCATCGCCATCCGGATGCCGGCTCGCTCCGCCGCCGGGATAATCGCCTCCAGGAAATGGCGCAAATTCCGCCACAGCTCCTCCTCTCCGACGCCGCGATACGCTTCAAGCAGCGAGCCCAGCCGCTTCAGCCGGTCCGGCTCCCAGCCCGGCATCGTCAGCGCCGTTCCTTCGGCAATGCGACCGACGAGCGATTCCGGCTTCATCTTCTCGATTTTTTCCCTCTCGTACATCATCGCCGTCGACCCGTCCTCGAGCTCTCTGGCCAAATCCGTGCGAATCCAGTCGAAGACGGGCATGAAATTGTAGCAGATCGTCTTGACGCCGACCTCGGCAAGCCGCTCGATCGTTTGGATGTAGTTGTCGATGTAGCGATCCCGGGAAGGGAGCCCCAGCTTGATGTCCTCGTGGACGTTAACGCTCTCGACGACGTTCAGATGAAAGCCGTAAGCGTCGGCCGCCCGCTTGTAGCGGGCGATGCTGTCCGCCGGCCACGCCTCCCCGGGCGGCACGTCGTGCAAAGCCCAGACGATGCCTTCCACGCCGGGGATTTGCCGGATTTGCCGGAGCGTGACGGTGTCGTTGCCTTCGCCGAACCAGCGAAATACCATTTTCATTCGCTATCGTCCTTTCGCGGGTTTAATAGATCGTGCGGCCATGGCTGTCCTGAATGCCGGATTTCCGGTAGAAGTAGGCGTTCAGCACGTCCCGCCACTCGCGCGCATGCTCCTCCTGATGAGCAAGGCGTTCCTTGACGTTCCGGAAGACGGGCTCGGAGATCCGCCCCCGCAGACCGTCCCAGCGACGAACGAGCTCCGCCGCCTGTTCCGCCCCGAGAAAATGCGAATCGTAGATGTGCTGGATAACCGTTTTGCCGGAGCGCAGCTTATGGGTATAAGGGACGTGGTGGAAAAAGAGCAGCAGCTCGTCCGGGCAGCGTTCTGCGGATTCGTAGACGTCCGACTGCGGCGAGCGATATTGGCCCGCATAGCCCGTGCCCGTCGCCGAGGTGCGGTCGACGCCGATGCCGTCGCGGTCCGCGTAATGGTAGGTGCCCCACATCGAATATTCGTAGCCGTCAACGTTGGGTCCGTAGTGGTGGCCCGGATTTACCATCCAGCCGACCCCGAGAGGCGCCGTATACGATTCGTAGATCGCATAGGAGTCGAGCAGCATCCGGACAATCGTTCGCTCCGCTTGCGGATCCCTTCCGAACGTGGCCCGCGTCCAATCGCGGGCGATCTCCTCCGCCCCCAGCCGGGGATTCCAGGCAAGCCGCCCGAAGCCGAACAGGTTGGCTTGGGCCAGCGCATGTCCGGTCCAGTTGTCGTCGTCTCCGACGTTCGCAACTCCGGCGATTCCGCCGACGGGCCGACCGTACAGCGCTCCGCTGGCGGCGCGGTCGACCGTCGAACCTTCTCCGAGCGCATAGGTATCGAAATCGAGCGCTTCCTTCCACTGGGGAACCAGATAGCAGAGATGCCGCTGCTGCCCGGTATATTCCTGCGTAATCTGCAGCTCCAGCAGCTGGTTCGTGCGAGTCATGGCGCCGAGCAGCGGAGAGACGGGCTCGCGCACCTGGAAGTCCATCGGCCCGTTCTTGATCTGCAGCAGGACGTTGTCCCGGAACCGGCCGTCCAACGGCATGAAATGATCATAGGCGGCGCGAGCCCTGTCCGTGGAACGGTCGCGCCAGTCCTGGCGGCAATTGTAGACGAAGCATCGCCACACGACGAGGCCGCCGAAGGGGCTAAGCGCGTCGGCCAGCATGTTCGCCCCGTCGGCATGGCTTCTTCCGTACGTGAACGGCCCCGGCCGGAACTCCGAGTCGGCTTTCACGACAAAGCCCCCGAAATCGGGAATGCTCGCATATACGCGGCGGGCGGCCTCGCCCCACCACTCGGCGACTTCGGCGTCCAACGGATCCGCCGTCCTCAGTCCCCCTGCCTCTACCGGACTGGCGAAGTTGACGCTCAGAAACAGACGGACGCCGTAAGCCCGGAAGACGTCCGCGATTTTAGCCACTTCGGGCAAAAAGGCGTCCGTGAGCAGCAGAGATTCGCGGCGGTGCACGTTCACGTTGTTGATCGCGACCGCATTAATGCCGACGGAGGCGAGCATTCGCGCGTAATCCCCGATGCGGGACAGCTCGCGGACCACTTCTCCGTCCCGGAAAAACAGGCTGCCGCCGGCATAGCCGCGCTCGACTGTCCCGTCCAGGTTATCCCAATGATTCAGCATCCGGACGGCGTTAACGGGTTTCTCGCGGATTCGCGTTCCCTTCAGTTCGGCTCCGGTCTGAAGCAGCCGCAGAATGCGGAAGACGGCATACAGCGCTCCCCGATCGGTCGCGCCAGCCGCATAGACGCTGCCGCCGGACTCGAGAATCAGAAAGCCCTCCTCTCCCAGATCTTCGACCTCGCGCGCCTCCTTCGGCCATCCGTCGAACGCGTCCGAGCCGTCCGGAACGCCGACGTACAGTCCCGGCTCCTCGTCGCCCGCCGCGCCTTCCGCCGGCAGCACGTCCAGCATCGACACGATCGCCGCGAGCAGCTCGGCCCGGGCGGAACGCAGCAGAGGCGAGTCGCCCAGAACGGCCGTCCGGGAGCAGCATTCCGCATACGCCTTGCGCAGCGAGTCCTCCTGGATGTACGCGTAATTAAGCCAGCATAGGTATCCGTCGTTCGAGTTCAGTCGATCGTTCATCATCACGGCTCCTCCTTGTTACGCTATCGCCGCTTTCCGGCAATCGAAGAGCCTCCCGACTCCGGGAGACTCCGTCGGCCTTCTATTCGTTCGCCTCGGCGGGCGTCCAGATCCGGTACCTCCCGCTTAAAGCGAGCATCGTGAAAAAATAGAGACAGTTATCGTAGTATCGCCGATCTCCCGTACGAACGGGCGTATTCCACCACAGCTCGACGCAGCTCCTCGCGAAGCGGCCGTCCGTGTCGGCGAGCGAAGCCATCGCATTCGCGGAGATCAGTCCGACCGGGTGCAGCGACTTCTCCTCGAACGGCTTTCCCTCGATCGTGTACCTGCGGTAATCTTCGGGCCTCTTGTCCGAGAAAAACGTCTGAATTTTGCCGGCGATCTCGCGCATCTGCGGCGTCGCCCCAAACCACTCCGCGTCCAGACCGATATTGGCGGCGACGCGATACGAGTCGCTGAAGAAATGGCCGTATCCGCGCTCGTAGTTGGGCGTGCCGTCGTAATAGGCGTATTCGGGCGCCAGACCGGTGTCCGGATGGCAGGCCCGCTGCAGATAGGCCCGGCTCGCTTCGGCGGCCTCCGCCCAGAAAGCCCGATCCTCCTCGTTCGCCCACCTCGCGAACAGCTCGTAGAAGTGCGGCAAATGATAGGACGGGTCGGTAAACTCGCAATTCGGCACGAACTTGATCAGCTTATTGTGCCGATTCCACATCGGGTAACCGGTGCCGGCCTCCCCCTTGTGCAAGCATACGCTCAGCAGCTCCCGCGCCTTGACGCCATAGTCGAGCGGGGGCGGTCCGTCTCCCCATCTATGCGAGGCGAACAGCAGCGCCAGCGCGAAATATTCTTCGCCGTCGGGAGCCGGGCCGTGCGCCCGCTTCGTACCGTCCGGATTGCACGACCAGGCGAAGTACCCCGCGTGAACTCCCTTGCTCATGTACATATGCTTGTGCGTCCATCTCCATAGCCGGTCGAACACGTCGCGCCGATCCAGCTGCACGGCCATCATCATGCCGTAGGACATGCCTTCCGTCCGTACGTCCAGGTTGCCGGTGTCGAGCATGTAGCCCATGTCGTCGCCTGCCGGATAATAAATCCGGGTCGCTTCACAGTCTCCGAACAGCTGCTCCCAGCAGGACTCCAGCCGGGCCTCAATTTCTTCTCCGTCGTAGCCGTACTCCGCCAGCAGATTGCGGTAACTTCCGGAATGATAAGCTCCGGGCCGCGCCGTCTTCTCCATCAGCCTTTTACTCCTCCCAGCGTCATGCCCTTGACGAAATATCGCTGCAGGAACGGATACACCATAATAATGGGGAGACTGGCCACGATCGTCATCGTCGCCCGCACCGACGTCGGCGTGACGAAATTGGCCGTTCCGCCCATGCCGTCCATGCTTCCCGTCGTTCCCGTGGCATTGGAGTTTTGCAGCATTTTCATCAGCTCGTACTGCAGCGTGCTCAGCTCGATGTGCGAAGAGTTGTACAGGAAGACGTCGAACCACGAATTCCAATGGTACACCGCCGTGAACAACGAAGTCGTCGCCAGCACCGGCAGCGTCAGCGGCAGCACGACGCGGATAAACGTCGTGAATTCGCCCGCCCCGTCGATTCTGGCCGATTCGAGAATGCCGTCTGGCAGCTGCTCGATAAACGAGCGGATGACGATGATGTTGAAGACGCCGACAATGCCCGGCAGGATGTACACCCAGAAGCTTCCCAGCAGATCGAGTTCTCTCATGAGCAGGAAGTTCGGAATCAGCCCTCCGTTAAAATACATCGTCAGCACGAAGGCGAGCGTCACGAATTTGCGCAGAACGAAATCCGGACGGCTGATCGTATAGGCGACCATCGCCGAGCAGAACGTCGAGATCAACGTGCCGAGCACCGTTCGCGAGATGGAGATGAACGTCGCATGCAGGATCGTCGCCTGCTTGAACACATACTCGTAATTGTCCCAGGTAAGCACCCGGGGCCATAGGTGGATGCCGCCTTTGACGGAATCCATCGCATCGTTCAAGGAGACGGCGAGCATGTTCACGAACGGATACACGGTCACGACCATTAACAGCACCATGACGATGTAGTTCGCGATGTCGAACAGCCGGTCTCCGACGGACAATCTGATTTTGTAGCTTGTTGGATTCGTCTTCGCCACTGCGCTCCCCCCCTTAGAACAATCGGTCCTGTCCCAGCCGCTTCGCGAGATGGTTGGCCCCGAACAACAGCACGATGCTGACGACCGTCTTGAAGATGCCTGCGGCGACGGAAAGCGAGTAATTCCCCAAATTCATCCCGTACTTCAATATGAAAATTTCCAGGTTTTCCGAGTAATCGAGATTGGGACCGTTGCCGAGCAAATACTGCGGCTCGAAACCGGTTTCCAAGATTTGTCCCAGATTAATGATCATCAGGATGACGATAACCGGCCGAATGCCGGGCAGCGTAATGTGCCAGATTTTCTGAAATCTTCCGGCCCCGTCCATTTCCGCCGCTTCGTACTGCGATGGATCGATCGTCGTCAAGGCGGCCAAGTAGATGATCGTGTTCCAGCCCACGTTTTTCCACACTTCGGAGATGCCCATAATGCCCCAGAAGTATTTCCCTATGCCGAGCCAGAGCACCGGCTCCTGGATCAGCCCGAGCGCCATCAGCAATTCGTTGACGATGCCGCCGTCCGTCGACAGCGCCGTCTGGATAATCGTGGCGGCCACCACCCAGGAAATAAAGTGAGGCAAATAGCTGATCGTCTGCACGACCCGCTTGAACGCGACCACCCTCAGCTCGTTAAGCAGAATGGCCAGCGTAATCGCCGTGGCGAAGCCGAGCACGAAGTTGATGAAGCTCATCGCCAGCGTGTTTCTCATCACCTGCAAAAATCTGTCGTCGGAAAACATAAAATCGAATTGCTGCCAGCCGACCCACTGCTGCTCCCCGAACGACTTGGCCGGCTTGAAGTTCTGGAATGCGATCGTCCAGCCCCAGAGCGGAACGTATTTGAACAGAATCAGCCAGAGAAGAAAAGGAACGGACATCAAGACCAGCGATCTTTGTTTGACCAGCCTGCTCAGAAAAAGAGCTGCACCGGTTTTCCTGCCGGGAGGAACCCTGCCGACGGACGATTCCACTTCAACGTTTTTTAACAAGGCGGTCGCTCCTTCCGTGCCCGACATGCGCGCGCAAACCCGGGAAGAGCGGGGAATCCGTCCGGGTTCCCCGCTCTTCCCCCCGCTTCTTAGTTGCCTTTAATCTTAGCGACTTTCTTCTTGACCTCATCCGTCATCGTCTGCTCGTATTCCGCTACCGGCAGCTTGCTGTATTCGTTCAAGTACTCCTGCCAGTTGGCCTCGAACTTGTCGACCGGGTCCAGAACGATCTTCGCGAAGTACTTGCGCTGCACGTCGACCTTCTTCGCCGTGTAAATCTGCGCTTGCGAGCCTTGCTCCAACGCGATGCTCCATGCCGGATACCACGGACGGTCGTCAGGCGCGGCGAACAATTCGGCATAGGTCTGAACGCCGTACTTGGCAAGGCGCTCCTTCTCGGCGGCGGTGAACGAGGCGCTGGCCACCTCCGGCTGACGGCCGGCGCTGACGGAGTTCCCGTCCGGGAACGTCGAGCCCTGCCCGTACATCGGCCAGTAATATTCGAAGTAGTTCAGCCCGACCTGGCGCTTGTAGTCGACGTCCTTCAGCTTGTCGATCTGTTCCTGGGTTCTGTACAGGCGGCCGTTCGCGTCCACCTCGTACGTGACCCCCTGTATGCCCCATTGCACCAGCCTCTGGTTCTCGTCGGTCAACAGATTGTCGAAAAACTTGATGATTCTCTCCGGGTCCTTCGCGCTCTTCGTAATGCCGATGCCGCGGTTGTTGATGAAGGAGGACGGATCGATATACTGGTCCTTAATATTGTTGTCGTACACGACGGGCAGCGGGAAGTATTCGAGCGAATCGTCCCCGCCGTTCTTGACCGTCTCCGCCTTGAGCGTCTGCAGCGCCTGATTGACCTGCCAGCCGTAGTCGAAGAAGCCCAACACCTTGCCGGAGGTGATCTTCGCCAAATATTGATCGTAGTTGTCGACGAAGGAGGACTTGTCGAACAGTCCCTTGGCGTTCAGCTCGTTCAGCTTCTGCAGCCAGCGCTTCGTGCCGTCGTTCGTCGCATAGATTTTCGCTTCCATCGTATTCATGTCCACCTGGACTTCGCCATCGTTCGGATAGCCCTCCAGGTGGTTCGGCGGGTTCGTCGTCGCGAAGAATCGCCAGTCGTGAGTCAGCGACAGGAAGCCGGTCAGCTTCTCGTCCTGGTGCTTGCTCACGTAGTCTTCGATCAGCGTGAAATACTCGTCGAACGTTTTCACTTTCGGGAACCCGGCTTCCTCCAGCACCCGGTTTTGAATCCAGAAGGCGCCCTGATCGATGACCGGATTCGGTTTATACTCGCCGACAACCGCGCTGAACGGAAGGAAGTAGATGTTGCCGTCGTCGGCCTTCATCAGATTGTAATAAGGCTCGTAAACCCGCTTGATGTTCGGGCCGTACTGCTCGATCAGATCGTTAAGCGGGATGAACGCGCCGGCCTCCATAATTTTGTCGATGGCCGTATCCGGCTGCAAAATGTCCGGATAGGTGTCGCTGGCGATCATCGTTCCGATCTTCGTGTTGATGTCGCCGACGAGATGCTCGATTTTGAAGTTGACTCCCGTCTGCTCCTCCAGAACCTTCCCGATGTCGGTCTGATTCGTCTCGATGTCCTTGTCGGCTCTGGCGTTGAAATAGGTGAACGTGACCGGATCCGGCTTCGGCTCCTCGCTCGCGGCCTGCGAGCTGGGCGCCGAGGCCGGACTGCTCCCGCCGGGCGACGCGCTTCCGCTTTCCTTCGCGTTGTTATTCCCGCTGGAGCAACCGACGGCGACCGTCACCAAGACCAAGGAAAGCAAGGCGATCAGCCAGTTCCTGCTTTTTTTCACAGATAAAATCCCCTCTCCAATTCAGATATTTTGTAAGCGCTTTTACTAAGCACCTCCAGTATACGGTCGCGGAAGACCTTTGTTTACCCGATAAACTATATATCCCGCTTTGTAAATTAAAGAGGCTGGATCCCGATCTCGACGGTCGTTCCCCTCCCCGGTTGGCTCTTGATGTCGAAGCGGGCGCGATCGCCGTAGAACAGCTTCAATCGCATGAACACGTTGCGGACGCCGATGCGGTCCCCGATTTCCTCGCTGTTCCGCACATCCTCGAGCAGTCTGGCCAGCTCGGCGGCCTCGATTCCGACGCCGTTGTCGCTTACCTTGCAGACGATGCCTTCCTCCGCCTGGCGCACGCTTACCCGGATCATGCCCGAGTGCTTCAACGCTTCGATTCCGTGAATGCTCGCGTTCTCCACCAGCGGCTGCAGCGTCATTTTCGGAATGAGGGCGCCCGCGCATTCCGCGTCGGCTTCGATGACGTAATCCAGCTTGTCTCCGAACCGGTACTTCTGGATTTGCAGGAAGCTTTCCACCAGGTCCAGCTCGTCCTTGACCGTCACCATATCCTTGCCCCAGGAGAGCGACTTGCGGAAGATTTTCGCCATATGGTGAATGATCCGCGCCGTCTCCTCCTCCGACTTCATGATGCTTCGCATGCGGATCGTCTCCAGCGAATTAAACAGAAAGTGAGGGTTGATCTGGCTTTGCAGCGCGTGAAGCTGCGTTTCGTTGCGCTTGAGCTGCAGCTCTTTTTTCTGAATGTCCGCCATGTACACGTCATGAATGAGACTTCGGATCTGCAGCGTCATTCGGTTGAACTCCATCGTCAGCTGGCCGATCTCGTCCTTCGTTTCTTCGCGGTCGATCGTCTCGAAGCTGTGATTTTTCACCCGCTTCATCTGCTTGAGAATCCGGATCAGCCGTTCGTTCAGGGAGCGGGTAAACAGGACGATAACGATCGTGGGCACCAGAATGTTGGGCAGCGCCATATAGACGACGAACTCCCTCGATTTGCGCACGTCTTCAAGCACTTCGCTTTCCCGGAACTTCCCGGCGATCGCCCAGTTTTTCAGGTAGCTGGATTCAGGGAAAGTTTGCTCAAGCGAGAGGATTCCGCTGCCTTCCTCTTCGAAGGCTTCGGCTTCTCCGATCCCGTGCTCCCTCGGCGAAGCGACGTATTGCGTTTCGCCGTCGGCGAGCAGATAGACGTTGCCGGGCAGCGTCACATTGTTGAGCGTCATCTTGATCATTTCCGGGTGCAGGTCGATTTTCAGCACTCTTTCGAAATTTTCCTGCCCCGCGGGGCCGCTCATTCGACGGACGATGCTGAACGAAGGCTCGGTTGCGGAAGCTCCGTTTTTGACGATGATCGGGGTGGAGACCCCCGAGCTTTCCAGCTTGCGATACCAGCCGCTTCGCTTCGTTTCCGGGGAAAGCGCAAGCACGTATCCGCCGTTAATAATCGTATCGTTGTTCGTATACAGCGTAATTCGCTGAATGGCTCTATAGATAGGGGCGTACTTCTCCAACATATCCATCGTGTACGAATGGTAGTTGATGACGTAATCGGCCTGACTGTCGTATTTCTTGTCGAGGTAGTCGTTCAGGATGGAATCGTTGTAGAGGACGGAAGAGATGCCGATGACGGCGTCGATCTGGTATTGAAATTCGTTGCGGATCTGTTCGATCGCCAGCGACAGATCCTGCATCTTCTGCTTCTTGACGTTGTTGCTCGTTATCGTATAGAACAGCACGTTGGTCAGAAGCACCGGCAGGAACACGGACAAAAAGTAGACGATCAGCATCTTGTTCCTGAGCCGGACGTTGTTCAAGGCGACGCCTATTTTCATATTCCGCAAGCCCCCCTGCGCCGCTTAAGCCTTCTCCAATATGGCGTTCTTGTATTCCGTCGGCGTTCTGCCCTCGACCTTCTCGAACTGGCACACGAAGTAGTCCGCATTGCCGAAGCCGACACTGGCGGCGATCTCGTACACTTTGCGGTCGGTCTGCCTGAGCTGCCTTTTCGCTTCCGCGATGCGGATTTGAAGCAAATACTCGTTAAAATATACGCCGTACGTCTTTTTGAACAGCTGGCCCAAATAAACCGGATTCATATAGAACGTTTTGGAGATGCTTTTCAGGTTGAGGTTTTCGCTGAAGTGGCTGTCGATATAATGCTTGATTTTTCCGATATCGCCCTTCGTCATCGCGCTTCGCAGCTCGGACATGTAATCCGCGCATTCCTTCAGAAACGTCAACAGGAGATATTTAAGGCCGTTAAGCGTTCTCGGCTCCCGGTGTCCCCGAAGCAGACGAGGCAGCGAAGCGATCGCCCCTTCGTCCCCTTTCATCGTCTGGATGACGCCGCATATCCGGTGGACGCACCTGTTAATCGACGCCTGCACGGAATCCGGAGAAAACCGCTGCTCGCGAAACTTTTCGAACAATCGGTTGACGCTCTGGGTCATCTTCTCCTCGTCGCGCTCCTCCAGCGTTTCGATCAGCTCGGACAGCAGAGCGGCGTCCCATTCCCTATAGGCGACGGTTTGACCGGCGGCGTCCTCGTGCACGAGCACGCTCCTGTCCAGGGCGTACTTGAAGCGCGTCAGGTCCGCTGCGGAAGCGTACGATTCTCCGGCCTGCCCGAGACCCGGAACGACGGCGCCCGCATAGACCCGAGGCACTCCGCCGGCCGGGGAGCCCGCCGCCCGGACCAGCCGCTCGCCGAGCCTTCGGACGCGGTCCGCGCCCAGCTCCCCAAACAGCAGAAAATTCATCTCGGTCAAGCTTCTGACGAACAGTTCGGGCGTCCGGCCGTCGGTCGCGGCGGCGACCGCTTCGCAGAGCGCCAATCTCGCGCTTTCCAGCTGCTCGGCGTCATGCGTCTCGCTTGCCCCCGTCCGCGCATCGTTGATTTCCACAGTGACGCAGCGCAGCGGCTTGCCGAGAGGCAGTCCCAGAATCCGGGCCGCCTCCGCAGGAAACGTCTCGTCCGCGCGGCCCGTCAAGAGGCGCTCGAACGCGGATGCCCGGATCAGGCGCTCCTCGGCTTCCTTCCGGGCATGCACGCTGTCCGATGCGGCCGCGATCCGCTCCAGCGTGCCGGCCAGCTCGTTCTCGTCGATCGGCTTGAGCAAGTAGTCCTCCACGCCGTAACGTACCGCTTGCTGGGCGTACTTGAAGTCTCCGTAGCCGCTAATAATGATGAATCTCGTCTCTCTGTTGCCGCTTTCCCGCACTTGGCGGATCAGCTCCAGACCGTCCATGACGGGCATGCGGATATCCGTGATGACTACGTCCGGCCGATGCTCGTCGATGAACGCATAGGCGTCCTCGCCGTCCTCCGCTTCTCCGACGACTTCGAAGCCGAGCTTCGCCCACGGAACGAGCCCGATCAGCCCTTTGCGCGCATATCCCTCGTCGTCCACCACAACCGCTTTTCTCATCTTGCACATCCTTTCGCCTTTAACTGAAATCGCTTGCACACTTGAATCCCCAACGAAATGAATCGACGCAAAACGGCCGTTCAGGAACGAGCCTGATCGACCGCTTTTTCATCCTCGGTTATGGCGTCTGGTTGCGCGGCAGCGTATCGGGCCAGGCCGGCTTCGGACTCATTCCTCCAACCATAACACGCTGGTAACGCCTCTCGGGTAATATTTGCTGCCGATGATCTCTCCCGACAAAATCTGGTCGCTCCAGCTCCAGTAAGACAGCTCGGGATGCGTCAGCCAGCCGACATGCGCGGCGTCGGCCGCCTCGCCCCCGTCCGCGAACGGGAATCCGATAATGCGGCGGGCGATGAACTGGCACAAATAGATTTTGCTCAGCCAGGAGTTGCCGCTGGTCGAGGACAGCTTCCAGCCCCCGTCCGGGAACAGGCACGCCCCGGTCGAGAATACGTGATCCAGATGCGTGCGCAGCGCCCGCAAATAGGCGGAGAACCGGCCGTTCTCGTCGAGCGCTTCCTCGTTCCCCGTCATGTAGGGAAAGATGAGGCCCTCGATCGCCGGAATAATTTTGGAGTCGTTGCCCTCCCCGATAACCGCCGGAATATAGCCCTGCCCGTTCAACTGCGAGGCGATCGTCGAAGCGCAGCGTTCCGCCTGCCGCCCGGCTTCCTCCGACAGCTCGGGCCGGCCATGACGGACGAACAGCTTCTCCAGCGCGACATAGGCCGCCCAGCACTTGCCGGCCATATACAGATTGTTCCTGGACTGCCCGAGCGATACGTCCAGACTGTCATACGTCGTAATCTCGGCCCCGCCCATCGTGCGGGAGCTGTCCAGTCCCATCAGGCCGTTGCGCTTGCCCGGATCGGGATGATCCCGGTTCACCATGCTCCGGAAGCACTTCTGAAGCAGGCCGGACCGGCTTTCCAGCCAATCGGGGTCGCCCGAGCGCTCGTCGTATACGGCCGCGCACAAAATCCAGTTGACGAGCTGCTCGTGCGTCATATGAGAGAAGCAGCCGTCTATGCCGTACATTTCATAGGAGGAGTACGACGGCCGGGAAAACACGTTGCCGACGCCCATGTCGTGCGTAAAGCTGATGCCGCCGGGATACAGCTCGCTCTCTCCGGGGAAGCGGACGGAGTCTTCGTAGCTGTAGCGGTCGACGAACTGATCGAGCACGTTGCGGACCGTCCACGGATTCATTTTCATCTCGAAGAACAGCTGGTCTACCGTCAGGTCGAACGTATTCATCATCCGGTACTCGCCTTCGTTCACGACCCAGAGCGGCCTGCCGTTCTTGCCGGCGAGCAATTGCGTGTTTCCGTAATAGCTATGCACGGCATGGCGCAGCATAAACTTCTGATCCTCGCTTAACGAGGACCCCTCGACCTCTTCGTCCGCCTGCGCGCACGCTTCCGTCAAGCGGTCGAAATGAGCGAGCGCGTAGCGGGCCACCTCCTCGATATTCCCGAACAGCTTCGTATAATAGTAGCTCGTCTCCATGCCCGACGTGGCGACGCCTCCCCGGTAGAAGCAAATCGCAAATCGGACCGTGCGAAGTTCCCCCGCCGGCACGTCGACGAGAACGGCGCCCGTCATGCCCAGTCCGAACGTCCAGTTCTCCTCGAGCCGCTCGCCCAGAATTCGCTCCATGCCGAAGCCCATCGCCGACTTGGCCGAAGGATCGTCGGTCGCAATGCCGGTGAGATGACCCTGTCCGACCCCTCTGAGCTCTCCGCCCGTCGTGTCGTCCAGCCGGCGCATATTCGAATAAGGATCGCTGCCCCGGTATCCGAAGAAGGCGCGCCGGCTTCGCGAGCCCGAACGGTTATCGACGGTCAGCTCCGCGAACACCGCCGGCAGCAGCGCATCCTTCAGCTCCTCCGCCGTCGCCTGCTCCGGATCGGGTACGGGCCGGGCCGGGGAGTAGATCCGGAACGCCAGATCCTCCGCCTGCCAGGTGTCGGTGCCCAGGCGGAGCTCTCTGCGAATGTCGCCGTCGGCGTAAGGAACGATCCGGAGCGCGCCGGAGTCCTCCTCCGCCTCCTTCTCCACATCGTATCTTCTGCTCTCGTCGACAGCGCTTTCATAGAATGGCAGGGCTCGGTACAGAAGTTGGCCGCCTGCCGACTCCACGCCGATGTAAACGCTCTGATCGGCCGGCTTGCCCAGCTCCAGCCCGAGGCCCCCCGACGCGCCCTTGAAGCCCAGCGTAAAGCTGGCGAAAGCGCCGATCGGCGAATGGTGGGCATTGTAAAAAAGGTTCATCGTTACGTTCTCTCCTTTGCGTGCTTATGCTTCTATTCCAAAAGTAACATCGCATCCGCGGACGTTCCATGCTCATATCTCTCCTTTTATTTACCCAAATCGAGCCATTATCTGATACAATAAGAAGACGGAATGATCGACCGGAGGAGGCTGTGCCGGATGGATGCCAATCTTCGCACAGGGCGAAAAAACAGCGTCTCGGAGCACTTTGTGCCGGATCTGAGAGCCGCCCACCATATTTCCTTCATGCACGTAAGGGAAGTAAACGCCAAATGGGTTTATCCTTCGCACGAGCACAAGCAGTACGAGATCAATTACGTGCTGCGCGGCTGCCAGGAGATGGTCGTCAACGGCAAAGCCTGCCGGCTCGAACAGGGCGACTTTGTCCTGATCCGTCCGGGAGACATTCACTCGAGCGGGGCGGGCTCCGCCGACGGTTTTGTCTATTTCTGCCTCCATTTTGAGATCGACGATCCCCCGCTCGTTCATCTGCTCGGTTCCGGCCGGCAGCCGGCGCGATCCGGCCGCTCCCCGGAGGACGACGCCGGACGGCGCGTTCTGGACAAGCTGGCGAGCGTCGCCGTATCGGACCGGCCGTACGATTTGGCGGTCCGAACCGGCATGCAGGCATCGTTCTACGAGCTGCTGTCCAAGCTCTGCTCCGCGCGATATGCCGGATCGGAGGCTGCGGAAGACGGAAGGCCGCCTCACTCGGAGACGGCCCACCTGATCGAATCGCTGATTCATGCCGCGGCGAAGCAGCCGATCTATCACGGCCATCCGAACGACGAACGCCCGATGATCGGCGATATCGCCCGCCGAATCGGCATTAGCGAATCGCACTGCAACCGTCTGTTCAAGAAGGTGTACGGCGTCTCTCCCCGGCATTACCTGTCGGGGATGATTCGCGACGAAGCGATGCGCCTGCTACGCGATACCTCGCTGTCGGTCGATCATATTTCCCATCTGCTCGGCTACCGCGACATCGCCCATTTCAGCCGCCAGTTCAAGCGCTGGACGGGGGTGTCCCCGCGCGATTACCGGATGGGCGTTCCCCCTATCCATCCCTGCTCGTAGGCGTATCTGGCGAGCTGAACGCGGTTTTCCAGATGGAGCTTGTGCAAAATGTTTTTCAGATGATTTTTGACCGTATGCTCCGAAATGCTCAGCTCCGCCGAGATGTCGCGGTTGGACATCCCTCGGGCGACCAGCCCGAGAATTTCCGTCTCCCTGGCGGTGAGCGGGTTCGCTTCGGACTTCGGACGCTCCGCCGTCTGGGAAAATTCCTTCAGAATCCGAAAGGCCAGCTCGCGGGTCATCGGCACCTCGTCAACGGCGATCGCCCGCAAATATTCCAGCCAGGCTTTCGGATTCAGATTTTTCAACAGATAGCCCTGGGCCCCTTTCTTCAAGGCGTCGAACAAGTGGGCGATATCGTCGGATATCGTCACGATGACGATTTTGACGTACGGATATTTCTCCTTCAGCCGCCTCGTCGCTTCAAGGCCGTCCATATCCGGCATATGAATGTCCATCAGGATCATGTCCGGCATCCACAGCTCCGTCAAGGCGAGCGCTTCTTCCCCGCTCTTTCCCTCGGCCACGATGACGAACTGCGGATCGCTCCCGAGAATCATCCGAATGCCTTCCCTTGCCTGACCGCTGTCGTCGACGACGATTACGCGAAACCGGGTCCCGCTCACGGCCGTCCCTCCTTCCGTCGTTTCCTTCCGTCGTTCCCCTTCGCTTACGGTCATTTTACCGAATCGGACTCGTTAGCAGATGACTCATGAGAGCTATAAATACGCCCAAAGTGTGAATTTATTTTGTCGGAAGGGGCTCCCGCGGCTCGATTGTGGCCCTTTCGAGCTATAGCGGACGGGTAAGGCGATTGCTAAGATGAAGGTGAAAATGGAAACGAGGAGGAGGTCTTCGCATGAACAAATGGTTCATGTCGGGGTTGATTGCGCTGGCTTGCGTATTCGGCGTCTACTTGTTGGCGACTGCGTTGCCGGAGAAGGAGCCGGCCGCAGACAAAGAACCGGCTTTCGCCGTTCCGGATCGGGCCGTCGACGCGGAAGCGTCGGAGCAGATTTACCGGGCGCTGTGCATCTCCTGCCACGGCGATCAGCTTCAGGGCGGCGTCGGGCCCGCGCTTGCGCAAGTCGGCTCGTCGATGACGAAGGAACAGCTGTACGAAACGATCAAGAAAGGCAAGCGGGGCATGCCGGCTTTCGAGAACCGGCTGACGGAGGACGAGATCATTACGATTGCGACGTGGCTGGCCTCTCATGAATAACGGATCGGAGGTGTCGACCATTCGCAAGCCGATGAGCTCGAGCAGCTGGCTGTTTGTCGCATGGGCCGTATCGGTGACCGCGACGGCGGGAAGCCTCTATTTGAGCGAGTATTTGCATTTTACGCCGTGCAGCCTGTGCTGGTATCAGCGCATCTTCATGTATCCGCTGACGATCGTGCTCGGCGTCGCGTCCTGGCGCGGGCGGAAACCGCTCGTGCCAGCCGGCGCGCTGCCGCTGACGGCGATCGGCGGCGCGTTCTCCGTCTACCATATCGCGGTTCAGGAGCTGCCTCACGGCGAATCCGGCCCGTTCTGCGGGCCAACCTCCTGTGCCGAGGACGTGCTGAACGCATTCGGCTTCATTACCGTTCCGATGCTGGCGCTGACCGCATTCGCGCTTATCTTCGTCTCTCTGCTGCTGGCCCGTCGTTCGGATAACGAAAGCAAGGAAGGGATGCCATGAATCCGAGACTAAGAAGCTACTTATTCCCCGCTGCGCTGTCGGCTGCCGTGCTCGGCATCGCCGTCTACTTCGTCTTCCTGTCCAACAGCGCCGGTTCCGCTCTGCCGGTCGTGAAGCCCGCGCCGGAATTCGAGCTGACGAATGTGGACGGAAGTCTCGTGAAGGCGAGCGACCATGAGGGGCAAGTCGTGCTGATGGAGTTTATGTTCACAAGCTGTCCCGATATCTGTCCTGTGACGACTTACAAAATGGTGCAGCTGCAGGAGGAATTAAAGCGGCAAAATTGGTTCGGCAGCAAGGTTCGGCTCGTTGCGGTCACCTTCGATCCCGAACGCGATACGCCGGAGGCGCTCGCGCAGTACGCGGATCGGATGGGCATCGACATGAACGGCTGGCATTTGCTGCGGGGGGAAGAAGCCGAGACGAAGGAAATCGCCGCCGAATACGGCATCAACGTCGTGAACCTCGGGGACGGACAGTTTGTGCATAACGTCACTTCGCTTCAGCTGATCGACGCCGACCGGCAGATCCGCCGGGTGTACGAGATGGGAGACGGCATGGACAACGACCAGGTGCTGAAGGATATTGCTTCGCTCCTTGACGAAACGTAAACAAGCAAGACTCCGACTCGCTGCCGCGCGGGTCGGAGTCTTGCGCTGTCTAGAGCATCCCTCACGTAAAAGCGCCGTCGGAATACAGCAGCGTATGCATGCGGGAGAGAATAGCAGCCGCCTGCTCGCGAACCAGCGTCTGCTTCGGATGAAACTGGCCTGCGTTTCCGGTCATCACCTCGTGCTCGAACACGGCTTGAATCGCATGGCGGCTCGCCTCCGGCAACCCGGCGACGTCGGAGAAAGCCATTCGCTCGGCGGTTCCGTAAGTGGCCAGCCTTCCGGCGCGGGCCGTCATGACGGCAGCCTCCTCGCGGGTAATGGCGCGATCCGGCTCGAATCGTCCCGACGTCCGGTCCGTCAATCCGAGCCTCGCCGCCTTCGCCAGCGCTCCGCTGTACCAGCTGCCCGCCGGCACGTCGGAGAACGTTCCGCCCGCCGCCTGATCGGCCGGCTCGTTCAGCAAGCGAAGCAGCATGATCGCATACTGCGCGCGCGTGAGCGGCTGCTTCGGGGCCAACACCTTATCCTTCACGCCTTCCATGTAGCCGTGCGTCAGAATATTCGCCAGCTCATAGCGCGCCCATTCGGACACCTGCGCCTGATCGGAGTAGGTCGACAGCTCCGGAGCGGATACGCGAAGCGGGTAGTCGTCTCTGGCGAGCGACGGCGCCGCATTGTTCCGGTATCCGGCAACCTTGATCCGATAAACGCCCGGCTTCAGGCCGGCGAACGTGACTTTGCCCTCGGCGTCGCTCACCGCCGTCTTCCCGCCCACGCTTACGGTTACGCCTTCGGCAGGCAGCCCGCCCAGGTAGCGATTCGCCTTTTTGACATAGATCCTGAAGGAAGTGCCCGCCAGCACCGGGGAGCCGGTATAGCCCTGATTGCCGCTGTAATATTCGATTACCGGCATATCGAGCAGCGCCGTGTTGTCGGAGCCGTAATAGACGAACAAGCGGTCTCCGGCGGAGAGCCTCAGTCCTTCCGGAGCATTCTCCGGAAATAGCCAGCTGCCGAACTTGGAGCGAGCGGCCAGCCTCCAGCCGTCCTTGCCGCCATAGCGGCCGCTGCCGATTCCCGCGATCGAGTCGAGCGATCGCTCGCCGTTCCCGTCCTCCTTCACCTTGTAGGCGATTCCTTCCTTCTCCAGGAAGGCGAGGGCGGACGACAGCGCGTCGCCGCTCTGCCCCCATCCTTCCGCCACCGTTCCTTCCGGTCCCTCAATCCGAACGGTGACCGTGTCCCTAGCTTCCGGCCGCTGCCAGAGGCTGCCCAGCACCTGTTCGCCGTCCAGGAACAGCCTGTACACCGTTAAAGCGAGATAAGCCTCGGCCGTCTCCGCCAAGCTCGCGCCGCCCTCCCCGGCTTTTCCGGCTTCCGACAGCAGGCTCTCCAGAACTTGCAGCGGCTGGCTGCCTTCCGGACGGGTCCAAGCGGCCGCGTCGATCTCAAACGCGGACAGCGCGATAACGACCAGCGCCGTTCCGGTCGTTCCGCCAAACCCGCCGTCTTCCGTCTGCCTCGCCTTCAGCCATTCGAGACCGCGCCTCGTCGGCTCCGAATCTCCGAACGGCGCCAATGCTGCGAGGGCCAGCGCCGTCGCCTCCACGCTGCCCTCCGCCTCCTCGGCCGAGAACGCCCAGCTTCCCTCGTCCCTTTGCAGATTCACCAGCCTGTTCAGCAGCAGGTCCGGATACCATTCCGTGCGGGCCAGCGTGCCCGAATACGAATAATTGCCCGCCATAAAGGCCAGCGCCAGTCCGAGCACCCCTTCCTTCTCCATGCCGGGATGATTCATCAGCACCGGATATAGATCGAGCCCTGCGACGAACTTCACATCCCCTCCGAACGCCGTATATTCGATCATTGCGCGCGCAAGATCGCTCACCTTGTCATAGCGGCCACGGTTCTCAAGCAGCTCGTCGGCTTTGTTCCGCATGTGGCTCTCGGGAAGGGTCTTACCGTTCAGCGCCAGTCCGACGGCCGCCCAATCCGGAAGCGACTCCTGTTCCAGCAGCAGGCTCTCCGCTTTCTCCATCGCCTGCCGCATGCTTTCCGTCAACGGAGACGGTCCGGTCTGCCCCCCGGCCTGGCTGTCCGCGCCTCCTCCTTCCGCCGCCCAGGCGGAGCCCGCCGACTGCCCGATCAACGCGAAGATCAGCAGCAGCGCCCATAATCCTTTGAAACGATCAGTTAAGCCACTTTTTTTCATAGAATGCACCCCTTTCTTCCTCTACTAACGAGTGGAAAGGGCAGGAAGTTTCATGGCGGACGTGCGAGCTCCCTTTTCCCCGAGTTCTCCTGCAGAAAAGCCGACACGGAAGCGAGGCGGGACGGTCAGCCGGAGCAAGAGCGCTCCTGCCTCGCGCGCGGTCACCAGCCGGAACCGTAGGACAGCGCAGAAAAAAGACGGCGAAGGCTGCGGGCCCTGTCGCCGTCTGGTGTTGCGTTAAATCCATTGAAAATGAAAGCTTCCCTCGCGGTCCACGCGTTCGAACGTGTGCGCGCCGAAGTAGTCGCGCTGCGCTTGCAGCAGGTTGGCCGGCAGACGTTCGGTCCGGTAGCTGTCGTAATACGCCAGCGCAGAGGCGAACGCCGGCACCGGGACGCCTCTCTCTACGGCCGTCGCGACCACTTTGCGCCAAGCCGCCTGATAGGATTGGACAACGCCGCCGAAATAGTCGTCCAGCAGCAGGTTGGACAGCCCCGGATCGCGATCGTAGGCGTCCTTGATGTTCTGCAGAAACCTGGCGCGAATGATGCAGCCGCCGCGGAAGATCATCGCGATATCCCCGTAGCTCAGGTTCCAGCCGTACTCCCCGGAAGCCGCGCGCATCTGCGCGAAGCCTTGCGCGTAAGAGGCGATTTTGCTCGCATAGAGCGCCTGGCGCACAGCCTCGATAAACTCGCCGCGATCGCCCTCGTAAGCCGGTGCCGCAGGTCCCTCCAGCTTTTTGCTGGCGGCGACGCGCTCCTCCTTCATCGCGGAAATAAACCGCGCGAAGACCGATTCCGTAATAATCGACAGCGGAACGCCGAGGTCGAGCGAGCTTTGGCTCGTCCACTTGCCCGTGCCCTTCTGCCCCGCGGAGTCCAGAATGACGTCGACCATCGGCTTGCCCGTCTCCGGGTCGGTCTTGGAGAAGATGTCCGCCGTAATCTCGATCAGATAGCTGTCCAGCTCACCGTTGTTCCATTCCGAGAAAATCTCGTGCAGCTCGTTCGTTCCGACTCCGAGCACGTCCTTCAGCAAGTGATACGCTTCGCCGATCAGCTGCATGTCGCCGTATTCGATGCCGTTGTGCACCATTTTTACGTAGTGGCCGGCCCCGTCTTCTCCGATGTAAGTGCAGCAGGGATCGCCGCCGACCTTCGCCGAGATGGCGGTCAGAATCGGTTCGACCAGCTCGTACGCGCTTTTCTGTCCGCCTGGCATAATGGCCGGTCCGTGAAGCGCGCCCTCCTCGCCGCCTGATACGCCGGCTCCGATGAAGCGGAAGCCTTTCTCCTGCAGCTCTTTGTTTCTTCTCTGCGTATCGGGAAAATAGGCGTTGCCTCCGTCGATCAGAATATCCCCGGGGCTCAGGTGCGGCACCAGTTGGTCGATCGTAGCGTCCGTCGCTTGCCCGGCCTTGACCATGATCAAAATTTTGCGCGGCGTCTCCAGCGAAGCCACGAACTCTTCAACGCTGTACGTACCGACGAAGTTTCTGCCCTCCGCCTCCGCCAGCAGCTCCTTCGTCTTCTCCGGAGAGCGGTTGTACAGGGCAACGGAGAAGCCTTTGCTTTCCATATTCAGCGCAAGATTTTTTCCCATAACGGCCAAGCCGACGACGCCGATTTGCTGTTTGCTCACTGCAGCTTCCTCCCCATCCACTATTGATATAGACAAATATTGATCCACCCGCCGGAGGCCAGTGGCAAGGGCCGGGGTACAGCTTTATTGCACGGCCTTTTTCCAGTCGGCGGCGAACTTCTCCAGTCCTTGATCCGTGAGCGGGTGCTTCGAGATTTGCTCGATGACCGCAAAGGGGATCGTCGCGATATGAGCGCCGGCCAGCGCCACGCGGGTGACGTGATCCGGATGGCGTACGGAAGCGGCGATAATCTGCGTATCCAGCTGGTGCGTGCGGAACAGCTCGGCTACCTTCGTCACCAGCTGCACGCCGTCTTCGGAGATGTCGTCGAGACGTCCGAGGAACGGAGATACGTAAGTCGCTCCGGCGCGAGCCGCAAGCAGCGCTTGATTCACCGTGAAGATCAAAGTCACGTTCGTTTTGACGCCCTTCTTGCTCAAGTAGCGGCATGCTTCCAGCCCGGCCAGCGTCATCGGCAGCTTGATGGTGATGTTTTTGTCGTGATTGTTAATCTTGATCAGCTCGTTCGCTTGAGCGATCATCTCTTCGGCCGTGACCGCGTCCGGCGTCACTTCCGCCGATACCGACTCTACCTCGGGCACTTCCCGTAAAATTTCCGCGATCCGATCCTCGAACTTGACGCCTTCTTTGGCGACGAGAGACGGATTCGTCGTTACGCCGGAGAGAACGCCGACTTTGTACGCCTTCTTAATGTCCTGCAGGTTCGCGCTGTCGATAAAAAATTTCATTAGAGATCAGCCTCCATTTTATTTAATAACGTTAACAACTTGCTCGTTTAACAAATCTTCGCTTTACTCTTTTAACAAGTCCTTCGCCAGACGGACAACATGCCCGACGGAGAAGCCGAAATACTCCATCACCTCGCCGCCCGGTCCCGAAGCGCCGAACGTGTCGATCGACAACACCTGGCCGCTTGGGCCGGCGTAGCGATCCCAGCCGAGCGCGATGCCGGCTTCGATCGCAATCCGTTTCGTGACGGAGCGAGGCAGCACGCTTTCCTTGTACGCCTCGGACTGACGCTCGAACAGCTCTCTGCCCGGCATCGCCACGACGCGCACGGACCGGCCGTCCTTCTCCAGCTCGGCTTTGGCGTTCACGGCCAAGGATACCTCGGAGCCGGTCGCGATAAGCAGGAGCTCGGGCTTGGCGTTTGTCTCCGTCAGGACGTAGGCTCCCTTGGCGACGCTGTCCTTATTCGCCTTCGTTTCTTCGAAGAGCGGCAGATTTTGTCGGCTCAGCACGAGAGCGACTGGGCCTTCCTTCTGCTCCAGCGCATACGCCCATGCGCTTGCCGTCTCGTTGGCGTCGCTCGGACGGATGACGGTAAGTCCCGGAATCGTGCGCAGAGCGGCCAGATGCTCGACCGGCTCGTGCGTCGGCCCGTCCTCCCCGACGGCGATGGAATCGTGGGTGAAGACATAGACGACCGGCAGCTTCTGCAGCGCGGCGAGACGAATCGAAGGGCGCAAATAATCGCAGAAGACGAAGAACGTGCTGACGAAGGGCTTCACTCCGCCGTGCAGCGCCATGCCGTTGCCGGCCGCGCCCATCGCATGCTCGCGAACGCCGAAGTAGACGTTGCGGCCCGCATAAGAATCGACGGCGAACTTGCTCTCGCCTTTCATGTCCGTCATCGTCGAGTGGGACAGATCCGCGCTGCCTCCGAACAAGGACGGCACGCTCTTCACGTAGTGATTAATCGCTTCGCCGCTGGCGACGCGGGTCGATACCGATTTTCCGGCGTCGAACGTCAAAATGTCGGAGGACGCAATGGCGACGGTGCCGTCGATCGCTTGAGCCAGCTCTTGCCCCAGGGAAGGATGCTGTGTCTTGTATGCGGCCAGCAGCCTGTTCCATTCCTCCTCCTTCGCGGCGCCCGCCTGCTTGAGCCTGTCAAAATGGGCCTTGACCTCGGCCGGAACCGTGAATTCTTCCTCGTAAGGCCAGCGGTACGCCGCTTTCGTCGCCTTGGCCTCCTCCTTGCCGAGCGGGTTGCCGTGCACCTTGTTCGTTCCCGCCGCCTTGCTGCCGTAGCCGATAATCGTGCGAACCTCGATCAGCGTCGGCTGCTCCTCGTTCCCCTTGGCAGCCGCGATCGCCTCGCCGATCTTGGAGATATCGTTGCCGTCTTCGACGCGCAAATACTGCCAGTTGACCGACTCCGCCCGCTGGCGAATGTTCTCGCCGAAAGACAGGCTGAGGTCGCCGTCCAGGGAGATATCGTTGGAATCGTAGAGCACGATCAGCTTGCCAAGCTTCATATGGCCGGCCATCGACATCGCCTCGTAGGAGATTCCCTCCATCAGACAGCCGTCGCCGACAAGCGCGTAAGTATGATGGTCGACGACCGGGAAGCCGTCCCGGTTGAACTTCGCCGCCAGGTGAGCCTCGGCCATCGCCATGCCGACCGCCATCGCGATCCCTTGACCAAGCGGTCCCGTCGTCGCGTCGACGCCGTCCGTGTGGCCGTATTCCGGATGGCCCGGCGTTCGGCTGTTCAGCTTGCGGAATTGCTTCAGATCGTCGATCGTCACGCGGTATCCGGACAGGTGCAGCAGGCTGTACAACAGCGCCGAGCCGTGGCCGGCCGACAGGACGAAGCGGTCGCGATTAAACCACTTGGCGTTGCCGGGGTTGTGATTAAAATGCGAGGACCAGAGCGTGTAGGCCATCGGCGCGGCTCCCATCGGCAGTCCCGGGTGTCCGGAGTTGGCAGCGTTGATCGCGTCGATGGACAGCGTGCGAATCGTGTCGATAGCGAGTTGTTCAATAGTTTGCGTTGTAGGCATACTGTTCTCCTTTTTCGCTTATAGTTTCAGGCTCTTCGTCGAACCACCAGCGATAGCCGTCCCGCGCGAGCAGCTCGGCGGCTTCGGCCGGTCCGTAAGAGCCGGCAGCGTAAGGGCGCAAGGGCGCCAAATCGTCGGCGAACGCGTCGAGGATCGGCTGCACCCACTGCCAGCTTAGCTCGACCTCGTCCCAATGGGCGAAGAAGGTGCCGTCTCCGCGCAGCGCGTCGTGTATCAGATTTTCGTACGCCTCGGGAACGTTGTCCTGGGCGCCGTGAAGCTCGACGCGAAGCGGCTTGAATTCGCCGTCCTCCTTCGTATTGAGCTGCAGCGTGATGCCTTCCTTCGGGCCGATCTCGAAGACGAGCAAATTGGGCGCGCCGCGCTCTTCTCCCGAAGGAGAGGACGACTGCAGCGGCTCCTTGAATTCGACGACGATGCGCGTGCTTTTTTCCTTCATCCTCTTTCCTGTGCGAATGTAGAAAGGAACTCCGCGCCAGTAGATGTCGTCGATCTCCAGCTTGGCGGCGACGAACGTATCGTTCATCGAGCCGGGGGCGATGCCCGGCTCGGACAGGTAGCCGGCGACCGGCTTGCCGGAAATGGCGCCTGCCGCATACTGGCCGCGAACGACTTTGGCCGCGACATCCTGCTTCTGCAGCGGCACGACGGCTTGCATCACCTTTTTCTTCTTAAAGCGCACCTGCTCGGAGCTGCTTTCGTGGGGCAAATGGATCGCCGCCATCATGAGCAGCTGCAGCATATGATTCTGGAACATGTCCCGAACGGCGCCGACATGATCGTAATAGCCGGCGCGCTCTTCGACGCCGACCGTCTCGCTGGCCGTAATCTGGACGTTGGCGATGTAACGGTTCGTCCAGAGCGCCTGGATGGCCGGATTGGCCTGCTGCAGCGCCCCCATCTTCTGAACCATCGGCTTGCCGAGGTAGTGGTCGATGCGGAAGATTTCCTCTTCGGCGAACGTCTGGCTCAGCTTGCGGTTCAGCTCGCGGGCCGACGCCAGGTCGTGCCCGAACGGCTTCTCGATGACGAGACGCTTCCATCCGCGCTCGGAGCCCAGTCCGCTCTCCAAAATATGAGCCGCGATCGTCTCGAAAAAGTCGGGGCCGACCGACAAGTAAAACAATCGGTTCGGCGGGGCGCCAAGCGCTTCCTCCCGCTCTTCGACGCGCTTCAGCAAGCTGGCGTAGTCCTCCTTGCGCCCGATGTCCAGCACGCTGTAGCGGAACATGCGCACGAAGCGCTGCAGCGAATCACCATCCTCCGCCTCGCGCCGGGAAAATTGACGAACGGACTGCTCGACGTTGGCCCGAAAAGATTCGTCGGTCCATTCCCTTCTTCCGAGGCCGAACAAGGAGAACGACTGCGGCAGCTTGCCGTCGACGAACAAATTATACAAAGCAGGGTATATTTTTCTTTTCGCCAAATCCCCTGTCGCTCCGAACAGAACAAATGTCGTAGGCTCCATCTTCTCCTGCTCCTCCCACCATGCGCGATAAAGCGCCAGTCTGGTAACTATTGCGTAGTTTCACTATAATACGAATAGAAGCCATATAAGTAATTAATATATTTTACAGGAGCTATAAACCATGTCTATAACAAACAATTACGAGCTATATAAGGTGTTCTATTGGGCGGCAAAGACGGGCAGTCTGAGCCAGGCGGCCAAGGCGCTGTATTTGACTCAGCCGAGCGTCAGCCACGCCATCAAGCAGCTGGAGACGAGCTTCGGCATCAGCTTGTTTTATCGGACCGCCAAAGGGGTCGAGCTGACGCAGGAGGGCGCCATCTTGTATTCTTACATCGAGCAGTCGCACATCTTCATCTCTCTCGCCGAAGAACAAATGGCCGCCCTCAAAAATCTGGAAAGCGGCGAGCTGAGAATCGGCGGCAGCGATTCGCTGTTCAAGCATTATCTGCTTCCTTATCTGGAGGACTTTCACGCGCGGTATCCAGGGGTCCGCCTCCATCTGAATCACGGGACGACCCCGGAGGTGATCGCTTTCCTGAAGGAAGGGAGAATCGATCTGGGCGTCGTGCGCATGCCGATCGTCGATCCGCAGCTGGAGGTGCGGGAGAGCTTCAGCCTGCAGGACTGCTTCGTCGCAGGCGCGCGCTATGCGGAGCTTAAAGGGAAGCTGCTGACGCCGGACATGCTGCTCGAGCAGTCGATCATCCTGTTCTCCCGCAACAGCCGGGCGCGGATGACGATCACCGAAATCTTCCAAAGCTACGGATACGCGATCAAGCCGGAGATTGAAGTCGGCAGCGTGGATCTGCTGATCGAATTCGCCCGTAGAGGTCTCGGCATCTCCTTCGTGACCCGAGAGTTCGTGTCGAAGGAGCTCGAGGAGGGTTCGCTGTTCGAGATCGCGCTGGACCTCCCGATTCCTCCCTCCCGGGTCGGCATCATGACGAAACGAAACATGCCGCTGTCCAGCGCGGCCGCCCGATTCATGGAATTGATCGGATGACGAGCGAAACCTACGGTTGTCAATACGGGACGAGTTGCGATACGATGATAGAAAAAAAGTGGAGAACTCCGGAGGTAGAATGGAACAATTCGTACTATGGCTGAAATACTTGTTTCTCGGCGTCGTTCAAGGGGCGACCGAGCCGATTCCGGTCTCTTCCAGCGGCCATCTCATCGTTGCGCAGAAGCTGCTCGGATTGAAGCAGAACGGTCTTAGCTTTGAAATTTTGACGAACACGGCGTCTTTGATCGCGATTTGCTTTATTTATCGCCGGGAGATCGGCAAGCTCATCTCAGGAGCCGGCCGCTTTCTGCTCACACGCAAGGCGGAATACAAGCCGGACTTTATGTTCTGCCTGTACATCGTCATCGGCACGGTGCCGGCCGGCATTGCTGCCTTGCTGTTCAAGGATCAGATCGAGGAGATTTTCACTTCGGTGCATACCGTATCGATTACGCTGCTGGTGACGGGAGTCGCCCTGTGGCTCATCCGCAATCTGCGCGGCCGCAAGCTGGACGGAGATCTGTCGGTCAAGGACTCGCTCCTGGTCGGTCTGGCCCAAGCGTTCGCGCTGATTCCCGGCATCAGCCGTTCCGGCGCGACCGTCATCGCGTCGATCGCCGTCGGGATGAAGCAGGAGACGGCGCTGAAATTTTCCTTTATGCTCTATATACCCGCCAGCTTGGGCGGCGTCGTTCTCGGCGCATCCGACATCGCCGGCGATCCGAACCGCGCCCAGCTCGCGATTCCTTACCTGATCGCCTTCCTGACGACGCTGGTCGTCACTTACTTCTCGATGAGATGGTTTATGGGAATGATGGCTAGAGGCAATCTGAAATACTTTGCCTACTACTGCTTCGCCGCCGGCATTTTAATGCTTCTCTTCCTATCGTAAATTCCGATCTTCAACGACAAGGGGCTGCCCGGAAGTCTACTCGACTCCGGACAGCCCCTTCTTGGTTCACTTGGGCTGAATATAGCCCTCGGCTTTCAGCAGCTCGGCGATCAGCACCGCGCCGCCCGCTGCGCCGCGCAGCGTATTGTGCGACAGGCCGACGAATTTGTAGTCGTAGAGGGCGTCTTCGCGAAGACGCCCCGCCGACACGCCCATGCCGCGTTCGATATCGCGGTCCAGGTTCGTCTGCGGTCTGTTCTCTTCTTCGAAATACGTAATGAACTGCTTCGGCGCGCTCGGCAGGTCCAGCTGCTGCGGACGTCCCCGGTACTCGCGCCAGCGGTTCAAAATCTCTTCCTTCTCCGGCTTGTTCTCGAACGACACGAACACGGTCGCAAGATGGCCGTCGGTCACCGGAACGCGGATGCACTGCGTCGTAATGAGGGGAGCGCTCGCCTTGACGATCTGTCCGTCTTGGACGCTGCCCCAGATGCGCAGCGGCTCCTGCTCGCTTTTCTCTTCCTCACCGCCGATATAAGGAATGACGTTATCGATCATTTCGGGCCAGTCGGAGAAGTTTTTGCCTGCGCCGGAGATCGCCTGGTACGTCGAGGCGACGACCTTCGTCGGCTTGAATTCCTGCAGCGCGTGAAGCATCGGCACATAGCTCTGGATGGAGCAGTTCGGCTTTACGGCGATGAAGCCGGTCTCCGTGCCGAGCCGCTTCCGCTGCGCGGCGATCACGTCCAGATGGTCCGGATTGATCTCCGGGATGACCATCGGCACGTCCGGCGTCCAGCGGTGCGCCGAGTTGTTGGAGACGACGGGCGTCCCCGTCTTGGCATAGGCTTCCTCCAGCGCCTGAATTTCATTCTTCTTCATATCGACCGCGCAGAAAATAAAGTCGACCTGGGCGGCGACCTCCTCCACCCGGGAAGCGTCCTGAACGACAATGCCCTTCACCGCTTGCGGGATCGCGCCCTCCAGCTTCCACCTGCCCTGAACGGATTGCTCGTACGTCTTGCCCGCCGAGCTCGCGCTGGCCGCGATCGCCGTCACTTCAAACCACGGATGGCCGTCGAGCAATTGAACGAATCGCTGGCCGACCATCCCCGTTCCTCCGACAATACCGACTTTTAGTTTATTCGACATCGTTATCCCAGTCCTTTCATCCTGACCTGTAAATCGGGTGCTTAACCTATTAACTATTCATGCCGTCCGTATTGGTGCGCCGACTCCGCAGAGACCGGCTCCGGCCTCCAACAAAAAAATCCCACCCCCAAGACATTAGCCTTAGGGACGAGATTGTCGCTCGCGGTACCACCCTGGATTCGCCGATATGTCGCCATATCCGCCTCTTCAAGTACGGCATTGCCGAGCAATGCTTATACTCTAGCTCTGTAACAGGAGCTCCTGTCGCGCCACCCCTTCGCGGTCGAAGTTCCGGCGTGCTGCTCAGAGTCTTTTTTCGATAAAGTCTTCTTTACTCCTTCCCAGCCTCCGGAGCTCTCTGCGAAAGAACGGCTTTACCTACTCTTCTCTTCGTCGCATTTGTTATTGCGACTATATTATCAAATAACGCCCCTCAGGTAAAGCTATTTTTTCTTCCGCCGCCCCGGCATAAACGGCTCACGCCGTCCTTGAGATCGGCAGAACAACGTTTTCAGGGCGGAGCTGATTCAGATCGGGACCCGCGCTAAGCGCGGGCTGCGGCCCATTAAGGCGATTTGACGACAATTTTCCGGATGCTGTCACCGGACAGATGGAATCGGGCCTCCAGCTCGGCGACCGTCATCCCGCCCGCGTACAGCCGGCATATTTCCTTGTTGCGCTCCGCCAGCAGCTTCCTCGTTCCGCTGACCTCCCCCCATCGGGCGCGCCGTTCGTTCGGCTTGGGGACGTAGATCAGCTCGCCGCCGACGTAGTTTTGCAGCTCCTGAAGCAAGCTAGGGGGAAGCACATCTCTCCCGTTTTTGTAGATCAAGTTGGCCCTCCTTCGTATCGAGCATGCGGTCGATGGACACGATCCGTTGCGCGTCTGCCTTTACCATGAATCTACGCCTCCTTCCGGGCTTGGGGTTGTCGAGACGACAAAATGACGAGCCTAGCGCTCGCGCTTCCAGTATATTGAAAGTTGCCTGTTTGCACAACGATGAAAAAGGAGGCCTCGCGGCCTCCTCCCTAAGCGGCGCTCTCCGACTACGCGGAGATCACCTCAGGATGGCAGATCAATTCGATCATCTCCTTTCCCGCAAATTCGTCAGGCCCGACACCTTTATTGTACGACCGAACGCCAGCGGACAAAAGAGAATAAACGGCTATAACCAAACTTTACAAATGGCGGAGAACGCTCCTGCATCCTCGCGGACAATTGTACGGACGGGTACGGGCGGGTAGTACTAATACGGACGTACGGACTGGTACGGACTGGCACGGGCTGGTAAGGGCTAAATGCGGACTGCAGAGAAGGCCTGGACCCCTTCGCGGACAAGACACGGCGGGCCGTCACGAGCGGCCGCGCCCGGGGTTCCGGTAAGCTCGTTCGTGATAGCGCGTAATCGCCTTGAACAGCTCCCGGCCGTCGTCCGGCAGCGGGGACGCCGGATCGAAGCTGAGCGCCATCGCCCGATACGTCTCGGGCACCCAGACATAGGCGTGCACGTAGTCCGTCAGCCGAAAGCCCGCGTTTGTCCAGAAACGGATGCGCCCGGCGTTCTCCTCCGTCTCCTCGGCTTCGACTTCGATGACGATGCCGCGGCAATCCGGCTTCGCAGCAAGCGCCCAATTCCGCAGCTGCCCGATGCAGCGGCTCCCGACGCCTCTGCCCCGCCAGACGCGCCCGACGGCCAGATAATCGACAATCAGCGCGCCGGAGCGGTCGTCGAATGCCGTCAGCGCCATCGCTGCGGCCGCGCCTTGCTCGCGCCACACATGCAGAGCGCACAAGCCCCGTTCGAACATGCGCCGGACGATCGCTTCGCTCTTCCGCCCATGCCGGGGAAACGCCTCCCGGTAGATGACATCCGCCTCCGCCCACATCGCCTCATCCCAACGGTCCGTCGCACAGTGCTCCATACGCCTGTCTTCTCCAATCGTCCTGGTGTCGGTTACTTTAATGTCTTGGCGCCCACAGCATGATCGATACGCCGACGATACAGATCGCGGCGCCCATCCAATCGTACAGATCGGGCGTCTTCTTGTCGACGAACCAGCCCCACAGCACGGCCAATACGATAAACACGCCCCCGTAAGCCGCATACACGCGGCCGAACGACGGAAAGCTCTGCAGCGTCGGAATAATTCCGTACAGCACCAGAATAATGCCGCCCGCTATGCCGTACCAGTAGGGCTTCGATTCCCGCAGCCACAGCCATACCAGATAACCCCCGCCGATCTCGGCCAGGCCGGCCAGCACGAAAATCGCTATCGACAATGCCACAATGGCGCCCCTTCCTCGTCCAGAAAATAAGTCGTTCGGCCAACGCCGACTCGCGGAGGCTGTCCCCCTTCCGGGAAACAGCCTCCTGTTCGTCTTATTTTACCACTTCGAAGGGCTTCCTGTCCTCCCCGCGCCGCCAACGGGCGAAGGAAGCGGCTTCCTCCGGTTCCGTTCGCGGACGCCGAATAAGATTCCTAGCCGTCGGCCACTCACGCGTATTTCGCGCGGGCGATCCGCGTCGCTTCGACCATGTTGCGCAGCGAGGCGACGGTCTCTTCACGGCCTCTCGTCTTCAAGCCGCAGTCGGGATTGATCCAGAACAGCTGAGGATCGAGCACGCGCAGGGCGCGATCGATCATGCCGCTCATCTCCTCCACGTCCGGCACGCGCGGGCTGTGAATATCGTAGACGCCCAGCCCGATGCCAAGCTTGTAAGTGTTCTCCTCGAAGCTGTGAATGAGCTCGCCGTGGCTGCGTGACGTCTCGATCGAGATGACGTCCGCGTCCATCGCCTTGATCGAATCGATCATGTCGTGGAACTCGCAGTAGCACATGTGCGTATGGATTTGCGTCGTGTCCCGCACCGTACATGTCGTCATGCGGAACGCCTTGACGGCCCAGGTCAAATAATCGGCCTGGTCCTGCTCCTTCAGCGGCAGTCCTTCGCGCACGGCCGGCTCGTCGACTTGAATCATTCCGATGCCCGCCCGCTCCAGCGCCTCCACTTCCTGTCTGAGCGCATAGGCGAGCTGGTAAGCGATCCGCTCGCGCGGAATGTCGTCGCGGACGAACGACCAGTTCATAATCGTAATCGGTCCGGTCAGCATCCCTTTGACGGGACGGGACGTCCGCGATTGCGCGTATTTCGTCTCCTCGACGGTCATCGCCCGTTCGAACGCGACGTCGCCGTAGATGACCGGAGGCTTCACGCATCGGGAGCCGTAGGACTGCACCCAGCCGTTCTGCGTGAAGGCGAAGCCCGCGAGCTTCTCGCCGAAAAATTCGACCATGTCGGTCCGCTCGAATTCGCCGTGAACGAGCACGTCCAGCCCGATCTCCTCCTGCAGCTTGATCCACAGATCGATCTGCTCGCGAATAAAGGCGGCGTAACGCTCTCCGTCCCATTCGCCCTTGCGCCAGAGCTGGCGGGCTTTACGCACCTCCGCCGACTGCGGGAAGCTGCCGATCGTCGTCGTCGGGAAGAGCGGCTGCCGCCACTTCTCCTGCTGCGCGATTCGGCGTTCGGAGAACGGTCGGCTGCGCGCGGGCTCCTGCGCGCTCAGCTTGGCGACCGCCTGCTGCACGTCCGCGCGGTTGCGCTCGGCCGACTGCCTCAGCTTCTGGACGTCGCGCTCGCTGCGCTCCGCATCGTCTGCGATCGCCGCTCTGCCAGACGATGCGGCCCGGGTCAGCAGCGCGAGCTCCTCCAGCTTCTCGTCCGCGAACGCCAGCGCCCCCTTCAGCTCCGCGGGCAGCTTCTTCTCGCTAGCCACCGTGACCGGGACGTGCAGCAGACTGCAGGACGACTGGACGATCAGCCGGTCGGATTCGACATGACGGCCGAGCTCCTCCAGCACGTCCAGCTTCTCGCCGAGCGGCGCTTTCCAGATGCCGCGCCCGTCGATCAAGCCCGCGCCCAGCACCTTGTCCGCCGGGAAGCCATGCTTGCGAACGGCAGCCAAGTTGCCCGACAGACCGTGAACGAAGTCCAGACCGATTCCTCTGACAGGCAGATTCACGATGTCGGCGTAGCGATCGACCGATTCAAAATACGTCTGGAGCATGACATTCAGCTCGGGCACCGCCGCGGCGATCGTCCCGTAGATCGTTTGCAGTCTTCGAACGTCCTCGTCGCCGATTCGAGTGACGACGATCGGTTCGTCGATCTGAACCCAGCGCGCTCCTTCAAGCGCCAATTCCCGCAGCGCCCGGACGTAGAGAGGCAGCAGGCGCTCGAGCCAGGCGTCCGTCTCCGCCTTGTCGTAGCCTTTGGCCAGCTTCAGGAAGGTTAGCGGCCCGAGCAGCACCGGCTTGCCGTCGATGCCCAGCTTCTCCTTCGCTTCCCGATACGCCAGCAGCGGCTTGTTTTCCGTCAGCGCCGGCTCGGTCCCGTCCAGCTCCGGGACGATGTAGTGGTAGTTCGTGTTAAACCACTTCGTCATTTCGCTGGCGGCCGCTTCCTTCGTTCCTCTGGCGATGCCGTAATAGACGGACAGAGGAACCGCGCCGCCCTCGTACCGAAACCGCTTCGGGACGATGCCGAACATCGCCGCCGTGTCCAGCACGTGGTCGTAGAGGCTGAAGTCGTTGACCGGTATCAGGTCGATGCCCTTTTCCTTCTGCTTGCGCAGATGGGTCAACCGGATCTCCCGCAGCCGATCCAGAAACTCCGCTTCCTCCAGCTTGCCCGCCCAGAACGCCTCGAGCGCCTTTTTCCATTCCCGATCCGCGCCGATCCGCGGGTAACCCAATAGACTGCTTTGCGCCATCTCGTAACACTCCTATACAAGTTGTTACGAAGAAGATAACACGGGTTTTCGGGTATAGTGTAACTCGCATATCCTATATCCAGTTATAGCCTGTAGCTATACCGAACGATTCAAGGCGCAATCGCCCGCTCGAGCGCTTCGATGTAGGCCGTTCCGAGCTTGGAGAGCGCCACGTTGCGATGCGAAATCCAGCCGACGTTGATCGTCTCGTTGCAGTCCAGCGGCACGGGAATTATCTCGTTCCCGTTCAAATCCGCGCTCAGCACGCCGGTCGAGATCGTATAGCCGTTCAGTCCGATCAGCAGGTTGAACAGCGTTGCGCGGTCGCTGACGCGGATGCTCTTTTTGCGGGACAGCGTGCTCAGAATCTCTTCGGCAAAATGAAAGGAATTGTACTCGCCCTGATCGAAGGACAAATACGGATATTCCTGCAGCTGTTCGATCGTCACGATGGCGTGCTTGGCCAGCGGATTATGAATGCTGATGAAAATATGCGGCTTGGCCGTAAACAGGCTGGTAAACTGCAGATTGGCGCTTCTCAGCAGCTTGTTGATGACTTTCCCGTTGAATTCGTTGACGTAGAGAATGCCGATCTCGCTGCGCAGCGTGCGGACGTCCTCGATAATTTCATAGGTTTTCGTCTCGCGCAGCGTCAGCTCGTACTCGTCCTGGCCGTATTCCCGGACGAGGCTGACGAACGCGTTCACCGCGAAGGCGTAATGCTGGGTCGATACGGAGAAGTGCTGCGGCGAAGGCTTGGCGTTCAAATACCGGCTCTCGAGCAGCTCCGCCTGCTCGACGACCTGGCGGGCGTAGCTGAGAAACTCGACGCCCTCCTTGGAGAGCGAGATGCCTTTGTTCGACCGGTCGAAGATGGCGATCTGCAGCTCCTCCTCCAAGTCCTTAATCGCGTTGGACAGACTCGGCTGGGAGATAAACAGGCGCTTGGCCGCTTCGTTGATGGAGCCTCGATTGGCGACCTCGATCACGTATTTCAGCTGCTGCAGCGTCAAGGGATCCTCTCCTCATCTAGCGATCGCGTCTTTTACTCTATATTATACGCGAAGGCGGCAGCCAAAAGATATCCTCCGGCCGCCAGCCCGTCGCCGCATCGCCTTAGATTCCCAGCTTCTGCCCTTTCTCCAGCCGGCGGATCTGCCTTTCGCCTTCGTCGGCCAGCTCGCGGAACTGTCCGATCGTATCCCGCATGCGGGGCAGCGCTTCCTGCTTGTAGGCGCTGATCGAGTCGAGCGCCTCCAGCACGTCGGCGAACGCCTGCTTCAGCGTCTCGACCGATACGCTCGTCTCCAGCGCCTGCCGGTGGATCGCCGCGCCCTGCTCCTTCAGCATGCGGGAGGTGCCGGCGATCAAGTCGTTGGTCGTCTGATTCAGCAGCTCGATCTTCTTCAGGACGATCCGCTGGTTGAACAAGGCGCTCGCCACCGTGACGGAAATTCGCAGCGCGGAGATCGTCACGTTCTTCGCCCTGTCCACGCCGCGAATAAGCTCCTTGTTGTTGCGGATGACGACTTCGATCGCCATAATGCCCTGCTGGTTGACGACAAGCATCTGCTGCAGATCCATCACCCGCTGGCGGAGCGGGAACAGCACCTCCTCGGTTATGAAGCGGATTTTGTCGGGATCTTCTCCGCGCTGCCTCGCCGCTTCGATCTGCGCTTCGATCGATTCGTCCATCAGCGTGCCGAGCTGGATCTCCTTTTGCAGCTTCTTCGTCAGCTCGCGCAGCGACTGCTGCTCCAGCTCCAAGGTCGTATTGTCGTTCTTGAGCGTCGCTTTTCCCTTGTCGAGGGAGACGACGATATCCGCGATCACGCCGTCCGCTTTCTGATATTTCAGGAAATAGGCGCGCAGCGGATTAAACAGCTTGCCCAGCAAGCCGCGCTTGGCAAAGTCGACGGCGCTCGGGTCCAGATCCTTCAGCTGCGTATGAAGCTCGGCCAGCCCTTTGGCGACGAGTCCGCCCTCGTCCCCCGTCCTGGCCAGACGGCCTACCGACACCTCCAGCAGCTTGTTTTTGTCCGCGGACGACTTCATCGTGTTCAGTCCGAACCCTTCGATCGATTGCACGATCTCCTTCCGCTTCTCCAGCGACTCGACATCGAGCGCCATGATCGTCGCCACGTTGGCGTCCGCCAGCTCCTTCAGCTTGGCGACCTCCTCGGGAACGGGCTTCACCTCCTGCTCGATGACGGCCTTGATCTGATCCGGACTGGCGATTTCCATCGAGAACGACATTCGAATCCTCCTCCGAATATGGAATTACATTTGCGCGTTAAACAGATTGCCGATCTTGTACACGACATCGTCCGTATCGGCGTTAATGCTGGCCGCCTCGTTCACGCTGGAGATGCTCTGCAGCGCCTGAATGTTGGCGTTGTAGCCGATCGTATAGATGGGCACCTTGTACGCTTCGACGAGATCCTTAATGTCATTAAGCGTATAGCCTTCATTCGTCTCCCCGTCGCTCAGAACGAAAATGACTGGCTTGCTGTTCGGGTTCGCCTGAAGCTCGTCTTGCAGCATCTTCAGAGCGACGACGATGCCGTCGAACGTCGCCGTTCCGCCGCCGGACTGAAGGCTGTTGACGGCGCCGACGAACATCGACTGCTGGTTCGTGTCGTACTTGGCGATCGGCAGGTGGATCGTCACGTCGCTGGAATAGGAGACCAGGCCGATGCTGTTGTCTCTGCCGAGATACTTCTGGCCCTTCAGAAGCGATTCCTTCAGCCGGTTCAGCGGTTCTCCGTCCATGCTCCCGGACACGTCGGCGACGAAGACGGCGGCGATCGGTTTGCCGACGTTTTTCTTCTCCTTCCACAGCTTCTGAGCGGCGGCCAGCACCGAGCCGTCCGGAACGGACAGCTCCGGCGCATAAGCCTCCTGGCCGTTAAAGCCGAATTCCTCGGCGGATTTCTGATGCCGCTCCTGCAGGACGAAATCCGCGAACCGTTGCACGAGCTCAAGCTTGTCGGGCGGCAGGTCGCCCAGCGTATAGAGCGGGCTGTCGTGACGAACGCCGAACGGCGTAAACACGTAGCCGCCCTTCAAATCGGGCGCGTTGACATACGTCTGGTATTCCAGCACGAAGCCGTCCAGCATGCCGGATTTGGCCGCGTCGCGCATCTGGATCGTCGTCGAAGCGATGAACGGCACGTTCGCCTGGAACCGCTCGAACCCTTCGACCGCCTTCTGTCCGAGCAGATTCGAGCTGTCGAACGAATCGAGCGTCGTGAGCAGGAAGTTCAGCCCCGTGGAGCTGGCAAAAGGGTCAGTGTAGCCCATCGAAAACTCGTTGCCGGCGATCGCCTCCGTCACCGTCTTCACGTTCACCGCGCCGTACTTCTCGACGATGGCGTCGTGCTTCGCCTTCGCGATCACGATGCCCGGCACGTTGCCGGCCAGCCGCTCCGCGATCAGCTCCGTCTTCACGCCGCTCGCCTTCACCATCTCGCCCCACAGCTCGTTAGACGGGGTGAACGCGTCGGGAACGTACTTGCCGGAGACGATATAGTCGGTCGCCGTCCCCGACGCGATATTTCTGATCATGACCGACGCGGGCCGGCCTCCCGCTTCGATCCCCGCCCGGTTGAACTCCGAGGCCACCTCGGTCAGCCAACCGTCGACCCCGCTCCCGGACTTCTCCGTCGAGGAGAAGATTTCCACATAGAAGTCGGTCGAAGGCTCCACCGTCACCGGAAATTTGGAGATGTCCGGCAGCGCCGAGGCGACATCCGCCGGATCGAGATCGATCTGCCCCTTCACCGGCTCGGCCGTCGCCACGGCGAGGTCCGAATATAGCTTGTTCAGCCGCTTCTCGGCGTTCTCCGCGGTCAGCTCCGCCTTCGATTTTCCCAGATCGGAAGTCAGGCGTATCCCGAAATAAACCAAAGCGAATACGACGGCCAGCAAAATGAAGGACACGATAGCAAACTTGCGCGGTTTAGCCAATTTCACGCCCCCTCTTCATCTGTAGTGCCTCGTCTGCCTGATCAGCTCGTCGATCTCCTGCATGCAAGGCATCGCTTCGATATCGCCCGGCTCGAAGGCGTCCAGACGAGAGATTTCGAGCAGCAGACGGTCCAGCTTCAGCAAAATCTCCTCATTCATTCCGATTGAATATTTCACGAAGCCCAGAAGCTCCTCGCGCATTTCCGCTCTCATCCGCTGCAGCTGCTTGGGCATTCGCGCCGCTCTTCGGGAACCGGCGCTCTCGAAGTCGGCCTCGTCGAACGCCTGCAGTCGGCTGAGAACGCTTCTGACGTTGCGGTCGAACAGCGTCTCGACGTTGGCGATCGCGGAAGCGAACTTCGCGTAGCTCAGCTCTCCAGGCTGAAACCGCTGCCCGAGCACCTGAAACAGCGCTTCTCTTTTCCTTCGGAGCAGCTCCAGCTGCTCCGCCGCATGGTCCATGTCCTCTTGCAGCAGCCCGATTCGCTTGTAGCGGGCCAACGCCGCCGCGACGTCTTCCCTTGACTGAAGCGGGCGAGCGGGCGGCGATGGCGGCTTGTGCAGCGCGGCAAAGCTCGCGAACAGCAGGACGAGGATGCTGGCCAGCGGCAGCGTCACCCCGATCGCCGTCTCCAGAGCGTTCTCTCCGAACCCGATTCCGAGCAGCCCGGGCGAGAACGCCGCGACGTTGACGATCGAGACGACGACGGCAACACCTATTAGCTTGATCAGCTTCGTACGCGTCGCCCCCTCTCCAGTCCCGGCCTCCGGTCATAAAAAAAGCCGCGATTTCCGCGACAGATTGGGACAAGGGTTGTTGTCTCCGGACCTTGTTTTTATTTTTACGCGATTGGACTTCCATTTATGATGGCGTTCGCGCGCGAAAGACCGGCCCCGAGAGCCGGTCTTTCCGCTAGGATCGGACAGTCAGGCGAATCGTCCGAATCTCGAAAGGACCGAACGACAGCTTCACCGTATCCGTATGTTGGGCCAGCGCCGCGATCCGGCGCTCCATCAGATCGACTTCGTCGATCGCCTCGCACGTCATGCCCAGCGAGACGACCGCGTCGGCACGCGTCCCCGACGTCTCGTACAGACGCACAATCAGATCGCCGGAGTCCTCGGCCTTCTTGACCGCTTCCACCATGACGCGCGGCGAATCGATTCGAACGAGCGGACGCAGACTGCCGCTGCCCCGGCCTTGCCCGGCTCCGGCCGCCAGTACGGTCAGGGGCGAGTTCAGCTCGTAGCCCTTCCGATAAGTTTGCGCCGCCACGAAATCGCCTTCGTGCGGATACAGCGCGTAAACGAACCGGTGAACGGCCCGGTCGGCATTCGGGTCGGGATTGGATGGGCTGCGCAGCAGATGGATATCGAGCGTGTGGCCCAGCGCGCTGTAGCCGTATTTGGAATCGTTCAGCAGCGAGACGCCGTAGTCCGGCTGGGACAAATCGATATATTGATGCGCGCAGATTTCGTCCTTGGCGTAATCGATTCTCGTATTGCGATGAGTCGGGCGCTGCAAGTAACCGAACTGGATCTCGCAGCTGGCCTGCTCCGTGCGGACGTCAACGGGGAACGAAGCCCTCAGCATTTTGCCTGACTCCCTCCAGTCCGCCTCCGTCTCGAAGCGAACGACCCGTTCGCCCGCCTGCAAAACCATTTTTTGCGTGAGCGTCGACTCCCCGAACCGGAAGCGCTGCTCCACGACCGCCTTCGAGCCGTCTGCATAAGCGCTGATTCGCTCGCGCGCCATCGCGCCGGCGACAGCCTGGCGGTAATGGCGGTCGAAATCCCAGGCGTCCCCAAGGTCGTGATAGACGGTCAGCACGTTGGCCCGCTCCCCGTGGGCGACGATCTCTCTGCCAGCCTGCTTGTCATAGAGCGAGACGATGCTTCCGTCATCCCCGAGCTTGACGCGCAAATATTCGTTCTCGAAGCCGTCCTCCTCCGCACGAGGCGAGGCTGCTTCCGCCGAGTCTGCTGCCTGCTCCAGCGGGACCAGGCTCATCGGAGGCACCGTCACCCGGAGCGGCCGACCGTTCCAGCTGACCCATTCCCGGCGCTCCCAAGGGAGCGAATTCGCCACGACCGCTTCGCCCGGCTCGATCCCGGCCAGAGCGGCCGCCGAAGCGTAGGCTTCTCTGGTCAGCCTTTGCGTTCTTTCGTAGAGCGCCGCATAGCGTTCCAGCGATTCGTCGTATACCCTTCCGATAGACGAACCCGGCAAAATATCGTGGAACTGGTAGAGCAGCACTTCCTTCCAGATCGTCTCCAGCTCCTCCTGCGGATACTCGGAAGGCGAGCCGCCGAAGGCGATAGCAAGCGAAGCGGCGAACTCCAGCTCTCTCAGCGCTTTCTCCAGCTTGCGGTTATACCATTTGTTGCGGCCTTGAGACGTCAGCGTGCCCTGGTGCCTCTCCAGATACAGCTCGCCGCGCCACGTCTGGAAGCGCGCTTGCTCCCGTTCCAGCTTGCGGAAGAAGGCGATGGAGGGCTCCTGGACGACCGGCACGAGGCCCTGCATGTCCTTCAGGCGGTCAAGCCGCTCCAGATGCTCCTCGCCCGGACCGCCGCCGCCGTCGCCGATTCCGTACAGCATCAGGGCATGCTCGGAGACGGCGCTGTCTTCGTATTCCTTTTCGATTTTCTTCAACGACCGAGGTGCGGCCGGACTGTTGTACGTGTCCTCCGGAGGAAGATGGGCAAGCACCCTCGTTCCGTCGATTCCTTCCCACAGAAAACTGTGGTGCGGATGATCGTTATAGACGCTCCAGCTCAGCTTCTGCGTCATCATGTAATCGACGCCGGATTTCTTCAGCAGCTGGGGCAGGCTGGCGCTGTAGCCAAAAATGTCGGGCACCCACAGCACGCGCACGTCCTGGCCGAACTCCTGCTTAAAGAACCGTTTCCCGTACAGAATTTGCCGGATCAGCGCCTCGCCGCCCGTCAAGTTCGAATCGGGCTCGACCCACATCGCCCCCTGGACCTCCCAGCGGCCTTCGGCGACTTTCTCTTTAATCCGCTCGTACAGCTTCGGATAATGCTCCTTCATCCACTGGTATAGCTGCGGCTGGCTAGCCCCGAAGACGTAATCGGGATATTTCTCCATATTCCGGAGCACGGTGGAGAACGTCCTCGCCCCTTTGCGGATCGTCTCCCGAATCGGCCAGAGCCAGGCCAGATCGATATGCGCGTGTCCGACGGCGCTAACCGTCAAGTCGGGGTCCCCGCCCTTCTTGTCCAGCTCTGTCCTCAACAGCCGACGAGCGGCTCGAACCGCGTCGTCATGGATCGTTTCCAGCAGATAGGAAGCCTCGCACAGCTTGAACAGCACCCTGCTGCGGCGGGCGCTCTGCTCCGGCAGCTGCTCGGCCAGCTCGAGCAGCACCTCGTAGTCGTAATACAGTTGGCGCGTCTCCTCGTGGCAGATTGCGATGTCCGCTTCCTTCAGCGTGCCGCTGCGGTAATGGCCGAACAGATCGTTGCAGCCGGCGTCCGCCCATAGATCGACCGTTTCTCCTCCTTGGGCGCAGTCGGATACGTCCACCACCCGCTTGCCAGGAAGACCAAGCGTATAATCAAACTCCGAATTGACGTTGGTCAGCCCTTGGCTGGGCGTCCCCTCCTCGTCCACGAGGCACAACTCTCCGTTGACGTCGATCAGGAGCACGACTTTACGCCCCGCCGCGCTGGACGGAACGATGCCGACGAACCGGAACCAGGCGCAGTCCCACAGCTCGCCCCACTTGTCTCCCGGCTGCAGCGCCGCTTTCTCCCCGGACATTCTTTGTTCGAACGGCACCGGCTCCTTCGTCCTCCACGCGGTCACTTCCAGAGCCGCAATCGGACTGTAAATGCTCTTCCGTATTTTCTCCAGCGCGCTCTTCGCGCGGCCGAGCTGAATGTCCGCCGTCTCATAAGGCATCCGTCTCTCTCCTCGTCTCTAGGTGGCTTTTTCAACGAATATAGCATCTTAATTTGACATATTCAATATAAGGGAATATTTTATATCATATATGTCATTTCAGACCTAGGAGAGAGCGTCCCATGAGCAACGACCGGCAGCCGCTTTATCTTCAAATTCAAAATCATTTCAAACGCTCGATTACGGAGGGCCTGCTGAAAGAAGGCGATCAAATCCCGACCGAGCAGGAGCTGATGAAAATATTCAGCGTCAGCCGTATTACAGTGGCGAACGCGATCACGCAATTGGCCAAGCAGGGTTGGGTCTATCGGATTCCGGGGAAAGGAACCTTCGTGGGGAAAATCGCGGAGAAAAAGCCGGACGAGTCCGCTGCCGCTGAGGCGGGTTCCGACAAGGCGCCGGACGGCGCCGAAGAGGTCCCCGCTTTCGCGGAGCGGCCGCCAGCGCCTTCTCCGCCGACCAGGCGAATGATCGGCTTCGTCATCCCGTCCGTCAGCGACTTTTTCGCGCTGCGGCTCATTCGGGGAATCAACAGCGTGCTTGACGGCACCTCCTATTGCCTGAACATTGTGTTGACGAACCATTCCAAGGCGCGGGAAAAGGAAGCGATCGCGGAGCTCGTTCGGTTCGGTGCGGCCGGTCTCATCATTTTCCCGGTGGACGCCGAGGCCTATAACGAGGAAATTTTGACGCTTAAGGTGAATCGCTTTCCGTTTGTGCTCGTCGATCGCTACATGCCGGGGGTGGCAACCCACTTCGTCTGCTCGGACAGCCGCAAGGGCGCGCAGCTTGCCGTCTCCCATCTGTGGGCGCACGGGCACCGAAGCATCGCGATCTGTTCGAATTCGCCGATTCAGACGATCACCGTACAGGAACGGTTAGCGGGCTATATGGACGCTCTGAAGCTGAAAGGCTCCCTGATTAATCCGGAGCTTATTCTGACTGGGTCTAAAATGGGGGGCGGGGGCGCGGGGGAAGAAGGGCGCTCGCTTCGCCGCTTCATCGCCAGCCGGCTGGCGACGGCCTATATCGCGCTGAACTCCACGCTTGGCACGCAGATCGCCGGCATTGCCCGCGGACTGGGCCTCGATATTCCCGAGGACCTGTCCATCGTCACGTTCGACGACCCGTCTCCGGGGCTCGACGGTCAAGCGAACTTTACGCATATCGCACAGTCCGAGGAGGAGATCGGCAGACAGGCGATGCGCATCCTTCTGGACGCTCTCCGTCTCGGCAGCGGCGCCGACGATTTCCGCGAAATCATTCTGGAGCCGCAGCTTGTCGTCGGAGCCACGTCCGGCCCTTGCCCCAGACGCAGAGGATAAGCGGAAGGCGCCCGACTCAGTGCCGGCTCTGGCTGGGCCTTCGGAGCCCCGTCTTCCGGCTTGCGGGCCCGTCTTTCGACTTCGCGCCCCGCCTTCCGGCTTTCAGGCTCCGTCTTCCGACCCTCGGGCCCCGCCTTCCGGCTAGCGGAGCCCAGTCTTCCGGCTTTCGGGCCCCGTCTTCTGGCTTTCAGACTCCGTCTTCCGGCTTGCGGGACGTATTGTTTGGCGGCAATACGGGTGCCATTCCGAGGTTTCATTCCGAGGTTTCATTCCGAGGTTTCATTCCCGCGCTTCGTGCGGCTCGATATGGATGTGAATGTGCGAGATATTGTGATCGGCTTTCATTCTCTCTTCAATTCTCTCCGTGATGGCATGGCTCTCCACCACATTTAAGTATTTGTTGACGTTGATCGTCACGTCGACCAGCACGTTATTGCCGTGCACCCGCGCTTTAATGTCCCGAACGCCTTTCACGCCGGGGCTGTCGCTCACCGTCTGCCGAAGCTTGCTCAGCTCGGCCTCGTCGAAGCCGTCCGTTAAAGCGTGCGTAGCGTCCCTGAAAATGAGCCAGGCGGTTCGACAAATGATCAGCCCGACGATTACAGCCGTGAACGGATCCAGCCAGGCGATGCCGAACTGCGAGCCGACAATCCCGACGAACGCGCCTAAGCCGACGAGCGCGTCGGAGCGATTGTCCTGCGCGGCGGCCATCAGCGCCTGGCTATTGATGCGCCTGGCCAGTCGGGAATTGTAGCGATAGACGGCCAACATCGCCAAAGCGCACAGCAGCGCCGTCCAGCCGGCTACCATGCCCGGCGATTCCAGATTCGGCTCCGAGAATGCCCCAACCGCTTGGATCAGCACCTGTACGCCGACCGCCATCATAATGAACGAAGCGACCAGCGCCGCCACCGTTTCGGCGCGGAAATGCCCGTATCGATGATTCCGGTCCGGAGGCTTGCGAGATATTCTTAAGCCTACGAGAACCGCGATCGAAGCGATGATGTCCGTTGCGTTATTGAGCCCGTCCGCGAGCAGCGCCTGAGAGCCGGACGCATGGCCGACTGCCAGCTTCGCTCCCGAGAGCAGGACGTAGGCGCCGATGCTTACCCAAGCGCCCTTCTCTCCCTGTTTCAGGTCTTCATATGCCTCCATGTACGGGCCTCCCTCATCTCCACGTACTAAGCATACCGAACGAACTTCGTGTGGGTCTAGAGAAACAGTGTTGCAGCCGCTCCTAAGAGTGGAGAGAGGACAATTAAGCTTTCCGCGTCAAATTATGTTGCGATTGGGCAATATACGGCAAAACCGGCCTTCCCGGCCCGCTTTTTGCGCGTCAAAAAAGCCTCTGCGGATGGCAGAGGCTTTCGTTGACTTCCGTTTTACGAATCAAACCGATAAGTCCAAAATCTTTCCGTTCCGAACCGCTGCTGAATCTCCTCGTCGCTCAGCTGCTTCTTGCCGAGCAATTCGGCGGCTTGAAACTGGGAGCGATGCGCCTGGATCGAAGCCAGCTTGGCTTCCAAAAACGGCTTTACGTCGTTCACTATATCCGGTTGGCCGATCGCTTGCTCGTGATTGTTGGCGAACGCGATGCAGCGGACCTGCGGTCTGCTCGCTGCGGGCAGACGTCCGATCGTGCGAACGACGGCGGCTCCGGTCGCGTCGTGGTCGGGATGCACGCTGTAGCCGGGATAGAACGTATAGACCAACTCGGGCTGGAGTTCGTCCAGCAGCTCCTTGATTTTCCCGTCCAGCTGCTCCTGATCCTCGAATTCGATCGTTTTATCGTGGAAGCCCATCAGCCGCAAATCCTGTATGCCGATCGCGCGGCAGGACTTCTCCAGTTCCTGCTTGCGGACGGCCGGAAGCGTCACCCGATTGGCGAAAGGCGGCACGCCCATATTCCTTCCCATCTCCCCGAGCGTCAGACAAGCGTAGGCGATCTGCGCCCCGTCGCTTGCATGCTTCGCAAGGGTGCCGGACAGCCCGAAAGCCTCGTCGTCCGGGTGCGGCAATACGACCAATATTTGTTGACTCATCTGATGGCTCATCTCCATTCCGTCTAGAAAGGCTCCCGGCTGAGCTGCAGGGCGACGACGAGCTTGCCCTGACTGTCGTGCCCGGCCAGAATCATCCGGTCCTGTTCCGTCTCTTCGTAGTGGGTCAGTCCTTCCGAATAGATCCAGCCTTGCGCCGTCTTCAGGCCTACGCGGTACGGACCGTCGCCGGAAATCGATCCCAGGCTGTACCGGACGAGCGCGTTCGTAATGAATGTAGCCGCCGGATGCTTGGAGCTGTCGAAGTGCGCCGCATACGCGCCGCTCGTCATCTCCAGATGAATATAGAGATCCCGGTCTCTGAACCGATCAATCATCGTCTGCACAATCGATCTATCAATGAGTTGCATCTTCCTACCTCCGCTGAAAGCGTCATGGATGAACTCATTTTAACACACTGGCGTTAACCTTCAACCTTTCTAGAATCTCCCCGACCGAAAAATCGAAGAGATCAGCCATACGAGCATGAACGCCGCGACCCCCAGTCCGATTTCGACGACCGGAATTCTCCACAGCACCGTCTTGGAGTGACTGACCGCCGAGCCGACGATCAGGCCGAGCATGATGATGCTCAGAGACAGCAGCACGATGCTGAACGACAACCGATTGCCGATGCGGTCCATCTTGGCCATCAGGGCGTCTACTTGCGGCGCCGCCACCTCGATCTTCACTTTTCCCTGGCGCAGTGAACGAACAGCCTGCTTCAGCCCGGCCGGAATCTCGCTTAGCAGTTCGACGTATTCAGGGATGTCGTCGACCCATCGGCTCGCCCACCGACTCGGATCGAGGCGGTCCAGGAACAGCTTCCTTCCGAACGGCTCGGCGATGTCGAAAATGCGAAAGCCCGGATCGAGCAAAGTGACAACCCCCTCCATCGTCAGGAACGTTTTTCCGAGCAGCGTCAGCTCCCTCGGAATGGAAATCCGGTGACGCCAAGCTACGGCGAACAGATCGTGAACCGCTTCTCCGATTCGAAGCCGTTGGAACGGAACCTTATAGTATTTGTCTCTCAATTCCTCGATATCCGCCAGCAGCCGGTCGCGGTCAACCCCTTCGGGCACGATGCCCATGCGAGAGATCGCCCTTAGCACGCCCTTGGAGTTTTGGCTGCGCAGCGCGATGACGAACGAAGCGAAGCTCATCTTCATCTTCGGGGAGAGCCTGCCCATCATCCCGAAATCCAGCCAAGCCAGCGTTCCGTCCGGCTGTGCCAGCACGTTGCCCGGGTGAGGATCGCCGTGGAAAAAGCCCTCGACCAGCGCCTGCTGAAAAATCATCCGCCCATAACGCTCCGCCAGCGCCCGCCGATTCAATCCGGCTCGGTCAAGCCTTCCAAGCTCGGACAGCTTGATGCCCTCGACGTAATCCATCGTCAGCACCTTCGTCGAGCTGTACTCCCTGTACACGGCCGGAACGCGACACTTATCGACTCCCTTGTTCCGCTGCGCGAACCTCTCGGCATTTCGGGCTTCCTTCTCGTAATCCAGTTCGGCGCGCAGCGCCAGTCCCAACTCCTCGACCATGTCGGTTAGCCGATAATTCCTCGCCCATTCCAGCCGGCTCTCGGCAATTCGGGCCCAGTCCGCCAGAATGCCCAGATCGGTCTCGATCAGCCGAAGCATATTCGGCCGCTGCACCTTCACGACTACGTCCGTCCCGTCCTTCAAGCAGGCGTGATAGACCTGTCCGATCGATGCCGCCGCGATCGGCGTCTCATACAGGCGAAGAAACAAGCTGTCAACGGGCTGACCCAATTCCTGCTCGATAATCGCCGAAGCCTGATCGTAAGGAAACGCCGCCACCTGGTCTTGAAGCCGCTCCAATTCCCGGATAATATCCGCCGGAAGAAGATCGGGCCGGGAACTGGCAAGCTGGCCGAGCTTCACGAAAGTCGGCCCCAACTCCTCGAGCAGCATGCGAATCCGCTCGCCGAGGCTTTTGCCCTTAATCCCTCTTCTCTCCTCGCCCCGAAAAAACAGCAGCTTGTCCGTCAGGCCCGTATCGTGCGCCACATACCCTAACCCGTTCCGAGCCAGCGCAGAAGCGATCGAATGATATCTCCGCAGCCTGCGAATTCGTTGTCGCACATTCATGGGCCGCTCCGCCTCCCGTCAATTCCCGGCCAACCGCTGCTCCAGCACGGTCAGCCGCTGCTCGAGACGCGCCACGTCCTCCTTCGTCGCCAGAGTGCCGTCTCCCAAAAGCGCTTGAATCCGTGCTCTTACGAGCTCCTCCATCCGCGACTTCGCCTCCTCCCCTTTTCGCACCAACTCCTCGGCCAGCGATCCGGATTCCGCCTTGCTCAGCTCTCCCTTCTTCACCAACTCCTCAATCGTCTTTTCCACCTGCTCCTTCCCCGCTACCGCCAATCCCAATCCAAGAGACAACGCTTTACCGATCGTATCCTTCATGCTCCCGGCTCCTTCATCTTCATTTGTCTTCTAATTAACAGGTTGCGACAAACGACGCACTTTCATCCGAATAGTTAGCCTTTTTCCCCTCGCCTGAATCATGTGCAGCGTTCGTCGTCTCCTCTCCTGGGGCCTCTCCTTTTGTCGATCCCTAACTCGTTTTTCCCTCGCCTGAGTCATGTGCAGCACCCGCCGTCTCCTCTCCTGGGCCTCTCCTTTGCCGATCCAAACTCCTTTTTCCCCAGCCTGAGTCATGTGCAGATACCCTATTTTTTACCCCTACATACTTTTACTCCGCCTTGCCCTCCGCGCCTCACTGCTCATTCATGGTTTCTTTTTATTCCCATTTTCCCCCTTCTATCATCTCCCTACCCTTGCCACACCTCGCTACACCTAACTGCCCCTTGCTGCCCCTTGCTGCTCCTTCCGCGCCTTCTGCACGTTGCCGTTCCTTCTGCGCACCTTCGCTCCTTCTCTCCTTCTACATACCGTCGCTCCTTCTGCACTTTTTGTACTCCTTCTGTTCCTTGCTACTTGCTACTCCTATATGCACCTTCTGCACCTTGCTGCTCCTTCTGCACCTTGCTGCTCCTTCTGCGTACCTTCGCTCCTTCTGTACCTTCTGTGGATCGGCTACACTAAGTTGGACAGAAAAAATAAGGGCTTGTAGAATAAACCTATCATGCTAAGGAGCGGATCTCTACAGTGCCTAAAAAACAACGACGTACGTTTTCAACTGAATTTAAAAAACAGATGGTACAGCTCTATGAAAATGGGAAGACCAGAGCAGCAATTGTGGAGGAATATGACCTCACAGCTTCTGCTTTAGACCGCTGGATCAGCCAATCCCAGACAACGGG